>NZ_JACJSJ010000020.1 GCF_014698115.1 Nostoc sp. FACHB-973
TGGGAATCAGAGATTATGAAGCAAGGTTGGTAGTTAGTGGTCAAGACGAGATATTAGCAATTGTGCGAGACATCACAGAACGCAAACAAGCAGAAATCGCTCTGCAAAATCTTGCCCAAAAATTTGCTAAAGCTTTTAGTTGCAGTCCCGATTCAATTACCATTAGTACCCTCAAAGAAGGACGCTTCATAGAAGTTAACGATAGTTTTGTGAAACTTTCAGGTTATGAACGAGATGAAGCAATTGGGAAAACTTCTTTTGATTTAAATTTTTGGATTAATGCAGGCGATCGCCTGAAGTTGATACAGGAATTACAAGCTACACGAGTTATCCGAAATTTAGAAATAGAATTTCGGCAAAAATGTGGAAAGATAATTACAACATTACTTTCAGCCGAAGTTATTGATTTGGATGGTATTCCTTGCCTACTAGCAGTTCATCACGATATTACAGAACGCAAGCAGGTAGAAGCCAAATTACGCCTATCAGCACAACGCGATCGCTTGTTAGCAGAAACCCTAGTGCGAATTCGATCTTCCCTGAACTTAGAGGAAATTCTTCAAACCACAGTAACAGAAGTCAGGCAATTTCTGCAAGCAGATCGAGTCTTCATTGCTCTCTATAATGCCAATTTAGGAGTTAGAACTCTTGCCGAATCAGTAGACCCCAAATATCCATCAGTTTCTGGTTGGTCTACTAATGATGAAGCTTATCTACAAGAATTAAAAAACTTTCTCAAAGATAATGTTGTGCGTGTCGTTGAAGATATAACGCAAATGCCAGTATCTTCCAAAGTCACAACCCACTGTCAAAAATTTGGAACAAGGGCTGCTTTGGCAGTACCAATTATGTTAGATGAAGAATTATTTGGTGCGTTAATTGCCAATCAATGCTCAGCGACACGTCATTGGGAACCAATAGAAATTGATTTGCTACAACAAATGTCAGAACAAGTAGCGATCGCCATTCACCAAAGCCGGATTTACCAAGAATTAGCAGAACTAAACATTAATTTAGAACATCAAGTACGAGAACGTACAGCACAATTGCAGCAGAAAATCCAAGAAGTTGAAGAATTACATCGTGTTAAAGATGTAGTTTTACACACAGTTGCCCATGATTTACGAACTTCTGTCATAGGTAACTTGATGGTGTTAAAGAATTTGTTAAATCAGGGACTGGGGACTGGGGACTGGGAACAAGAGGACAAGGGGACAAGAGGAATAACCAGTCCCCAATCCCCAGTCCCCAATCCCCAGTCCCCAGTCCCCAGTCCCCAATCCCCAATTCCCGTATCTCGCTCAATAATTGAGCGGATGATTCAAGGTAACGATCGCCAACTGACGATGATCAACTCATTGTTAGAAATTAATTCTTGTGAAAAAGAGGGTCTTGAGATTAAACCCGAACTTGTGCAGTTTAGCACCTTACTGGGAGGAATCTTCGCCCAGTTGGAACCAATGCTGACACAAAATCAAGCGACTCTGAAGAACTTACTTCCCGCAGATTTACCTTTAGTGATGGCAGATAAAACTCGGTTGCAGAAAGTCGTGGCGCATTTAGTAACACATAGCTTGCAAAATAATCCACCAGGATTAAATTTTACCCTGAGTGCCACCGTTGAGGCGGGAATGATTCGTACTCAGATTCAACATGACGGCGTAGCTATGAGTAAACTAGAGTGCGATCGCCTTTTTGATCTCTATGTCCGCGATCCCCAAGATTGTTGTTCCACAAGTATTGGCTTAAAAATGTATCTTTGTCGGCAAGTTATTAAGGCACATGGCGGCGAAATTGGTGTGATTAATAATCGCAAACGCGGGTTAACTTTCTGGTTTACATTACCTTTAGCAACTCCATCTGCAACAAATTTCCCATAAATTCCCAAAAAATGGGAGAGTAAATACTAGCTAATTATATGCTAAGTATTACTAAGGAATGCTCAGCAATCCCAGATGGCTAACCCATTTACAACAGTGCAAAAATGGTGGAGAAAAACCTTTTCTGCACCAAAAACAGATGAAATCACTATTCTTTACCAAGCTTGGCGCAACCGATTTTTGTGGCAGAGATTGCGTTTATGGTTGTGGCTGGCGCTGATTTGTCTGTTGTCTTTTACTTTACGAGACATTTATGGCTTGTTTTTCCCTTTCCAAGAGTTCAAGAACCTGCCAGGATTACTTCAACCTAGAAGCCTTGTAATTAATTTTGCAATGCTCCTAAATATACTTATTTGCTTTGCCCTACACAAAACTCAATTCGGTCGTCATCGTCCAGATTTATTATTTTTGGGTTCTTCTTGGTCAATTGGTCTAGCATCACAGTTGTTTGCAACCCTTCGGGGTTTCGCGCTACCCGATCACATTGGTTGGTCACTGCTGTTCTTGAGTCAAGCTATATTAATGCCCGTCTGCTGGACTCTTCACTTGCTGTCTCAAGCAGCTGTGCTGATTTACTATTTTGGTGTAAATACGATACTTGGACTAAAAACACCAATCCCAGAACACCCAGAAATATATAATGTAACGTTTATTTTATACATTTTTTGGTTTTGCACAATATGTGATATGGGCGTTTATCTGTACGATCGCCTGCAACGCTCTGAGTTTTTCGCCCGTCAAGAACTGGAATCTGCGTACCAAAAACTTAAAGTTGCAGAAGCAAAATATCGCACCATTTTTGAAAATGCCGTTGAAGGTATCTTTCAAAGCACTCCCGATGGACGTTACATTACAGCAAATCCTGCTTTAGCACGTATTTATGGCTACTCATTAGCAGAAGAAGTGACAGCAAACTTCACAGATATAGAACACCAATTGTATGTCGATCCAAGCCGCCGAGCAGAATTTGTGCGATTGATGGAAAAGTATGGCAGGGTTTCCGAGTTCGAGTCCCAAATTTATCGCCGAGACGGCAGTATTGTCTGGATTTCCGAAAAAGCCTACGCAGTCCGGGATGAACAAGGAAAATTGCTGTACTATGAAGGTTTAATTGAAGATATTACACAACGCAAACAAACTGAAGAAGAACTACGAGTGTTTTTTCATGCAGTTTCCCACGACTTACGCAACCCAGTGCTGGGTACTTTGATGGTGTTGAAGAATTTGTTAAATCAGGGAGTGGGGAGTAGGGAATGGGGAGTGGGGGTAGGGGAGCAGAGGGGCAGGGGAGCAGAGGGGCAGGGGAACAGAGGGGCAGGGGAGACCAATAATGCCCAATCCTCAATTTCTGTGCCACGCTCAATTTTAGAGCGGATGATTCAAAGTAGCGATCGCCAACTTAGCTTAATTAATTCGTTGATGGAAGCTCATGTCAGCGAGCTACAAGGTATTGTTTTACAACTTCAAGCCGTACAATTACTATCAATTGTCGAAGCGGCGATCGCAGATTTAGAGCCATTACTGGTACAGAATCAAGCAACTTTGACAAATTTAGTAACCGCAGATTTGCCATTAGTGAATGCCGATCCGACGCAACTATGGCGAGTTTTTTCTAATTTAATTGTCAATGCCCTCAAACACAATCCCCCAGGATTGCTTTTGACAATTAATGCTACTCCTAAGGATGACAAAATTTATTGTACTGTTAGCGATAACGGCGTGGGTATTACTCAACAACAAAGCGATCGGCTTTTTGAACTTTACTTCCGGGGTAGTAACATCCGCAATTCTGTAGGTTTAGGATTGGGGTTATATCTATGCAAGCAAATCATCAATGCTCATGGTGGCGAAATTGGTATTAATAGCAGTCCCCAAGCAGGGGCAACTTTCTGGTTTACATTACCTATAATTTAAAACTCAGATCAACACTTATAATTGTCATTGGTCATTAGTCATTGGTCAGTAGTCATTAGTCATTGGTTTTAGACAAATGACTACTGACAAAGGACAAATAACAAATGACAAATAACAAATGACAAAGGACAAATTTTATGGTGAGAGGATTGAGAGTTAGTATGCTGCTGTTGGCAGTCTTGGGAAATTTGGTATGGCCATTTACTGCCAAAGCTGGTTATAACGGCAAACTCACCGTAGAAATTGATGGATTAAAGAATAAAGAAGGACAAGTTTGTGCGAGTATATTTGCTAACAGTCAAGGATTTCCTAACCAAGGCGATCGCGTTTTACAAAGCCAGTGTATCAAGATTAGTGATATTCCTTTGCTGCTTACCTTTGAGAACTTAAAACCAGGTAATTATGCCGTTGCTATCATGCACGATCAAAATAATGACCGTACTCTCAATAGTAATATTCTTGGTATTCCCGTCGAAGGTTTTGGATTTTCTAGCAACCCAGAAGTTAAAACAAGAGCGCCCAAATTTGGCGAAGCGGCATTTTTAGTAGCAGGCCCAAACACTAAAATTCAAGTCCAGTTGAAATATTTTTAGAGTATGTTTTAAAAGTAGGGGCTGAGGTATCCAAAACTTGAGATGCCTCTTATACCATTTCACGAAAATCTTGATACATATAGATTTAACGTAGGGTAGCACAGCTGTGCTACCCTACCGAGGTATCTGTATGGTTAATAAATCTGTGTGTACACCGTAGAGAGAGAGGCTTTGAAACCCTTATTCCCTAAGAAGGGAATGGAGGCAACGGGGTTAGGTCGTGAGGCTTTTGGTGTTTCATAGAATACTTTCCAAATATCCTCTTAATTACGAATTACAAATTACTGTGTGAATCTTCTGGTGTATTCTGTTGTTCCGGCAAGGCACGTATTCTATTCATCTGACTTAAAGCGTATCGTGCTGTTGCTTGCACTTCGGCATCTGGGTCTTCTAGTGCATGACATAGTATCTGACTCATTTGACTCATCATGTCATAAACACGGATCAAGTCACGGATTGCATTTTGCCGTACTTGTGGACTTTCGTCTTGCATAGACATTACCAAAGCACGGTTCATCGGTTTGAGTGTGCGGGCGCCAATTTCCCCCAAAGCTGCCAAAATTAAACTGCTTTCTTGAGAATCAGCATCAATCATCAGGTCAACCATTGGCTGAATTGCCCGAGAATCCCCCTGCTGACCCAAATCCCAAATCGCCTTGCGGCGCTTCGTCGGGTCAGGACTGCCTAAGTCTTGAATTAATTCGTCAATGATATTGAGTTTAGCAAGACGGGAAGTTTTTTCTGGTAGCAGCAATTGTGTAGTAGGTGATAGCTTAGCTGTTTGTGGAGTAGTTAAATTCTCTGGTGAAGGTGTTGTAATGGGGTCTTTTTTAACTTGATTCAAACTTTTACTATTTGATATTTCCGATTTTTGGAGTTGTTTGACCTGACGGAACCACCTTAGCAGGAAAAGAAATGCACCAATACTTCCTAGAACACCAACGGCAAATATTAACCACCATAGAAAACCTCTCTCGGTTGGCTGGGGTTTTGCAGTTGGCTTGGGAGTCGAAGCAGGAGAGGTGACAATTGGAGAAGTGACAATTGGAGAAGTGACAATCTGCTTTTTAGCTGCTAAAGCTGCTTGCAGTCTCTCCCTAGTCGCCAGACCAGCAAGACCATCTATTTTTAAGCCCTTTACTTTCTGGAATTTCGCTACAGCGACTTCCGTAGTGGCGTTGTACTGTCCATCTACCACGCCATTGTAGTATCCCAACTGCTTTAATTGAGTTTGTAGTCTCTGCACATCTGATTTTGGACTACCATATCTCAAAACATTCGGAGTAGCAGAAACCCTCGAATTAGCTTGTGCAAATTCTAAGATTTCAGGTACTGGGTTAGATGTAGCTGTGCTTGGGCGATTTAAGTAAAAACCCAGGCAAGAAAAACAGGTAAATACCAAGATTGAGGAACGGCATAGCCTCATATTGCAAGTTTCAGCCTGAACGTGCTTTTGAAGTCATCGATATTACAATACCTTCAAGACGCCCAAATGTTAACTGTTATTTGTCATTTGTTATGGGGATTGGGGATTGGGGATTGGGGATTGGGGATTGGGGATTGGGAAGAGGCAAAGGGGCAGAGGGGAAAGAGTCCAGCAACTTCTCCTCTACTCCCCTCCCCTGCTCCCCTGCTCCCCTGCTCCCTTATCTCCCCAGTCCCCAGTCCCTAGTCCCCAGTCCCCAGTCCCCAGTCCCTATTCCCTAGTCCCCACGGTATTAAATTTTTTAGCAGATGCTTCTAAAATTGGCTGTTGTATGTTGGCTTGTTCGCCGATATTAATGGTGTTATTCTGCCCCGCTAAAGTATCACGTTGATTAATGAGGTAGATGCTGATTAAAGTGAGGAAAACACCTAGCCATTGTAACGGGCTGAGGACTTCTGAGAGGAAGAGATTACCAAATAGTAAGGCAAAGATTGGTGTAAGAAAGGTGAGGGAACTCAGACTAGTGAGATTACCACTAGAGGCAAAGTAGAAGAATAATCCGTAAGCGATCGCACTGCCAAATACGGTAGCATAACCCAAAGCTACTAAATCAGATGCTCCTAAATTCTGCCATTGCTGGGATTCCACAACTGAGGAAATTCCCCATAATGGCAATCCTCCCAAAATCATATGCCATCCTGTAGCGGTTACTGGGTCAGCATGTCGGCAGACAAACCGAATCAACACTGTTCCTACCGCCATTGATAGGGCTGCTAGCAGCATCAACCACTCGCCACTAGCAAACAAATCTTGCCAGTTACCAATTGTAATATTTGCACCAGAGTCCAGAAGATGAAAAATCCACTCGTCTGGTAAGCCGATTAAACTAATACCTGTGACTCCCAAGCCTAACCCCAGCCATCCCCAAAAACCAATGCGTTCCTGGAATAACCACAACGACAGCAAAGCCACAGCCAAAGGTTGGGAGTCAATCATCACAGACCCCAATCCAGCACTGGTTCTGACTAATCCTTCTGCCAAAAATCCTTGAAACAGTGTTCCATCGACCAAGGCAAATAAGGCAATCCATAGCCACGCAGTCCAACTTTTCGGCTGCGGTCTACCCATAAATGCTGCTGCTATCAAAATTAATACCCCAGCTGGCAACAGACGAACACCTGCCATAAATAAAGGTGTAGTGTGGGGTATCACTCCCTTCATTGCCACCATTGCTGTCCCCCATAGGAAAAAGGGTGCAATTAACAAAAGAGGAGCGAAGGGAAGTCGGAATGCACTGAGTTTCAGTTGCATGGGTTTGCAGGTGCCTTTGTTTAACAAGCGTAAAAATTGCTTTACCCAATTTTACCGAATTATGTCGTTTTGTGAAGCAAAAATACTTATTTGTAGCTTCAAACACCTGATGCTAGCTGCTGGATGCCTTGATTTGAAGTGCTTTTAAATATTAGGACTGACGCACACTCTACGAATTCTTCTCTACGATAGGCTGCGCGTTCGCGTACCGTTCCGGAGGAAAGGCGTTCTTGGCAGTTCGATAAATTAAGCTTTTCAGCGATTTTTACGTAAGTCCTAAATATAAAGAATTAAGGCTTCTTTATATCTATTAGCACAGCGTTAGCGACGCAGAACGGCGGTTTCAGCCATAGGCCCTTTGCAGGAAGACAGAGGCATTTGAACTTTATAAGAAAGGAACATCACTTTTGAAAATAACTAATCGCCGAAAAACCCAAAACCAAACATACAAAAGGTTTTCTCCCCCTAGTCCCCACTCTTTATTCCCTATTCCCTATTTTCAAGACAGAAATGAAGTTTTATGTATTCTTAGGTTTCGTTTCTTAACAAACTAACCCAGCCTAAACGAGAACTCGAAAAGAATGACTTTTGCAAGTACTCTCCTGAAGCTGAGCGCTAGTCAATAACTTAGCTACACGATCTGTGCTTTTTTAAATGTGGAACAACTAATATGCTGAAAATTGAGTATTGTTAAGTGCAAAATATTGATAAATATATATATACAAAAATGAGGATACCTCGGTTTCTCAAGCCCAGATATCCCCTTGCAACATAACCTAACAGTAATGAAACTGTTAGCTATATTCTAATTGCTAATTTCCGTAATTCAAATACTTCTTAAGGAGATTTATATATTCTTTCTTAAGTAGGATGAAAATGTAATGAAAGTGTGAAGTGCGTACTTGAATTATATTTATTTCGTCTAAACGTATATTTATGCGCTTATACTATATTAAACAGGTGCATAAACGCTATGTAATGCACCTGTTTACTACTTTCTAGGAGAAATTAGCAACAGTAGACTTTTCTAAAGTCGCTACTAATTTCACGCGAAATTCTTCGTCAAACACTTCTTTTTTATAATCTAAACTCCAGAGTTCTAAGGCACAGTCATCATCAAGTTGGGATGGAAAAATCAACAGATTGACTTGCCGAAATTGTGGATAATACTCACATTGCACTTGGGCGATGGCGCCAATTTGTCGTCTATCTAAGGCAACAGCTAATCTTAAGATGGCACTCAATTGGCTGACTATTTGTCGCTGATGTTTCGTCAGGAAACTCTGGTAATTTTCATGTTTTTTCTTGGGCGGCGATTTGCGATGATAACGCGCTAAATTGGCAATGATTTCAATCTCAGTTTCTGTATATCCGAGTAATTCACCATTGCGAATTAGATAGTAGGAGTGCTTGTGATGAGACGAATGGCTGACGTAATGACCGCAGTTGTGTAATATTGCAGCTGCCCAGAGTAATTGTCGCTCGTCGGCTCCCCAATGGTGTAGGCTACCTTGCATTTGGTCAAATAAACTTTCGGCAAATTTAGCCACGCGATCGCTATGTTCTAAATTAATGTGGTACTTATTAGCAAGCTTTAGAACATTGCGTTCCCGAACTGAACTTTGATAGCGCAGTTTATCTTCAATTAAACCGTGGGAAAGCATCCAATCTACAATTACGCCTTCCCTCAGAGAACGTTCACAGACTGTCACGGACTCAGCACCCAAAAGGGTCATGGCTTCCTGTAAAATTACTGCCCCTGCGAGTATTACTTCTGACCGTTTCTCTGGCATTCCAGGTACAGCAGCCCTTTCTGCATTACTCAGTTTCCGCAACCGATTTACCAAATCCCGTAAGTCTTTGAGACTGAACTGGTAGCCATTGAGAGTGGAGGGGATAGCACCTGACTTTTCCCGTGCATGAATCATCGCTAGGGTTTCAATAGTGCCAGCCGTACCCACCAAACGGGCAGATTCTCCAAACTCCAGATTTGCTAGTACTTCTTCTACAGAACGTTCCAACATTCCGCGTGCATAAGCTTGGAGATATTGAAACTCAGTATTGCTAATGGGATCGGTGGTGATTAACTCACTAGTGAGTCGCACTGCACCGACTTTAGTACTGGTAAGAGTGCGGGGTTCGTGACTGTCCCCCAAAATTAATTCTGTGGAACCGCCACCAATATCAACAATGATGTGGGGCTGGTTGTGAAATTCCATCCCCGACAATACGCCAAGGTAGATTCGTCGCGCTTCTTCTTGACCAGAAATCAAGTCAACGTTTAAACCCAACTCGGCTTGTATGGTGTGCAAAAAATCTTTACCATTGGGGGCTTCGCGCACAGCACTAGTTGCCACAGCAATGATAGTTTCAGCATTGATAGTTTTGGCAACTTCTTGAAAGCGTCCCAAAGCAGCGATCGCCTTTGTGATTATCTCAGGTTTGAGTTCCCCTGTGGCAATATTGCGATCGCCTAGCCTGACGGTTTCTTTTTCTCTGGCAATAATGCTGAAAGCTGGTAGTGTGGGGTCAATCTTTACCACTACCATGTGTAGAGAATTTGTCCCCAAGTCAATGGCAGCAATAATCCGGTGTTGGTCAACTGGTTGAGTTGGAATACTCTCCCAGCTAGCCGAAATGACGTTCTGCATCTAGTTTTCTCTCTAAATAGTGATGGCAAACGGTGGTATGTCGGGGTAGCTGGCACTGATATTTATTGCAACACACTAGCCCATACTCAGTGCTGAGTGCTGTTAGTGCTAGCGGGGCATTTAGCCTGTGTTCACTGTTGAGTATTGAGTAAAACTTAAAAATACTCAGCACTCGGAACTCCCAACTCAGCACTCAGTTTTGTCGAGATTAACTGAGCTAAGTATATTCACCCTACTGCTTACAACTCCAGTGACTATTTAAAGGTTTTTAAAGTTGCCACTTGAGGTTATGTTTTTACAAATAACAAATAACGTTATTCTATAGATGTAAAGATCTGTGAATTAGGGAATAGGGAGTTGGGAGTCGGGACTAGAGAAAAATTTTCTTGATACGCAATTGTAACTACCCAATCCCCACTCCCCACTCCTCACTCCCCACTCCCCACGCTATGTTAACGACACCAGAACGTGACGAAAAGCCAATTTGGCTTGTGATTATGCGCCTTTTGCGCTGGCATAAACCTGAAGGACGATTAATATTGATGATTCCTGCCTTGTGGGCTGTCTTTTTGGCAGCTGCTGGGAAACCACCTTTACCTCTGGTTGGTGTGATTGTATTGGGTACTCTGGCCACAAGTGCGGCTGGGTGTGTTGTCAACGATTTGTGGGATAAAGATATCGATCCAGAAGTGGAGAGAACACGCGATCGCCCCCTGGCTTCTCGTGCTTTGTCCGTGAAAGTTGGGATTGTTGTCGCTATAGTGGCACTGGCTTGTGCGGCGGTTCTGGCTTTTTATCTTAACCCCTTGAGTTTCTGGTTATCTGTGGCAGCGGTGCCAGTAATTCTACTTTATCCAGGGGCAAAACGAGTATTTCCTATTCCACAACTAGTACTTTCCATCGCCTGGGGTTTTGCGGTGTTGATTAGCTGGAGTGCAGTAACGCAAACTATCTCCCAACCAACTTGGTTACTTTGGGGCGCAACTGTATTGTGGACATTGGGATTTGATACAGTTTATGCCATGAGCGACAAAGAAGACGATCGCCGCATTGGTGTTAATTCTAGCGCTCTATTTTTTGGTGATTATGCCCCTGCGGCTATTGGAATTTTCTTTGCTGGCACAATCTTATTATTAGCTTGCTTAGGCGTAGTTATAAATCTTCACCTGCCTTTCTGGATTAGCCTTGCACTAGCTACTATTGCTTGGGTTTGGCAATCTCTGCGATTAAGAGAGCAAAATTTACCTAACCCTGTTTATGGTGAGATGTTTCGCCAAAACGTCTGGATTGGTTTTATCTTACTTGCTGGGATGATTTTTGGCTGTTTAGATTTTAGATTTTAGATTTTAGATTTTGTGGAAAGTCTGAATGCTGGAAACCCGCACAGACGGCAGAGGTTTCATGGTATGAAGGACGTAACACCCTGAAATCTTTTTCGCTTTCAGGGTGTTATGCCATTTCACGAAAATCTTCATACATATAGATTTACCGTAGGGTAGCACAGCTGTGCTACCCTACCAAGGTCTTTGTGCTTCAATTGCCAGATGCTGAAGTTACTGAACATTAGACATCAGAAGCTTTGATATCTCCGCATGTGCCAACACAGCAGCGGGTTCGCTCTGGAGTGCGTTATAATACTTTCTTTCAAAGGTATTACCCGTCTCTAAGGGCACAATCAACGTGCGGACATCGGCAATCAACTTTTGCAAATCATCCAGGGCTATTGGTTCATCTGCTATCAGCATTTCATCAATTTGCACAACCATCTCAGAAATCCGATGTAGCCAAGCAAATTGTTCATGACCAATGACGAGTTGCAGGAGTTCTGTACTTGATACCCGTCCACTAATTTGTTCGTAGGCGATGCGTTCTGTCTCCAGCAACATCTTGTGAAGGTATAGTAATTTATTTCGTAAATCACGCAGATATTGATGTTGACGGATTCTTTGTAAAAGTGTGTTAGAAGTCAATGTTACCCATCCTCTTGTTACGATAGTCTTTAATAACTTGAATAGTTTCTGCTTCGGTATTTATCAACCGAAGTGCATGTATCGATTTTCTTACTAGGACACACTATAGTTAACATGTCTTTTTATAGCGGTCATCTTTCATATCTGACTAATCATATATTAGCATAAACTTATAGCAAGTATATAGATAGAAGCGATCGAGTAAACAGTAATTATGGAAAAACCGTTTTCATGTCGTTAGCACATGTAATTCTGGGTCTTCTTCAGCAGCAAGCAATGACAGGCTATGACCTTAAAACAAGCTGCTTCGACCAATGCATTGGCCATTTGTGGCCAGCAGACCAAGCACAAATTTATAGAACCCTCGAAAAGCTAGTTGAGCAAGGCTATATTACTTGTACGATTGAGATTCAGCACGATCGCCCTAACCGCAAAGTCTACAGCATAACCGAATCAGGAAAAGCTGAACTGGTTCAATGGCTTGGTACTCACCAACCCTTACCAATTCTACGGGAACCAATGCTGATTCAGTTGCACTTTGCAGATGAATTGCCTAATGAAATCATTATTCATCTATTAGAGCAGCAATTGGCGGCTCGAAACGAAAAGCTTGCCAAATGTGAAAATATCGATTTACCACTATTGGGTGATGAGTCTGCCAGCCGCGAGGAGGTAATGCAAAGGCTGGTGCTGGAGTTGGTCATCCGTAGAGAACAGACTTATATTGATTGGTTGAAGACAGCAATCAATGTCATTAGTCAGCAAAACCCACATTCATCACAATACCAAATTCTCTAACTTTCATCAATCAAAACAATGACAACAGTAGCAGTTAATCCCTATCTCGATCGCAATTTTGCCCCAGTCCGCGAAGAAATCACCACTGACAAATTGTCAGTTATTGGTGAACTACCCCCTGAGTTATCCGGGATGTTTGTCCGCAATGGCCCTAACCCTCAATGGTCACCCATCGGTGAATATCACTGGTTTGATGGAGATGGAATGTTGCATGGTGTACAAATTACCAACGGTGTAGCAACTTATCGTAACCGCTACGTCCAAACAAGGGGATGGAAAAAGGAACGAGAAGCGGGTAAGGCTATCTGGACTGGGTTATTAGAACCACGAGAAATGGATAATCCCCACGGTCCCCGGAAAAATACAGCCAACACCGCCCTAGTGTGGCACGCTGGTCAAATGTTGGCGCTGAACGAATCGGGTGGTCCTCACGCCATCAAGCTGCCAGAATTAGAAACTATTGGCGAGTACACCTACGATGGCAAGCTGGTTTCTGCCTTCACAGCCCATCCCAAGGTAGACCCGGTGACAGGCGAAATGATCTTCTTTGGCTATTCTCCCTTGGTGCCACCATACCTGCAATATAGTGTGGTTTCAGCACAAGGGGAACTTTTACGGACAGTGCCAATTGACTTGCCAATTGGGGTCATGATGCACGACTTCGCCATCACTGAAAACTACACCATTTTTATGGATTTGCCGGTGACTTTCAGCGCCCAAAGAGCGCAACGGGGAGAACCTATTATGATGTTTGAGCGCGATCGCCCTAGTCGTTTCGGCATTGTACCACGTCATGGTGATAACAGTAATATCCGCTGGTTTGAAAGTCTCCCTTGCTACGCCTTCCATACCCTCAACGCCTACGAAGAGGGAGACGAAGTAGTGCTGATTGCTTGTCGCATGAGTTCGACTACAGTTTTGATTTCTGATGATTCACAACTCGACCCAGAAGCAAATATTCCCCGCCTGTATCGCTGGCGATTTAACCTGAGTACGGGGACAGTGCGTGAAGAAATGTTGGATGATGTAGCTTCCGAATTTCCCCGCGTCAACGAAAACCTGTTGGGGCGAAAAACCCGATATGGCTACAGTAATAAAGCGGCAAACAGTCCCCTACCTTTATTTGAAGGTATCATCAAGTACGACTTTAGCAATGGAAAGTCCCAAACCCATGAATTCGGAGAAGGACGCTATGGCGGTGAAGCTGTGTTTGCGCCACGTCCTGGTGCAACGGTAGAGGATGATGGTTGGCTTATGACCTTTGTCCATGATGAGGGTTCGGATACTTCAGAATTGGTAGTGGTGAATGCCCAAGATATAACTGCTGAACCTGTAGCGCGGGTGATAATTCCCCAACGGGTGCCTTATGGGTTTCATGGTGCCTGGGTTGTGGGGGAATAGGTGAGGTAGATAAGACTGTTCGGTTAAGGCAACAGACGCGATGAATCGCCGTCTCTACAAAGGGCTAACTATTGTAGAGACGGCGATTTATCGCGTCTTTAAACCTCGACGTTGCACCTTTAGAGTTTTTCTAGGGAAACTAAACCATCGTCTTGAAAATCTATTTCTAGATGATATCCTGCCATTAGAGAAGTTCCAAGTATTGGTTTATAACCAGCAGCTAAAACTGGAACTAATTTTTCTATCCCGTCCCATAAAATTGTTGCCAAATGTATAGATAATAAAGCTTGACTACCATCAGCCAACCTTGCTTCGGTACTAGAATACAAGGGAAGATTCATCGCACTGACTGCCTGTGGTGGTAAAGTTAGATGGTCATTAAATCCAGTATCAATGACAAAATCTAGAGAAAAATCTGGTTGCGAAGGTAAACGAAAAACCACTGGAATTATTACTTTACCATTGATTACTTTGCCATAAATCATTCAGCAGTACGCTCAATCGCACCACCAAAACTTACAGCAACATCATAACCAATTCGGATGGTGAACAATCTAGCATTAGGGTTTTTCTGTTTTAACTTTAACGCTGTCTCTACACCAGTTGGATCTATCCCATATTCACCAGTTTCTGCATCAATCACAATCATCTTGCCGATGTTGTCACCACACTCGACATTTTGACGAATACCGTTTTCGTAAAACTGTTTAGCTCTTAGGGCTACCTCTTCTATACTCCAGAAAATTGATTGCATTACAATTACACCTACTTTTGCTTCTTAAAGCATTGTAGTGCCTCAACATTGAGCCTCTGAACCTGAACGTTGCACCTTTTTGCTCGAACGTTGCACCTTTTTGCTCGAACGTTGCACCTTTTTGCTCGGACGTTGCACCTTTTTACTCGGACGTTGCACCTTTTTGCTTGAATGTTGAGCCTTTGAACCTCGAAGTTGCACCTTTGAGCCTGAACGTTGAGCCTTTGAGCCTCGAAGTTGCACCTTTGAACCTCAACTTAGAAATATATTTAACTATTCTTGAATTTACAGGGGTGAGCGTGTAGTAAAATTTGCTCACCTGTGTAAAGTGGAACATGGCTTTAGACTTTTCCGGTCAAAATCTCCAAGGACGCGACTTCAAAGGTAGACAAGACCTTGCGGGTGCAAACTTTAGCTATGCCGACATCCGAGGGGCAAACTTCACTAACGCTAACTTGAGAGGAGCAAACTTTAGCTATGCCAAAGCTTGACTGCAACGCCATTGGGTAATTGGTGCAGCATTAGTAATAGTCTCATTAGTTTTTTCAGCACTATCGAAATCCTTAATTGTAGCTGTAGTATTAACTCTAGTGATATTCATTACTGTAGCTAGGATTGCTTCTAGGTATAGTTGGGCTGTTCCTCTGACTGCAAATCTGGTTTTAGCTATAGCTGGGTGTATAGCTTTAGTTTTGGCTTTGGCTATCTCAGCAATTGAGACTGGTTCTATACGTTCCATACCTGTATTTAATGTTCTTTTAGCTGGTGGTGTACCACTTCTTTCAGCGTTTTTGGGGTTTATATGTTTAGCTGTAATTGGTTCTAAAGGCGCAATTATATCTACAGCGAGAGCTAGGGTTGAAGCTGGTATTATGTCTTTTTCCATAGCAATAGTTGACGAGTGTTTAAAGACTGTTATCACTAACACAGGTGGTACAAGTTTTCTCAGAGCTGATCTAACAGATGCTAATTTTACTGCGGCAACGCTGAAAAACACGAATTTTATAAACGCTAATCTAACTCATACTTGCTGGTTCCAAGCTAAGAAACTTAATCTTGCTCGTGTTGGTGCAACTTATCTTGAAAAGCCACAAATACGAGAGATAGTAATTACACGACGAGGACAAGACAAGAAATTTGATGGTTTATCACTGCGAGGCGTGAACTTACAAGGAGCAAACTTAGCAGATGCAAGCTTTATCCGTGCTGACCTCAGTGAAGCAAACTTACAAGATACCGATTTGTCAAGAGCAAAACTGAAGCAGACGCAACTAGATGCAACTGATTTCACAGGTGCAACCCTGACAGGTGCGTACATTGAAGATTGGGGCATTACAAATACAACTAAATTACATGGCGTGAGGTGTGAGTATGTCTTCATGCGCTTACCCACAAAAGAAGACCCTCAACCCCTCCGCAAACCTGATAATAATGAAGAATGTTTCAAGGACGGCGACTTTGCCGACTTTATCCAGCCAATTTTTGACACCCTCGACCTTTACCACAATCAAGGCGTTGACCCCCGCGCTGTTGCCATTGCCTTTAAAAACCTCACACAAAACCATCCCGAAGCCGAGTTAGAAATTGTGGCAATGGAGAAACGCGGCAATGATAAATTCCTACTCCGAGCCAAAACCGCAGCAGGTAGCGATAAATCTCAACTTAGTGGAGAATATTTTGATGACTATAATCAACTTAAAGCTTTATCTCAGAGTCAACAATTACTGCTTGTAGAAAAAGACAATTATATTAGTGATTTAAAAAATATGGTAACGACTGCACTCCAGCAGCCAAAATTTTATACAGAAGGAGATACTCTTGTGTCTGATATCAGCGGCATCAATATTCAAGGTAGTAGTAATGTCAGCGGTATTGCTGGCGGTGGTTCTGTTGCTAACTTAGGAACCATCAGCGGTAATGTGACTATTGCCCTCAACCAATTGCCTGATTCAACAGAAATAGATAAGCCAGGAATTAAAGAATTATTGACACAGTTGCAAGAAGCAATTTCACAGTCTTCAGATTTGCCAGATGAAGAAAAAGCCGAAGCTTTAGAACAGGTGAAAGCTTTAGCAAAAGCGGGTAAAACTCCTGAAGAATCCACCAAACAAAAGACTGCAAAAACCGCAATCACAATGTTGAAAGGAATATTTTCAGGCTTACCCGCTGTCGCCTCCCTGGTTGAAGCTGCTAATAAATTATTGCCTGCGATCGCCAAGCTATTCAGTTTAGGATAATCTCAACAGTATCCTTTCTCAATCTCAAATGTGCAACGCCTCATAAAAAGACCTGTCCCTGGTTCTGCTACGCAAAACCTGTCCCTCTCCGACTCGCAGAGGGACAAACTTGAACTTTAGTTCAAGGCAGCGAGAGGTCTTTTTATAAAAGAATAATTACGAATTACGAATTACGAATTACGAATTATTTCTCCTGATACCCTCCAGCGTAGTTAATCACGCAAATTGTTCTATATGATTTGTGAATTCCAAAAGCAACACCAGAGACTTTAAAAGCGCCGTTAAAAATGTTTTTTCGATGACCGCGATCGGGCACACCATCATCAATAATTAATTGCATAACGATATCTTGGGCGGTGTTTGGCCCATAACTGATATTTTCGCCTGCGGTTGTCAGCCATCTGCCATAGCGGTTGATGCGAGTAAACGGGTTGCTACCATCGCTACCATCATGACCTGTGGCACCTTTTGCGCCTTGGTCTTTAACGTGGTCTTTTGCTGCCAAAGACATACCCTTAGAGGCACTCAGAGCTACTAGAGGACGTGCTGATTTGAGAAATGCGATCGCCTCATCGACTGCTTTTACTCCTTCTTGAGTTCTCAAATAAGTATTATCAGAAATTTTGACTCGGTTACCTTGAAAGCGCTTTCGATAGTTTTCCAAAATCGGCAGATATGCTTTAGGATTTGTTCTGACTTTATTTGTTTCAATAATTACCTGTTGTTCCAGCGGTGAAAGGTAATTTGCTTTTGCTAACAAAGTAGGGCTATTTTCTTGAACGACTGCTGGCTGAGATTTGGCTACAGTCGGGCTAGATTGAAGCAATTGATTTGAACAACCAAATATTAAGGTAAGGGGGAAAAGTACCCAAAATTTAATTCGCTGCATTGATGACCTCACGATTTTTCTAGCAATTAGTTTAGTGAATTAGAAGGAATAGAAATTTTCAAACTACAGAACACTATGTCAAAGCTTTTACAGCTTCCCCAAGGCGAGTCTAGATTAACACACTAGTCATATAGATAACACTACAATTATCTTTGTTCCTGAGATACTACAAAATTATCACAACGATTTTTGGAACTTGAACGCTTCGTTGGAGGATTCCCCAGTCTGTAGTTCAAGTTGCCATCGTCACTCTATGCACTGATTATTAAAATTTCAATAGCTGATAAACTTAAATTAGACAAAATAGAACTGAAAAAATAGCAACCATAACAATATAATTAGGTGTTGATAAAATGCATTTTGATAACTGCGATCGCACCTGAAAAAGTTTCTGATAGTTAAATTTAAGCTGAGTAAACAGATGCGGATGCTTGGACATATTAACTACAAAAGGTACTACCCATGAGTTCCCGCGCACTGCTGTTAGTAAATCGTCATGCCCGCCAAGGGCAAAAAGGTCTGTCGGAAGCGATCGATTATTTGAAAACACTCGGCTTTATTTTAATTGAAGAGTCTACAGAACATCCGAAACAACTTTCTGAAGTTATACTTCGCTATCAACATCAAGTTGATTTAGTAATAGTTGGTGGTGGCGACGGCACTCTGAATGCCGCAGTAGATGCTTTAGTTGAAACACAGTTGCCCTTAGGAATTTTGCCTCTGGGAACTGCCAACGACCTAGCAAGAACTTTAGGAATTCCCAACTCCCTCAACGAAGCTTGTAATATTATTGCCCAGAAAAATTTACACCGTATTGACTTGGGTTGGGTCAACGGCAAGCACTTTTTTAACGTTGCTAGTTTGGGATTGAGTGTAAAAATTACCGAACGACTTACCAAAGAAGTCAAACGCCGTTGGGGAATATTTGCTTACGCCGCCACTGCATTGCAAGTGATTTGGTCAGCTAGACCTTTTAGTGCCGAGATTGCTATCAATGGTGAATCAGTTCGCGTTAAAACAGTGCAAATTGCTGTAGGTAACGGTCGCTATTATGGTGGTGGTATGGCAGTAGCAGATGATGCTGCAATAGATGACCAAAGACTAGATCTTTATAGTTTGGAAATTCAACATTGGTGGCAGATTATATTATTATTACCTGCAATGCGACAAGGGCGGCATATACATTGGGAGAGTGTACGCTCTCTTCAAGGTCAGGAAATACATTTATATACTCGCAAACCACGTCCCATTAATACAGATGGTGAAATCACTACTTACACACCTGCCCATTTCCGAGTTATACCTAAAGCTATAAGTGTTTTAGTACCCGCAGAAGTTAAGAGTTAGGAGTTAGGAGTTAAGAGTTAAAAGTTAGGAGTTAAGAGTTAAAAGTTAGGAGTTAAGAGTTAAAAGTTAGGAATTGTTCTCCCTTATCTCCCTCATCTCCCTCATCTCCCTCATCTCCCCCACTCCCCTGACTCCCCACTCCCCACTCCCTTTGATCAAAATCACGCCAAATGCATCTGAGATTTTCTCAAGATATAAAGTCCCTGTTAGAACGCCTAGCCGAACAACCCCTGACTCTAGGTGATATTCTGGCAGAAACCTCAGAACGAGGGTTCAGCCTGGTAATTGCATTATTAGTATTGCCGTTTTTGTTTCCGATGCCACCGGGATTAACTGGCCCTTTTGGTGCTGCTTGTTTGCTGTTGTCAGTACAAATGCTTTTAGGAAGGCGATCGCCTTGGCTACCGAAAAGAATCGCTAACTACAAATTTCCTCGTGCCTTTGCCCAGTTACTTTTACAAAACTTGGGTCGTCTCACTAAAATATTACAAAAAATAGCCCGTCCCCGATTGGGAAAAATAGCCCATAATCCCTTAATTTGGCGAATC
The DNA here is from genome assembly GCF_014698115.1 of Nostoc sp. FACHB-973. GTDB lineage: Bacteria > Cyanobacteriota > Cyanobacteriia > Cyanobacteriales > Nostocaceae > Nostoc > Nostoc muscorum. Next base: position 19,720 of record NZ_JACJSJ010000020.1, read on the forward strand.
AATGGGTTTTGCATCTCTTGGTTAACAATATTACTAATATTACCAATTCCCCTTACAAATCCTATTCCCACTGTAGGGATTTTACTTTTAACTGTTGCCACCATCGAATCTGATGGTTTATTAATTTGTATCAGCTATGTTATTACAGCCATGATTAGTTTGCTATTTGGATTTATTGGTTATGGTCTGTGGTTAGCTCCCGGTTTGCTACCATCTATATTTAAATAATAAAAGCCCCAGACCAAAGGCTGAGGGCTGTGACATATGTGATTTATTAGAGTGCATCTACCATTTAATAATCCGCTTTAATTCTGCCTCTATCCGGGCAAGTTTGACTTGTTAAGAATATTTTTTTATTTCCAAAATCAAAATTATCAGTAATAAATAAAGCCCTCAGCTAAAAGCTGGGGGCGAGAAATTTATTAAGGTGCATCTACCATTTAATGATCCGCTTTAATTCTTGCTCTATCCGGGTAAAATTGACTCGTTAAGAATATTTTTTTATTTCCAAAATCAAAATTATCAGCAATAAATAAAGCCCCCAGCTAAAGGCTGAGGGCTGTGATTTAATTAAGGTGCATCTACTATTTATATATCCGCTTTAGTCCTCACTTCATCAGGAAGAATTCAAAAAATAAGAGATAGCTGTGGCATTGATTTCGTTATCTATAACGTTAGTATTAACCTCAACAAGGACAACCTGCGGTATTTAACTAAGTAAGCATTGGTCATCTTCACCATAATTTTACAAATAGTCCAATTTTCGCCTAAATAGACAAAGTTTTTGTTAATATCTCTAGCAGGATATCCGCAATAGTACGAATTTGGTTTACTAGTTAGGTATATGACTATGAAAATTAGACACACTTAATTTGATGAAGCGATGTCTACGACGGGCTATGCCTACGCATTTTATCCAAGCTGCCATGATAGTTCTATTTTCCCTTGGCAGTCTTGGTATTGTTGGGGGAAGCTTTTTCCTCAGAAAAGCTTTTAGCAATACTAGTGAACCTGAAATAATAACTGATACAGCACGCTATCAAGAAATTCGGAATCAATTGTGGTCTAATTATGACCTACTAAGACATTTTCCGAATCAAATTCCCACTGATGCTAAATATTTTCGCATTGCTTATTCTCCTGGATTTTTACAAGGAGGTAGTTTTTTTCAAATTAGATTTAAACAGCCGCCAGAAAAAATAAAAAAATTACTCTCACAATACAGAAATAATGCAAAACATAAATATAGAGGTGGTAATACAAACGACCATATCAACCAGCCTAACGGTGTGCCAACAACTTTTTTCTACACCAGTGACTTTCCGGCGGAAACTTTTCCAGATGCATATGAAATATTAGTATTAAATGCAACAGACAGAGGTAGATATGGCTTCAAATGGAATCATGGAAATAGCTATGGTGTTGCAATTAATAGTTCTGCCTCAGAAATTATCTATTGGGCTGAACAATGGTAGTTAGTACTGGATGCTGGTTTAACCCTTTTAGGTATATCACTTTAGATAGTTAAAATTTATATCCACTCTGGCTAATATTTATAATGTGCTGGAAAAACTATCTGAATATGTAGAATGTCAACTGCTTTAATTACTGGTGCCTCTAGTGGTATTGGTAAGGCTTTTGCCCAGGAATTAGCTGCACGCAAGACAAATCTTGTACTCGTTGCTCGTTCGGAAGATCAACTCAAAAAATTAGCTCAACAACTACAAGAGAAACACAAAATTGAAGTAGATGTTATAGTTAAAGACCTTACAGAAGCTAACGCTGCCGCCGCTGTATTTGATGCCACAAAAGCAAAAGGATTAACGATTGATTTATTAATCAACAATGCTGGTTTTGGTTGCTATGGTGACTTTGCCGAGTCAGATGGAGAAAGACAAGTTAAAATCGTACAATTAAATATTGTGGCATTGGTAGATTTAACCCATAAATTTCTACCTTTGATGCGGCAACGTCGTTCTGGAAGTATTATTAACGTATCTTCAATTACTGGATTTCAACCGATACCATATCTTTCTGTTTATGCTGCTAGTAAAGCGTTTATTCTCAGCTTTAGTGAAGCACTCTGGGCAGAAAACCGCCAATATGGTGTCCGTATCCTAGTTACTTGTCCAGGGCCTATAGAAACAAATTTTTTTGCAGAAGCTAATTTTCCTCCAGCTTTAGCAGGAAGCAGAGAAAAGGTATATTCCTCTGAAGAAGTAGTTAGTGAATCTCTCAGAGCTTTAGAAGAATGGCAGCCTACCGTTATTATTGGTGATATTACTACTCAAATTAGAAGTACATTAGCTCGATTAGTACCGCGAAAAATTCTGCTGAATATTTTGGCAAAAAGGTTTAAAGTCTAAACGATTTTGGATTTTAGATTTTACACCAGGATTCAGAATTCAGGAGTCATAATTCTGAATATAGTATATTTTTATTGGCTCAAAAATCACATATACCTTGTTAATTGAACTCGATAACGGTCTTTTTTAGTAACAGCAATTTCTCCTACTTCTAAACGTCCTTTAGAGCGAATGGCGATTAAGTCGCCTGATTTGACTTGGGAACTAGCTTGATTTACTTCTTTCCAATTGACGCGGACATCACCAGAGTCTATTAAATCAACCATTTTACTGCGGGACATGCCGAAACCAGCAGAGGCGATCGCATCTAATCGCAAAGACGCTTCCACAGTAGTTAATTCTTTTTTCTTCGGTTCTCGAACCTTTAACTCGGTAATCTCTATTTGTTGAGTTTTCACAGGAACCGATCGCACCTGTTTCAGGCTCATTTCCAAAAATTCCACCAACTCTGGGGCGACGATCGCCTGCGCCCCCCGTTCTCCCAAAACAATAATATCTCCTGTCTTTTCACGGACAATTCCTGTCCCCAGCATTGCGCCTAAAAAGTCGCGGTGACTGGCGGTATCAAACAAGAAATTACCAGCAATTTCTACTGCAACAAGGCTGACTTGAGATTGATCTAAAGGTAATTCCGAACGAGCGATCGCTATTCTTTGGCGTTCAGCTTGCGGATATCCACCCCACACAGCTAATTGCACCTCTGTTAATCGACTAAACACCCGTTGAATTTCCGCCAATTCTGGAGGAGATAAAAAATCCGTTACAACCACTTCCCAAGTTTTAATAGCTTGCTCTGCTTGGTCAATTACACGAGCTACACTATCTCGATTTTCAACACCTTTTAAAAGTTCTTCTCGTGGCAACATTTGGAAAAATTAGGAGTTAGGAGTTAGGAATTACAGCGGATTTCAATTTGCTGAAGTACACAGCTTCACTCTCAAAGCCAAGCATAGAGGTTGTCTTACTTCTGAATTCTGAATTCTGAATTCTGAATTCCTATCTTGATTCTAACTTTAATTCCCATTTTATAAGGTTTTCATCTCTAGCAATTTGTTGCATTCTTAACTTTTCAAGAATGCGAATTGAGGCAGCATGATCATCTGGAGAATGAGAGATAATTCTTTTGAGTTCCGGCTGAGTAAAAGCAAAATTCACTAATGCTTCTACAGCTTCAAAAGCAAATCGTTGCTGACGATACGCCGATATCACTTCATAACCCATTTCTGTTGTTCCTTGCTCATTAGGTTTGCCACCGAAGCCCAAATCACCAATCAGGGTATTATCAGCAATGTGAATCATCAGCCACACACCCCAACCCAACTGGGAAGGATCATCTATTAGCATCTGAGCATACATTGGGAAAAAATCTAACACCTCAGAGGCATACCATTCATCAGGAACACGTAACCCTAAGAGCCTTTCGACTTCAGATTTGTTTTTTGTTACAGCGGCTTGCGCCACTTTCAAGGAACAAGGAAGCAACTCAAGCCGCTGTGTTGTAATGTGTAAACTATGATTCATTTAGTACACGGTATTTGTGCCTGCATAACCCTGAATATTTTCTGGTTCAAATTGCCGTAATATTCTGGTTGCTTGTCGAGTCAGAGTTTCGGAACCTTCAACTGCAATTAAATATTTACCCGCATCCAGACGGTTGCGATAAGGTAAAGCATCACCACTACCTACGAGTAAACCAACTCCGCCACCGACAAACACGCCACCCATAGCACCACTAGCAGCACCTAGCAGTCCTCCAACGATGTGATTGCCAACTTCACCCGCCCAGGCAAAAGTATGCAAATCAGTAATTAGGCTGAAGGTAAAACCTGCAAAAAAGCCGAATGGTATTAGCCAGGTTGCCATGAGCTGTGCTTGCTTTTTGGCTTGGTCTTTGGGGTCAATTAAGCCAAACTCGTCAGCGGTTTTATAGCCCTTTCCTAGAATAGTACTGCTTATGCCTTCTTTTTCTAAAGCTAAGTAAGCAGCTTCAGCCTGAATGCGGTCTGGTAATACAGCAACAAGGTAATTCATTGATTCTACAATAGTTATTTAATAAAAGTTTTGCCTTAATTAACAGCGTATCAGTCCTGTGGGCAGGAGTCAGAATTCAGAATTCAGAATTCAGAATTCAGGAGTCAAAATTTAGTATTACTTACGTATTGACATGCAATACCAAATATGAATCACTGAAAAAATCAGATTTGTGATAGGGGTTTAGTATTGCGCTTTACCTCTACAGTAATTTTTACGCTGATTACCCAATCCCCAATCCCCAATCCCTTTTACTTTAATGAATCCAGTGGCTCACAAAAATTGTTCACGCCTTGCTTGAGGACATAAATTAAAACTGGTGTTGCCAAAATCTTCGGAAACGTGGGCGTTGTTTTGAGATGTTCCATCATTTCCTGAAGGGAACTATTGAGCAAATCTTCCCGATATTCTTGTTGACAAATAACCGCACGCCATTTTCTAGCCAAAGCATCCAACCATTCGGAATTTGCTCTTTCTGGTTCTTGTCCTGCGCGGATAGCTAGCGTCATCGCTGCATCCTCTAAATCTCCATCACAGTCTTCAATCAAGTCCAGCGCTTCCATATCGCTGGGATCATCTGCTAATTGAGAGCGAAACTGTGCAATTTCTTTTGATGTTACTTTAGTCATGGGTCTTTGACAAGGCGAGCGATGCCTACGGCGGTAAACTACGAACACTCAGTTATGTTAGTTCAATTTTGACACTTCACATGAAAATTGGGCATGGGGCATGGGGAAGATGAGGGGGATGAGGGAGCAGGGGGAGCAGGGGGAGCAGGGAGAGAAATAACCAATGCCCTATGTTCAATTTTTAGTAAAAAGCCTCATTTTGCAGTTTAATCACTGAAAAATGAGGCTTTTGAGGTTTTTTAATTAGAAATGCTACTCATTTCTATGATAAAGTTTCATTTTGGGTAACTAGCGTAGCCCTCTGAGGGTAACAGAGCGTTGCAGTTGAGCTAAAGCACGGTTGTAATCCAAAATTGCTGTGACTCGATTACCTTCAGCTCTTGTTAAGTCGTTTTCAGAGTTAATTACATCAGTTTGAGTGCCTACACCAGCTTGGAATCGCAAACGTGCTAAACGTAGAGCTTCTCTTGCTTGTTCTAAGGCGGTATTAGCGGTTTGAACATTCTCCAAATTAGATCGCTGGGTAGAAAAGGCTTGTTCTACTTGAAAGCGAATTTGGTTACGCTGTTCAGCAAATTGAGTTTCTGCGATCGCAATATTAACTTTCTGCTGAGCTGCCCTCGCTCTTGATGCTCCCCCATCATACAAATTTAGAGTTGCCCTAACTCCAAATGAATAACCATCTGTAACACTGACGCTATCATCAAACTGATCTAGCAGGTCATAGCTGGCTACCAAACTAATTTGAGGGCCTAGTTCTGCAAGGGCTTGTCGGCGCTGTTGATCGTTAATATTACGTTGTGCCAACTGTTGTTGGAGTTCCGGGCGGTTTTGAAAAGCTCGCACGATACTGTCTTCTAGCGTCAGATCCCAAAGACCAGCTAATTGTACAGGGTCGGCGGCGCTGATATTTATCCCCTGTGGCAAACTGATGCGAGTAGCCAACTGACGACGGGAAATTGTTTGCTGGGATCTAGCATTAGTTAGATCTTGTTGGGCATTTGCTAAATTCACCTGCGATCGCAGCACATCGAACCGCGTACCAACTCCAGCTCGCTCCAAAGCTTCTGCATCCCGTAAACTAGCCTCGGAGTTCTGTACAGCCGACTGGGCAATACGTACTTGTTCATCTGCTTGTTGTAAATTGTAGTAGTCAGTAGTCACATTCAAGCGAATTTCTTCGGACTGAGTTTCTACAGCCAACTCATTGAAGCGTACCTGTTCCCTAGCGGCGTTTCTACGGGCTTTACCTAACCCAGAGGTATATAGGTCATAAGACAGTTGTGCTTGTCCAGAAAAAGCTGTGTTGGGTTCATCTGTAGAGCGTAAGCTGTTTGGCCCACTTAATTCATCCTGAAGCTGGTTAGTAGAAGATTGACTGCGAGTAAGATCCGCACTAATCCCAAGAGTCGGCAATAAACCAGCTTCCGCTTCTTTTAGGGCATATCGACTGCGTTGTAACTCCAATAACGCCACTTGTAAATCGTGATTGTTACGCCGTGCTAATTCTAAAGCCTGTCCCAAAGTAATCGGCTGATTTTCCTGGAGTGTCACTTCCCCCGGTTTAGTAGGAAATTGTAGGGGATTTGCATTGGGAATCAGGTTCTCAGGAATTTGCACCCCACCTGAGGGCACAGTGGGAGTCGGTGTCGAACCTGCTGGTGCAGGAGTTACGCTTCCTGGTAAAATAGGAGTCGGCGTTGAATCTGTGGGAACCGTGGTATTGCTCTGAGCTAGGCGTTTGTCAACAGCATTTTGTTGTAAACAGGTGTTTGAGGTCACCAGCAAAGCAGCCAAAGAGTCAGTTTTAGTTTTTCCCAACTCCTGCTGTGGACACCTCTCGGCTGACAACAGCTTTGCTGCGCCTACACCTGTGGGTGAAGTTTGTAAAAATGTCTGCAACTGAGTAACAGTATTTATCTTTTGAACTGCTGGCTGCTGTGAAGCAGACAGTGACAAAATTTCTTTTTGGGCAGAAGTTGGTTTAGAAGTGTAGTCAGGAACTACTATCTTCTTTAATTTCTGCCAATAAGGGCTTGAATTGCTCTGTTTTTGGTTGCTTTGAACAGAACGATTGATATCTGGCTGTTGGGAAGAACCAGAGGTAGGTGTTAAATCAGGAAGTCTACCTTCATCTTTTTGAGCTACTTGTTCTATTGACACATCAGTATTCCCAGCCAGAAAAACTGGAATACTGTTATTACTTAAAGGCTTCACATTAAACTTAGTAAAACCAGGAGCAGGTAATAGGGTTGGAATACTAACATCTGCTGTTTTAGGCAATTGCGTATTCATGATGTCAACACCCAAGGTTTGACTATAGGTAGAAGTCAAAACACTCGGTGAAGACGCCAGCTGTACCCCACTTACTTTCACATTACCAGCCCACGCAGGCTGAGTTGTTAAGACCGCTGCTGTCACACCAGGCAAGAAGCTATGGAATAATTGCTGTCCTTTCACCGCATCCCCTCACACGAAAATCAATCTAGCGGCAGAAAACCTTTCTTCACCACAGAATATAGCACGATACTAAGTTTAGGAAAGAATATACTACGATACTAAATTTAGGAATCGGAACTCTGTTTATCTTCAAAACGTCTGACGATGCGAGAAAGTTCCGCCTTTTCATCGATACTAACGCGAGTAGGAGCACCGCTAACAATCCGTTCGTAGTTCCGGAATGAATCTTTAATTTCTGGCCCATCGGCAGTGATATTATACTCGCGAATGCCCTTATCGTGCCAAGAGCCTCTCATTTTAAATACGTTAATTGCCCGCGACATTTCTCCACGAATTTCTACGTACTGTAACATCAAAATTGTATCGGTAATCGTGGAAATATGAGAGTCTGTAATGGAATGCGATCCCATAAATTGGTCGGTTGTGTTAGTAAAGAAACCCGTAATTTCTTCTTGTTTGGCATAACCTGTAACACCAATCACAAACTGCCGAAATGCATTATTACTTACTCCCCTGGCTAGTGCTGAGAGTGAGTCAATGGCGATGCGAGCTGGTTTAAAAATCGCAATTTCCGATTTAATGATTTGTAAGTGGTCTTCTAAGCCAGTGGATTCCGGATAGGTACAAATTATTTTGAGTAAACCCTGATGTTCTAATTCCTCAAAATCAATTCCCCAAGAAGAAGCGTTACGAGAGAGTTGGGCGCGTGATTCTTCATAAGCAAATAAGATCGCCTGTTCTCCATTGAGACAGCCATCTTGAATAAACTTACTAACTAATAGGGTTTTGCCAGTACCCGTGGCTCCTGTTGCTAAGATAATTGAATCTTTGAAGAAACCACCACCGCACATTTCATCTAATGTTTTGACACCAGAAGATACTCTGACATTAGAAGAACGTTGAGTCAAGCGCATTGCCCCCAATGGAAAAATGTTGACTCCTTCATTAGTAATTGTAAAGGGATACTCGCCTTTCATATGAGTTGTGCCGCGCAATTTGAGAATTTCAATTGTGCGACGGCGGCGTTCTCCTTCTAAAACGTTGCGAACAATTACAACATTATCGGAAACAAATTCTTCGACTCCAAAAGATGCAACAGGGCCATATTCTTCGCTGCGTTCAGTGGTAATAACAGTGGTGACACTCAGTTGTTTGAGACGTGCTACCAAGCGAAAAATTTCCCGCCGCACGACTCCCATTGCTTCATACTGTTGAAACACCGCTGTGATTGAGTCTATGGAAACTCGTTTGGCTTTATATTTACGAATAGCATATTGCAAGCGCTCAATCAGGGCAGAAAGGTCAAAATTCCCAACGATATCTTGTCCTTCTGGATCGGGAGATGCATCGAGAATAAATAACTTGCCTTCTTCAATTAAGCGTGGCAAGTTCCACCCAAAAATATGAGCGTTTTTAATAATATCACTGGGCGATTCTTCAAAGGTGACAAATACTCCTGATTCGTCAAAGTAGGTAATACCGTTATAAAGAAACTGAAGAGATAATAAAGTTTTTCCCGTGCCTGACGTGCCACTAATCAAGGTAGTTCTACTAATGGGTAATCCACCATGACTAATGTCGTCAAACCCCTCAATCATCGTGCGAATTTTTTCTACGCCCCCAATTAACGGCGGTTTTTTTGGTTCTCTTTGCTCGTTTTGACTCATTGCTTGATAACAAATGGGTATAAAACCCTGTTTTTTATTACTAACATTATTGGATGAAGAATTCAGAATTCAGGAGTCAGAATTCAGAATAACTTTTGTACGACTGTTGGATGGCGGAGCTAAGCTGTGTCCGCGTACTCCTCCAAAGAAGCAAGCTACGCGTAGCGTCTCGTAGAGAGCATTTGAATTTTTGTTTAAAATCCCGCCCCTAGTGGGCAAAACTAGTATTAAAAATTTTCCTTCTTAAAACTCTATTCCTGTTTTGAAAAGTTGAGTTCGCCCTTGACGTTGCCCCAGGTATCGCCCGAAAACATCACCCCAAGGCCAGTTGTTTGCCGACGCAAGGCCACAGGAACGCACTGGCTCGACTTTTTGCTTTATGGATAGAGTATTCTGAATTCTGGATTCTGTTAGCGCAGCAGGGCGTAGCCCATTCTGACTCCTGAATTCTGTTTTATTCGGTAAAGTCTTCTTCACTTAATTCCTCATAAAGTAAATCTAATCCAATTAATACTCGTTCTCTATCTGAAAGATCGCCGATAATTTTGCGAACTGGTGGAGGCAAAATTTTAGACAATGTTGGCGTTGCCAATATTTTATCTTCTTCGGCGAGTTGCGGGCTTTTCAGGACATCGATCACTTTTAACGCATAAACACCTTCAAACTCCTGTTCTAAAATATTTTTGAGTGTTTTTAATGCCCGTACTGAATTAGGCGTGTTCCCTGCTACATAAAGCTTGAGAACGTAGGTCTTTCTGGCTTTATTCATAAATTTACAGGCTAAATTATTACAAGAAAAATACAAGATGCAAACGCGCAATGAAAGTAAATAACAGTCGTAGCTTGTGCCGATTTCAACATCGATAAATTTAATTTATTTAGAAATCGAAGATCTATAGACTTCGCACAAATGAGCGAGGATATCTATCAACGTCAGACGGTAATCGAGTAAAGTTTCATCACTCCTTCCTTCTAATTTTAGCTGTTTGGAAAATTCATCAATTACTTCCATGTGAATTTCGATAATTTGGGGCACAGGAATATTAGCATAAAATATAGTGTTGATAAATTTATCAATTTTTTCTTTAAGGGTTTTATCTGTGGTAAAATAATCTATAAGAATATCGCTGTAATCTAATTTCAACTGGTTTAATAATTCTTGACGTTCTCCTAGAGTCATCTCCTGGAAATGCTGTTGCCTTTTTTGCGAGTAACTAGCAAACACATAAAAATGCTTGTCATTATCTGGTTCATTTGGGTGGCGTTGCAACCAATGTTGTGAAGAGTTGATTGTTCCAGAGGTAGTTACAGCAACAGGTCGATAGCAAAATTGGCCAATTTTACCGGAAATTAAATTATATATCCACGCAACTACACCATTTTGGTTGGCTAAATCAACTGGATTCTTTAAATATTTGTTAACATCACGTTGCAAAATCAATATAGGTAATAACATTTATTGTCTATCTATCTCCTTGATCGACTTGACCAAGAAGCGTGGGCTAATAATTGTGGCAAACGCTTCTAGGGTAATACTGGGTGTGCAGTAAAGTTGTGGTTCCACCCCAAAATAACGCTCTGTGTCAACAGATAGTTCTAGCCACTCAACAACCTGGTGCAGCGACTGAGTGGTAGGACTGAGTAGGTTTTAGATGAGGTATGTATCGCCAAAAAAATATTATTTGCATATGCATATCTATGTATACAGATAGATAGACTTTTTTATTTTGCTCCTTGATAAGATACTTAAACGAACTTAAAGGATTGTCGCATTCTAAATCATTATAATTCCTCAAGGTTCTAAAGCGAATCTTTGGAGCCATAATTGTTTTAGCCGTGGCTATCGATGAGGAGTTTAAATACCAGTAAGACACTGGTGAGGCTATTTACTAGAAACGAGGAGCGGCAAAAAGAAACGTTGCCTCTCTGTTAAAGGTCGGACGCCAGCAGGTGTCCGTGAGTGCAAGTCCCATTGTTTTAATGGCGTTGAATATCGTAACCAAAATTGCTTATATGAGTCTTCTTAGAGGATATGGCTTCAGGCGCAAAGAACATCGGCAGTTGGCAGATGAGAATGCCGGAGTTTTCCGCAGGAAGAATGACCCCCAAAGCCTTATGTCAATGCTAGATTACCCGCTTTATGACTTTCAAGCAACCGTACCTAGCTGCCCCCAAACAAGTACTCTGGCGGTGGTGCTGGAGATTTTTGAGAAAGAGCAGTGCGATCGCTTGGTAGTACTTAATCAACAGCAAGAGCCCGTCGGATTGCTGTACTCTGCCCGTTTAATCCAAAAATTATTAGGCCATAGTGACGATAAAAATTTAAATTTACAGCAATCACTTTCCGTCTGGGATCAAGCTCTAATCGATCCAATACAGACAATACCAGTTTCTGAGCGCGTAGAGCAATTTAGCTGGCGTTTGTCTGAACAACTTGCCCAAAAACAGCAAAATTTGGATTGGGCGTTGATTGACTCCGACGGTAAATATTTGGGGCTAGTGGATACTTCAAGCCTGTTGCGATCGCTCGCTAAGGAAAAAATGGCTGGCTCCCTCAATTCTGATGCTGTACAAACTCACTCCCAACCGCAGACGCCAAATCAACCCCAGCCATCGGTACAAAAACCATTGGTGAAGTTGCTGGAAAGACTGCCTTGGCCTTTGATGTTGGAAACGGGTAATGGCGAGGTGGTAGCCCAAAATCCAGCTTGGTGGCAACAATTAGGAATTTTAAAAGACCCAGAAGGAGTCAGGCGTCAGGTAGAGGCAATACTTACCCCCTTCCGAGCCAAGAAAGCAGAATACGTTAAGCAACGAGGAATCAAAGTTCATCCCAATGGTGGTGAAGAACAACCAACGCCACGGTTGTTGGTTAAAAGTGAACCAGGCTTGTCTAGTCTCAACGACCTCACAGAAGCACATACATCCACAGAAACTACATCCAGTCGCTGCTTTTTGGATGCTCAACTAGGTACTTGTACTTGCGTTGTGGAAGTGCAAAATGGTCAGGAACGAATCTGGCAATTTGCCAAAATTCCATTAGATAGTCCAGAACTGAAAGTCATGGGTGCTGAATCAGAGATTCCACTCAGCACTGATTTGTGGTTGGTTTTAGCGACTGATGTCACTGAACAGCAGCAGCTATGCAAAGAATTAGCAGCCAAGAATGCCGATTTAATTCAACTAAATCGCTTGAAAGATGAGTTTTTAGCTTGTATTAGTCATGAACTGAAAACTCCCCTCACTGCCGTTTTGGGATTATCACGATTGCTAGTAGATCAGCAATTGGGAGAACTTAACGAGCGTCAAGCTCGTTATGCGGGACTGATTCATCAAAGCGGACGCCATCTGATGAGTGTGGTCAATGATATCTTAGATTTGACCAGGATGGAGACAGGACAAATGGATCTAACACTAGCCCCAGTCAAAATTCGGGCTGTGTGCGATCGCGCTTTATCCGAAGTCAAAGCCATTCACACTCAAAGCACCAAAGTCACAGTCGCGTCCCCAACTTCAAATACCCGTTCCTCTGCTCCCCAATTCAGCCTCTGTATTGAACCAGGTCTAGACCAAATTGTTGCAGATGAATTACGCCTGCGTCAGATGCTCATACATCTACTTTCCAACGCCTTCAAATTCACTGAAATATCAGGCGAAATTGGGCTGCGGGTGAGTCGTTGGGAAGGATGGATTGCCTTTACAGTTTGGGACACAGGCATTGGTATTCCTGAACACCAGCAACATTTAATATTTCAAAAATTCCAACAACTAGAAAATCCCCTCACCCGTCAGTTTGAAGGCACTGGTTTGGGGCTGGTATTAACTCGCGCCCTGGCTCGGCTGCACGGAGGAGATGTCAGCTTTTTATCTCGTGAAGGTAAAGGTAGCCAGTTCACACTGCTGCTACCGCCCAGTCCTCCAAAAGCAGGTTTTTCAGAGCCAGATATCGAAACTAGAGAAGACAGCCAAAAACGACACCAACAAACACGAGAAATTCTCCCAGCAGGTCGTCAGCATGTCACTAATTCTACACAGTATCATGCCGCTAGTTCCCAACGGCTGGTTTTGGTAGTGGAAGCAGTAGCCCGATATATTGAAGATTTGACCGAACAACTCAAAAGTGTAGGATATCGCGTAGTGATTGCGCGATCGGGAACAGAAGCAGTAGAAAAAGCTCGACGCTTGCAACCAATAGCGATATTTCTCAATCCCTTGCTACCCTTGCTCTCCGGCTGGGATGTACTGACTTTACTTAAATCTGACGCCGCAACTCGTCATATATCTGTAATTCTGACAGCAACGGCGGCCGAAAAAGAGCAAGCATTTGCCAACCGAGCCGATGGTTTCTTAAGCTTGCCAGTAGAACATCAGGTCTTAGCACCACTCCTAGAAAAATTATGTACTGTACAAGGAGTTTTGCCGCTAGGGTCAGACAATAACGCCAGTCTCCCAATTCAAACGCCACTGCGAATTCTCAGGTTAGTGAATCCTGAGTTTGAATCAGTCAGTCCCCACTCCTCCCTGCGAGAACATCGGGTGATTGAAGTCGATGACCTAGATCAGGCAGAACTCTTGGCGCGGGTGTGGCAATTTGATGTAATTTTGCTAGATGTAGAGACTAGTACCGCCCAAACTTATTTGCAACAACTCATCCAACACCCACGTTTAGCAGCCATACCGTTGGTTACTTGCGATGTTGCAACTACACTAAAAGCCTCACAAATACCAGGGTTATCTGTATTTCCTTACTTAACACCATTTGGAAAAGACGCCAGCACTCCCACGGAGAAAACAGATGCCTTACTATCAGTATTGCAAATTGCTTCTGGTGTTTGCTGCCCTCCCAACATTTTGGTAGTGGATTTGGCTATGCTGCGTGATTTACCACAGGTAAGACGCAAGCAAGTCAAAGGCGATCGCACTGAAAACAATTGTTCAATCAGTAGTGAAACTGCCGAACGGGGGTCTGAGTGGTTCCAAGCTTTAATTCAGTACCTACAAACAGCAGGCTTCAAAGCAGCGATGAGTCCCTGTTGGGCAGAAGTGTTACAACAAATTCGTCATCAAAGCGTTGACTTGTTATTAATTTGCTTAGGAGAATCAGCTATCCATAAAGACGTACTCAAAGCCTTGAAAACCTTGGGAGATTCGCCTTTGAAGTTACCACCAATTTTAGTACTCAACCAGCCATTGAATCGCCCGGAAAGTATTTCCCAGCCTGGGGTGTCTGACAAGGGAATTCACAAGCCCAGGAAGAATGGGTTGGAATCGGTGGAAACTATCGTCAGTGCGATCGCTACCCAGATATTACCGCGATCCATATCAATGGAAGATTTGTTAAACCAGATTAATCAAGCTTTAGCTATCAACAGTCAAAATGAAAAATGCTAATGGGGAATGGGGATGAGGGAGATAGGGTGAATAGCCAATGCCCAATGCCCAATGCCCAATGCCCAATTATGATATGTCTATTTTTTCCTTTTTCTTTTTCAAAAAAGGAACGCGAATCAAATTGTAAGCACCCTTAGTGGATAAATTCTTGTAATCATCTGGCTGTAAGTCCATTTGCAGAAGCTTTTTCTGTTCAGCCAAAAGCAGTAGCGAAGGGGGTTTTAGTGCCTTACCTGCCTGGTTTTGAAGATGTTCTAGAGCCTCTTGGGGAAATCTGAAATAATTGACGTGAGTTTGACTATAAAACACTACGCTTGGCTTTTTAAACCCAAGCATGACCAGTTCTTCATTTGGTTGTTTGACCTGCTGTATGATTGCAGACAGTTGTCTTAAGGGTAATTGACGTTCCTGATCGATAAAAAACAAAGCGGGCGTCAGGAAAAAAATTAAAAACGCTACAAATCCCAGTACATTCATGGTGATAATATAGTCCCAGCGGCGACTCAGTAGTAAACCCGCAACCAAAACAGCACAAAGGAGCCAAATTACCCCACCAATGGCTGGTAAACCAGATTGTTTAATTAGTTCGTGGAAGTTAGTTATAGCTGGATCGCTACCTAATATATAGATGATGTTAAACAGCGCGGTTGCCAGAACTGATAAAAACACTACATTCACCCAACCACTCCAGAAGAGGAAAGACGCGGGGATGGAAGAGGACGCGGGGAGGGGGAGACGCGGTGAGGCAGGGAGTAATTTCTCCGTGTATTCTTTCCCCGCGTCTTCTTTGCGCGTACCCAAAAAAAGGTCGCTCCACAACAGCGCTACTAAAATTGCTGCTGCTGGCATTAGAGGCAATACATAGCTAGGGAGTTTGGTGACAGCAATGCTAAAAAAGCCAAAGATACCAGCAAACCAGAACCAGGCAAATAAACTCAATTGCTGAAAACGTTCAAGGGATCGCCAGTGCGATCGCTGCCAAAATTTCAGTCTGAATATAGCTACTGGTAAATACACTGAGTATGGTGCAAAGCCCAATAACACTATTACAAAGTAAAAATACCAAGGTGCTGAGTGACCATTAACTACTTCTGTAAAGCGTTCTAGGTTGTGATAACCAAAAAAGGCATTAATATAATTCCAGCCATTGCGCCAAATCACTAATGCATACCAGGGCACTGATAAACCAAAAATTATCAGTATACCTACGACGGGACGCATTTCCCACAATACCTCCCGCAATTTTCCCACATATAGCAAAAAGGCGAAAATAATTAGCCCTGGCAAGACGATTCCCACCGGCCCTTTAGTCAAAATTCCGGCAGCAATCAGAACATAACAACCTAAGTACCAGTTATTGGGGAATGGGGCATTAGTTATTCTTTCTCCCCCTGCTCCCCCTGCTTCCCCTGCTCCCCCTGCTCTCTTCCTCCCTCCCTTTGCGTACCCCAGAAAGAAACACAATAAAGCTGATGCCATGCAGCCGGTAAGCAACATATCAGAGACACCGGTTCTCGCCCAAATAATTGTTTCGCCATTGAGCGCCATGAGTGCTGCTACTAAAAAAGATATTAAGTAGCGGCGAGTCGGACGTGAAACTTGCTCTAATTCGTCTTGTTTAGCCAAATACCACTGTACAGTGTAAAAAGCTAAGCAAATTAAGCCAAATGCAGCGATCGCAGAAGGAAGGCGTACTGCCCACTCATTGACTCCAATAATTGCATAAGCGATCGCCTGACACCAGTAAATTAAAGCAGGTTTATCGAAACGAGTGTCACCATTGAAAAATGGGGTGATCCAATCACCTGTAATGAACATCTGGCGGGAAGCTTCTGCAAACAGCGGCTCTGTCTCATCAATCAAGCCAATGGTGCCCAAATTCCACCCAAAAGCTATCCAGCCAATCACCATCAACCACAAAATCGACCCCGTTACACCAAGGGTTGAATTCCTTCCCATTTTGTTGAACCACTGATTAACAGTGCCCTTAACACTCAATTTCATTCTCATTAGTCAATAGTCAACAATTACTAGTCAATAGTCGTTGGTTATTTATATTTTGTTCTTGTTCAAAAAAACAAGTGCTGAATAACTAATTGAGCAAAACTAATTATACGTGCTTAAGGGGAAGTTTGAAGGGGAGATGAGGGAGATGAGGGAGATGAGGGAGCAGGGGAGGCAGGGGAGGTAGGGGAGGCAGGGGGAGAAATAACCAATGCCCCATGCCCAATGCCCCGTCAATTATGGACTCAGTACTAGTTGCCATTCTTTGGCTTGGGAATTCCACTTAGGTAGTTGAGTTTCTCCGACAACATAGGGACCCCAGTAACGACGGGAACCATCTTGTGCAAAGGCAACTAAAATATCTCCCTTCTCCAGTTTCAAATTATTCTGAGGTAGAGATAAAATTAGTCCTTTGTCACTGCCTTCTTGGGGAGCAAAATCCCAATGTGCCGGGACATCATAGTTAGTTTGTTTACCACCAGAGCCTTTTGCTACAGACTCTCGCGCCAGTAAGGCTAGCCGCACAGGCTGATCAGTTTGATTGCTCATCCGCAAAGTTCCTTGATCTTTGGTTTTGGTAGCTGATTTATCACGATTTGCCAAGACAGGATAAGTATTCTCTCTAGTGGTATGTTCTACTTCTTTGCTTGGGTTCGTTGCTACAGTCGATAGGTTACTAGGAGAGATACTTTTTTCAGGTGAAATCGGTGTAGATGAAGTTGTGTCCCACTCAGAAGTCTCAGGTGGCTGCGAAGATGTATCTGGGTTTGTGGACTCAAAGGATACACTCACTCCCAAGCATCCCACCAAAGCAACAAGCAGTCCAAAGCAACAGGCTGTAACACCAAGGTGACGATACACTGAAGATTTCATATTGATTGATAGTTATTAGAAATAAATATTTGTTTAGGCTTGACCAAATAGTAGCCCACTATCATAAAATGCGATCGCAGAAAGTAGCCTAATATAGATTTTCCTCAAATTATTGTGAGGAATGTATGATAAATATCATTTGAAGTGACAAACATTTTAAGGAAATAATTCCTTTGATGTTTGATTAACAAGGGGTGTAGAGACAATTTCTTTGGTATTTTGTCCGTAAGTTCGCATAAACAAAATAAAATTAGATACTTAATCAGGAAATTCATTTGTATAAAACAATAAAAATTTAGTGAAACCGCTAGCGGTTTCAACAAAGCGTCCATTGCCAAACCTAGAAGAAATCTAGGCTGTATATTTCATCTTCCACTTGGAAAGGTTGCCTTTGAAGAGGCACTGTACTTCCCTGAAGATGATAAAATGTACGAAAAATTTGAATAAACACTGGCTGCCCAGTAGATATCTATAATATTAACAAACAAGCTGATGCTAAAACCAATTTTCTGGATTTGAATATTGATATATTTCAAGGTATGTTGACTTTTTCCCAAAAGTCCCTTTAATGCAAAACACACGTCTTAATAACTTGTTCAGTGCCATTGCTAGACAGTCGGGGCAATGGTTTCTAAATCCCTGGCGGCGACTATCGTTGCTGATAATTAGCTTTTTGTTCGGTTTTTTTCTGGGAAACGCAGTTTCTACCACAGCCGGTCAACGCGCAGAATTAGATATTGTGGCAGCTGGTTTTTTAGTACTGTTAACGGAAATTACTAGCAGAATATTTTACAGCCAGAGTTTTTTCACCAGGCGATCGCTCTTGGTAGACTCATTAAATCTTTTGAAAGTTGGCTTCACCTACAGCCTGTTTCTCGAAGCCTTTAAGTTGGGATCGTAGGATGGGGATGAGGGAGATGAGGGGGATGAGGGAGATGGGGAAGCAAGAAGCAAGAGAAGCGGCGTTAGCAGATGGGTTGAGGGCAAAGGCTTTTGGGATTACGCCGGAAAATGTAGATGAGGTGATAGAAAAGCGATCGCATTTACTACAATCTATCTTGCCAGCTTTTAACGAGCTCTGCCAAACTACCCTCCAAAAAGAAGCCAAGGAAATGTTACAAGTTTTGTGGGACTTGTGGCTGCCTTTGGGGATCAAACTCGCATCGCACCGCCAACAGTTGGGACGACCTTTGATTCAGGGGATTTTGGGAGGACAAGGGACTGGGAAAACCACAATGTGCAAAATTCTCAGCTTGATTCTCGATCGCTTGGGATACCGAACTGTAAGTTTGTCTTTGGATGACTTATATAAAACTTATAGCGATCGCTTACTCCTAACACAGCAAGATCCCCGCTTGATTTGGCGCGGCCCCCCAGGAACCCACGATGTAGATTTGGGCTTAAATTTACTAGATGAAATCCGCCAATTGCAAAGCCCAGTTATGGTTCCGCGTTTTGATAAATCTGCCTATGGGGGTGCTGGCGATCGCACTAATCCAGAAATCTTTACAAACATAGATATTCTACTATTTGAAGGTTGGTTTGTCGGTGTCCGACCAATTAACGCAGATTTATTTGATACTGCACCGCCGCCAATTGTTACAGATGAAGATAAAGCATTTGCCCGCGATATGAATGTTCGCCTCCACGATTACTTACCACTGTGGGAGCGATTAGACAGCTTAATTGTCCTGTATCCCACCGATTACCGCTGTTCTTTGGAGTGGCGCAAACAAGCAGAACAACAGATGATTGCTGCGGGTAAATCGGGGATGAGCAATGCAGAGATAGAGCAATTTGTCAATTATTTTTGGCGATCGCTTCACCCGGAATTATTCATCAAACCCTTAGTAAAAGATGCAACAGCGGTTGATTTAGTAATTGAGATTAATGGCGATCGGAGTATTGGTACAATAATTCGTAATTCGTAATTCGTAATTCGTAATTCTTGTAGAGACGCGATTCATCGCGTCTAACTCCTACGGATTTGACCCCGATTTAGAAGCATTACTAAACAACCAAGATAAAAGATTAGCAACCGTAGCAGCCCCAAAAGAGAACAGCGCAATAATCGCATCACGAGGTAAAACACCATCTAACCAGCTACCCCGGATTCTCGAAACTGGAAAATCAGGATCTAGACCGATTTGAATCTCTGTCGTCTTCCCAAAAAACCGCGCTTCTATACCTTTTTTTTCTGGGAAAATTCCTAAATGTCGTATTTCTTCAATATTTAGAGGACTATTAGCATCTTCTCCCATAAGAAACTGATTTTTTTTAACGTCCCTCTCCTGTTCTGCCATGCGGATTTTCCCTTCTACAATAGTAGAAATCTTTAAATCGTCTCTGGCATCTTTACCAGTTCTATCTACATTTAAAAATTGCAGATTTTCAGCTTTTATATTTCCTCTAAACCATTGTTCTGATTCATATCTGGGAGTTTTCGCTACAGTAATATTAAGACTGGCATCTTCCATTAACTCTAAATTAACTTTATTATTTGGAGTTAAATTAAATTCTAATGTTGTTGGGTTATCTTGTTGGTTTGGCAATTTTAAATCTGGTAATTCATAACCTTCGACTATAACTTTGATTGGTTGCTGACCTAAAGATAAGTCTATTGTATTTGGCTTGATTTTCGGTTTTAAATTAGATTTCGTTTGCAGAGAAAAAGCCAGTTGATTACGATAAAAGTCATAACTGAGTCCAGTTACTTTTGTATTTGGCTGTAGCCGTAGTTATTCAAGGCTGATTTCACTGGACTCTTGAGGATTAACAGGACTAATAATCCATCTACTATCATCGTCTTTAAGTTCAATTTTTAAATAGTCTAACTTATTAAATTCTGGCTGAGTTTTACTTTGAAAATTTCCTGTAAAAGTCAGGGTTTGTCTACCTTCATTTTCTAATTCTTTGATGCCGCGAATATTGCGGCTTGACTTACAGTCGATTCTTTTTTCCACAAAGGTTCATTCCCTAAATTTGGGCGATTGATTATTAATATATCTGGCGAATAAGCCGATTCACCTTCAAGTGCTTTGACTAATACAGTTTTTGGAATGTAATAAGGTAAATTTAGACGTTTGATATCAGCAGATATTTCTAGTGCTAAAAAACCCACAATATCTTCATGGTCTCCAACTGGTTGTGCCATTTCAACAATTACACCATCATGTAATTCGTATCTTCTGCCTTCGGGTCGCCACGCTGCAAAATCTTCAAAGGTTACTAGTTTGGGTATGGCTTGACTCATAAATTTTTGCCTTAATACTTGCTTTTAAAGTTGACAAATTGCTTTTAAAATTTGTAGCAACTGACTTGAACGCTCTCTTTCCATTAAATTTAATTCTGGCAACAGATAATAAATAGGGGGATTTTCTTGTTCGATATAGATAAACTGATAACTTCTACCATTAGTCGTTAATCCCCAAACTGATTTTTGATTATCTAAATTTTTATAAGCATAAGTGAGTAGCTGAGGTAAACCTGTTGAAATATCAATTTGACAATTTTTAGATTCAATTAACAGTACCCAAAAATATGTTTTAGATTTTGTATGCTGAGCTTTACTAACAGCTAAAATATCAAATCTACCTTTAATTTTAATATCTTCATCTTCAATTTCAATATCAGCAATATTTTCCTCCAAAACAATCTCGATCGGATAGCGATAAAAACCAGCTAATCTTAGTAAAGGCGCAACTGCCAGAAACTTTACCTGACCTTCAGAAACTTTGCCTATTGTAAGGTATCGATCAAAGTCATGCTGAATTTGTTTGAGTTCCTGCTGTTCTGCTTCCGTGAGAGGTTCCAGAGATAAATAGTTAGAAAATGAGTCATTGTACTGTCTTTGAAAACCAAACAGACGATGAACTTCTTCTAAGGAGAAATTCCGAGCGTTGAGAATTGTCATATATCTTTGCTTGATTCAGATACAACTCAATCCGAATTCCCTATATAAAACCTATCTTAACCATTCTCTGGTTGTTGAGAAATGATTTTTGAAAGTCCCTTAGCGCTTGACGGGATTCATCCACGCTTCTAATCGGCTAAATGCTTGGGAAGAAAGTAGCGTCAAACATAAATAAACCACCGCTACACCCGCGTAAATTTCAAAGGCGCGATAGTTATCAGCAACAATTAGCTGTCCTTTGCGGAACAATTCTTCAAAACCAATCACTGCAACTAAGCTCGTATCTTTTAATAAACTGATAAACTCATTACCCAAGGGTGGAATCATGCGCCGGAAAGCTTGGGGAAAGATCACATAACTCATGGTTTGCACAGAACTCAAACCTAGTGATTGTGCTGCTTCACCTTGTCCTACTTCAATCGATTGAATTCCAGCACGTACAACTTCTGCAATATAAGCGGCGCTATTCAAACTTAAAGCAATGACTCCAGCGACTAGGCGATCGAAACTAAATGTCAAACCAAGTTCTTGCAAAATTGCAGGTAACCCAAAGTAAATCATAAAAATTTGCACTAGCAAAGGTGTTCCCCGAAAAAAATCTACATATGCCCTAGCTAACCAACGCAAAGGTGCAATATGAGAAAGGCGGATAATTCCAATCAAAGAACCGCCAATTAAACCAAATACTACCGAAAGTATCGTTAATTGCAACGTTACCAAAGCTCCCTGTAATAAAGTCGGAACAGCCTGTAAAATCACATTAATTGAGGTGACTATTCCCGGAACAACAGCGCTAGTTTGATTGTCAAATGGTGATTTAGCTGGTAATAATGGCGGTTGGGTCTTAAACCATTTTTGGTAAAGTTGGGAATAAGTGCCATTTTTCAAAACCTTATCCAAACCATCATTGATTAATGCGAGATTCGGCGAATTTTTAGCAGTAGCAATTCCATAAAACTCCTCCGTCAGCAATTGCTGTACAACTTTAATTCCCTTCAAATTGCCTGTATTTATTGCATATAAAGTTACAGGTGCGTCATTAATTACCGCATCTACATTACCATTGAGTAATTCTTGTAAAGCTAGAGGTGCTGAATCAAAACTGCGAATTTGTACCCCAGGAACACTCTTAGCCTTTGCGGCACCAGTTGTGCCAATTTGGACTGCGATTTTTTGATTTTTGAGACTATCAAAGCCAGTAATATTTTGATTATCCGCGCGAATTGCGATCGCCAACCCCGCTTTAAAATAAGGACGGGAAAAAGAAATCGTCTTCGCCCTCTCCTCTGTAATCGTAATGGAACTAATGGCCGCATCTACCGTTTTGGCTTGGAGGGCTGGGATAATGCCATCAAAAGGCATACTTTGAAAATTTACTTTAAACTTAGCAGCAGTGGCGATCGCATTCATCAAATCAATAGAAAAACCTTGCAACTCACCACCTTGTCCTTGAAACTCAAAAGGTGGAAACGCAGGTTCAGTAGCAACCCGCAGAGTTTTTCCTCCACTAGGGTTCACAGCACAGCCAGCCAGTAACAAACAACTAATACCAACAACCACACACCAACGCAGCCAACGCCCAAAACTAAATCCAGCCATACTCTTTCATTTCTTCCTTCGCGCTCTTCGCGTTCTTTGCGGTTCGTTCCAAATATTACAATCAACTTTAGAGCAGGACTTATGCAAAATTATCAAAAAAACATCCCATCCCTGCGGGACGCTCCGCGAACGTAGGGTAGCACAGCTGTGCTACCCGAAAAATGTACAAATAATTTGGGATAATTTATTTTTTGGAAGTCCCTAACAGAGGAACTGACACAGCCAATGAACAATTCCACCCCCGCAATTATTTTTGACAATATCGAAAAAAGCTTTGGTTCCCTCAAAGTTCTCAAAGGAATCACAGGCGAAATCAAGCGGGGAGAAGTTGTTGCAGTTATTGGTTCTTCCGGCTGTGGTAAAAGTACTCTCCTGCGCTGCTTTAACCGTTTGGAAACCATCAACAGCGGACGGTTGATAGTCAACGGTATCAACTTATCCCAACCCACTGTCAACTATAGCCAACTGCGGCAACTGCGAACACAAGTAGGCATGGTTTTCCAGCAATTCAATTTGTTTCCCCATCTCAGTGTCCTGGAAAATATGACACTTGCACCGCGTAAAGTACTGGGTAAAACACCGAAAGAAAGCGCCCAACTAGCGGGATTATATCTGGAAAAAGTTGGTTTATTTGACAAAGCCTCTGCTTATCCCGAACAACTTTCTGGCGGACAAAAACAACGAGTCGCGATCGCCCGTAGTTTATGTATGAATCCCCAGATCATGCTATTCGACGAACCCACCAGCGCCCTAGATCCGGAACTCGTCGGTGAAGTTCTCCAAGTGATGCAGCAATTAGCCGCAGAAGGGATGACAATGGCGATCGTCACCCATGAAATGCAATTTGCTAAAGAAGTAGCTCATCAGGTGATTTTTTTAGATAAAGGTGTTGTGGCAGAACAAGGTTCAGCTTACGAAGTTCTCACCAATCCCCAAAGCGATCGCCTACGTACTTTCCTCAGTCGCCTTCAAATAATTCCTAATTCGTAATACTTGGTCTTTTAGACGCGATGAATCGCGTCTCTACATGAATGCTTTTATAAATATTCACGTAAGAAATCAAAGGGGTCATCCTCCCAACAAGGTTCAGGTATCAGCCAAAACAAATTAGTGTGGATGTCGGCTTCAATTTCATCACCATCATCTCTGTCAAATAATTCTATTAAAGCTGTCCAATCACGCTCTCTCAGTGATGTTAAAGATGGGGTATATACCTGGAAATTATCTGAGTAATTCACGGGCAAATTTTGAATTTAGTGCTGTAAAAAAATAGCTTTATGGTTTATAAATAATTATTAGCTTTTATAAGCGCAATTTAAGAGTTACATTGATCCGATTAACTATGACCATTATTATGAGTGTCTCACAACTTAAATGAGACTACTATAGTATTTCTTACATAATTACAAACTTAAATTTACTCAGACTGGAAAAATTCTTCGGGCTGGGACTCTACTATTTCTACGCCAAACACTTCTGCAAAGCACTCTGCTACATGAAAACGCACTTCTTGGCAGGTAATATTTGGAACCCATTCGGCTAAACTGCCTACAGGTTTATCAGAGATACCACAGGGTACAATCCGCTCAAACCCTGTCATGTCTGGACAAACATTTAATGCAAAGCCATGCATGGTAATCCAACGGCTGACTTTAATGCCAATAGCCGCAACTTTTCGCCCTTGTAACCAAACACCAGTAAAAGCCGGAATTCTTTCTCCCTGCAATCGATAAACTGCTAATACGCGAATTATGACTTCTTCGAGTTGGCGTAAGTACCAGTGCAAGTCTTGACGATAACGTTGCAGATTTAAAATTGGATACCCCACCAGTTGACCAGGACAATGGTAAGTCACTTCGCCGCCCCGTTCCACCCTATGCACATTATACTGACTTTTGTCAATATCAAATTTGAGAAAATCTGAGTTGGCTCCTTGTCCCAAAGTGTAGACGGGTGGATGCTCTAGGAGAATTAACACGTCATCTAGACTGGGGTCATGGATGCGTTGAGTCAGGAGCGATCGCTGCCATGCATGAGCGTCTAAGTAAGGCATTAATCCTTGGTTATACAGCAAACAACGGTTTTGGTGTGGTTTATTACTATGGATCATGCCAAAAATCAACTGTAAAACGAACGAAATATATTTCAAGTTAGAGGACTGGAGTCAACAAATGTCAAGCTTTGCAAAGGAATTTAAAGGAAAGTCAAGGGAACATGCATTAGAAAATACAAAGTGCTAGCTTGAATATATAACCTTAATAGGTGTTGGGAGGAATTCTCTACAATCAGCATCAGGCCAAGAGAATAGAAATGAATGTACTGGCTGATGACTCTAATAACATTGTTTGCATTTCAAACAAAATCGACTTCCACAAAACTTGTGTTCTTGATCAACAGCAAGCAAACCTCAACCGGACGTACAAGGAGCAACTATCAAAAGTTCTGTAAGCCTTGCTTTAAAAGAGAAAGTAGTCACAGCTGCTACTGTTAAGATATCTTCATCAAAGAGTTCTAAGTCGATATCCAATTGGATATCAGCGCAGAGATGGGGAAGTAAATCAAGGATATACTTGGAAAAAACTCAGATGCAGCTAGCTCAGAGACAGCACAGCAGCAGTAAATGATAAAAGTTCACAATTTGTTTTGGCGGGAGTGATATACCTTACCGCAACTTCTTTTCATACAAAGCAAATTCACACATCCAAATATTCAGCGGGAGAGTTTACATGAAGCTTGTCATCCACGGCAAAAATATTGAAATCACCGATGCAATTCGTGAGTATGTACATCAAAAAATTGAAAAAGCAGTTAGTCACTTTCAGAGCATTACAAATGAAGTGGATGTGCATCTTAGCGTAGCCCGAAATCCCCGAATTAATCCTAGACAAGCGGCTGAAGTAACTATTTATGCCAATGGCAGTGTGATCCGTGCGGAGGAAAGCAGCGAAAACTTATACGCCAGCATTGACTTAGTTGCAGATAAAATCGCCCGTCAACTGCGGAAATACAAAGAACGGCGTCAAGATCAGAAAACTCATGCCCAACCAACAGAAGAAGTTGTTGCAGAGTCAGTAGTAGTCACAGATTTAATTGGCGATCGCACTCCCGAACTACCCAGCGAAGTCGTCCGCACCAAATATTTTTCGATGGCTCCGATGACCCTTGCAGAAGCCTTGGAACAGCTGCAACTCGTAGGACACGACTTTTATATGTTCCGCAATGCTGAAACAGGCGAGATAAATGTCATTTATGAACGTAACCACGGCGGTTATGGCGTAATTCAACCCCGCAATAGTAACGGTCATACCAACGGCAAGAATGGCAAGTCAGCTCACGCGAATGTTGTGATGGCGGAAAAGTCGCATTTGAGTAAATGAAGGGAGTAGGGAGTGGGGAGTAGGGAGTAGGGGGATAAGGGAGATGAGGGAGATGAGGGAGATGAGGGAGAGAGGGAGAAAATTCTACCTTGTCTACCTTGTCTACCTTGTACTCTTCCCCATTCCCCATTCCCCATTCCCCACTCCCCACTCCCCATTCCCTATTTCACAAGCTGTTGCAGCGTTTTTAGCGCTTCCTCAACGTGACCTTTAAAGTTAAACATTGAATCAAATACGTATTGCACAACTCCTTGTTGGTCAATGACGTAGGTAACGCGACCAGGGAATAAGCCAAAGGCGGCTGTTGCGCCATATAGCTTTCGTACTTGGTCGCCTTTGTCGGTTAATAGGGTAAAAGGTAGATTGTATTTGGCAGCAAATCGCTGGTGAGATTCGGCGGAGTCACCACTCACGCCGAGAACTTCAGCACCAGCGCTTTTAAAAACTTCATACTGATCGCGAAAGGCGCAGGATTCAGCTGTGCAACCGGGTGTGTCGTCTTTGGGATAAAAATATAGAACAACGGCTTTTTTGCCGCGAAAATCTTGCAGGCTAACTGTTGAGCCGTTTTGAGCAGGTAGACTGAAATTAGGAGCGGTATCTCCAAGTTTGACTGACATAGCGAGTAGTGGTAGTTAGTTAACAAAATTTTACCTTGTATACAAGTCTATAAATTTTGCTTGATTAGCTGCATCAGGCGGGTTAACTTAGATACTCATCAAAGAAAAAATTCCGCCTATGCGCCTGACTTCACTGGATGTTTTTCGCGGTATTACCATCGCTGGGATGATTCTCGTCAATATGATGGGAGTTGCAGATGATGTATATCCTCCCTTCGCCCACGCTGATTGGCACGGCTGTACACCAACTGACTTGGTATTTCCTTTTTTTCTCTTCATTATCGGTGTAGCGATGACTTTTTCGCTGTCGAAGTACACCGAAGGTAATAAACCAAACTCAGCTGTTTACTGGCGGATATTACGCCGCGCCGCCATTCTCTTTGTTTTGGGATTGCTACTAAATGGCTTTTGGAATAAAGGTGTTTGGACTTTTGATTTAGGTAGCATCCGGTTAATGGGGGTGTTGCAGCGCATCAGCATTACTTATCTGCTGGCTTCTTTAATAGTTCTCAACTTGCCGCGCAAAGGGCAATGGATACTAGCAGCAGTGCTACTCATCGGCTACTGGTTAGCGATGATGTATGTACCAGTACCAGATTATGGGGCGGGAGTTTTGACGCGGGAAGGTAATTTCGGTGCTTATGTTGACCGCCTAATTATTCCCAAAGCACATTTATATAAAGGTGATGGTTTCAAGTTTATGGGAGATCCTGAGGGACTCTTCAGTAGCATTCCCGCAATAGTTAATGTCCTCGCTGGCTACTTCACTGGGCAATGGATACGCAGCCAGCCTGTACAGTCGCGCACAAGTATCGGGTTAGGATTATTTGGAGTCGGTTGTTTAATTATCGGTTGGGCGTGGGGGTGGACATTCCCCATTAATAAAAAATTGTGGACAAGTTCTTATGTGGTTTTTACAACAGGTTGGGCATTATTGTTGCTAGCAGCTTGTTATGAACTCATCGAAGTACGGCTGATACGTCGCTGGGGTAAAGCTTTTGAAATTATGGGTTTAAATGCGATCGCTCTTTTCGTTGCATCTGTTTTATTGATTAAAATCTTAGTCAAAACCACTATTGGTACAGGAGAAAACGCCCCCAGTACCTACAATTGGATTTACCAGAATTTTTTCGCATCTTGGGCGGGGGCGCTTAATGGTTCCCTGTTTTTTGGCATAGCTACAGTGTTGTTGTGGTGGGTTGTTGGTGTTGTGATGTATCGCCAACGCTGGTTTCTGAAAGTGTAAAGACTGGAGAGTGCTGAGTGTAGATAACCATCTAATTTTTCCCTTACCCTTTACTTTGCCAAGACAACTTGGTGAACTACGAGTCTAAGTAAAGATTAAGTGATCGCACTTTGGAGAAACTTGAAGTGCGATCAATTACTTGAACGCCTACCAATTGGTGGATTGCTGATTTTTGATTTAGGATTTTTTATGCTGTTCTTAACCCATTATGTATCGATGTAGCATAGTTTACCGCCGTAGGCATCGCTCTCAACCAACCAATAGAGCGAATTTCTATAGAAATGCTGTTTTGCGCTTTATACCATTTTTCCCAAGCTGTTCTCCGTGGTGATGCCACTGAAGTTGTTCCTTATCTTGTAGACATCAAAAGCTCTTTGGATTAGTCAAAACCAGGCGTAAGCGTCAATCTCAAGGGTGACGCTTACACTGAACAAATTTGGGCTTTATCTTCTTAAGTTGACACCAATGGGCATGGGGGGATGAGGGGCAGAGGAGAATAATTAATAACCAACGCCCAATCACAAATGACAAAGGTTTTTAAGAATCTTTGTCATTTAGCTGTATCCTGATAAAAGGAAGCAAATTAAAACATAAGTGTAGTGCTTCAGAATAAGTCAATCAGATGATCGCACAATGGCTCTCAAAAGCTTTTGCACAAAGCTTCAAGATTTTCCTTGCCGTTACATTTGTCAGTACTGCATTTCCTGTAATTGCATCCGAAGATAAATCCATTTCCAGTAATCAACCTGATGTCCTTCAGACTGAGATTACACAGCAGGATCTCAAAATCATTGAGCAATTAGTAGGTATTGCTGAGCGCAACTCAGCCCAAGTGCTGGAAACAAAAGCTGCAATGGGATTGAATGCTTTTAGAGATATTGTAACTATTGAATTATCTCCAGCTCTAACTACGATTTCAACATTACCGGATTCTTCTTCTGAGTACTCAAACAGCTTTTCCTTGACTGTCACAGTTGACCCGATTAAATTTATCAGTACTTTTGGGCAACTTCCTGTTTTGCGAGCTCGTTGGCAGGAAGCTAGACAGCAAAAAAGATTAGCTATTGTGCAATACTATGTTGCCTATGTCCAAGCCCGCCATAATGCCATAATTGCTACTTATAAAATAAGAAAATTTACTGAATATTCCCGAATTGTCAGCCTTGATTCTCAAGCCACTTCTCCTGAAAATATTAATCATCTTGCTAATCCTGATTATGTTGCAGCTGCAACGTCTATGTTAGATACGAACACACGTCAACAATTGGCATTGGAAGAATTGGCAGCTTGTGTCGGCTTATCTCCAAAAGAAATGATCGCCATCATCAGCAAACGATAGATAAGTAAGTCAACCTAATTAAACATAAAATGCTCAACTTGATACTGACCTTGCTTGGCTCTATGATTTATATCCTCAATAAGAGCGATCGCTAATTCATATTCATCTTCAAAAACTCGGCCGTCTTGCTGATCGCGCTTGAGATGCAACCATTCGTCTTCAATGCGATTCATTTGGGGACTATAGGGAGGTAAAAAAAGATGTACAAACGCAAGCTGAGTGCCAACGTTGATGCTGCTGGCGAACCAAATGACTTTTGTGAACATACTAACAATTAAAAAGTAAATTTAATTTTCATCACGGAAATAATCCAAATATTTGGTCGAATTTGTGATGCGGATGCGTGCTATGGTGCTGAGTTTTTTACCACCTCGTCAAACTTCTGGTTTATTTGTCGATCGCCCCTCTCGCACCTATCCATTAAATAACTATGATATGACAAAGCTTGGCCATCCAGAAAATAGCCTCAAGCAAAAACTTGTTTCTTAAATCAGCATCTCCAAAAGGGCGATACCTAGCAGCTAACTAGCTGTTTCTCCCCTTTGCCAAAACTGGTTTAAAATCTCTGTTGGCTTTCTGTCCCAAGTGTCAATATGTTCGTATATCAAATTATCTTTGTTGAGTTTATAAGTTGAATAGCCATTAAAAAGCAAAGGTGCCCTCCAGGGAACACGCAACACTCCCCGCACTGTCCAATTTACTAAAATTGTATCTTCAGCAGACTGTTTTACATCATGTACATCAAAGTAAATTTGGCTAAAAAATAGTCGGGCGTGAAATCGCAAAGTCCAAAAAATAATGCGATAATTAAATTTGTATTTAAATGTATTCACGGGGTCTTTAAAATAGATATCCTGTGTATAAATATCATAGGAAATATCTTTTTCAAAAAGCGTCGGTAAATCTTGTTTGAGAGTTTCAATTACTTGTTCCATCTGCAAATAACTGTGTAGTTTTAATTTTGGCCATCACCTCTAACTATTTTCACTTAGAGGCGATGTCTAGAACGGACTAGACTTACACACTTACATACATCTGTTGTCAGGGCACAGCAATGGTGTGCCCCTACAGCTTGGTCAATAACTGTAAGTCTTAAGATAATTTAATATAACTGTTAACCCCTAACATTAATGTAACGAATCAAGATTCACCAGAAAGCGGTTTTGAATTGAATAAAATACACATACTTGAAAATTAATTGTTGCAGGGTAGCACAGCTGTGCTACCCCCTTTATTGGTGCGCTTGTACTAAAAAAGCTCGTAAGCCTTGTTAGGCAATGATTTTACTGACATCAAGAGCAATATCTTCAACAGCCCTTGGCACAGTATCAACGATAATTGAGTCATGTAGTAGCGATCGCTAATACAGCAGATTTCAAGAAGCGTGAAGTAAACTATCTAAATCTGGTAGCTACGCACAGAGCCTATTGTAATTCTGAATTCTGAATTCTGAATTCTGACTCCTGAATTCTCCTGTATTAACCTCTATGACCTCTTCCAAGGACCCCAGATTGCAAAAGTAATACCGGGAGTTTGGATGTTGACGAACAAAGTTTTACCATCAGGTGAGAAGCAAGCACCGGCGAACTCGTTTGTATTTAAAGCATTACGGGCGAATTGATAGAGTTCACCTTTGGGAGTAACACCTACTAAGAACTGCTCATCATCTCCATCTTCACAAAGGATGAGATCGCCATAGGGTGAGATAACTATGTTATCTGGATTTTCTAGTTCGGCAGCAGATGTAGACTCAACAAACAATTCAATTGTTTCTTTCTCTGGAATGTAGCGCCAGACTTGACCAAGCCCTAAAGCACCACCACTCGTGCAGCAAAAGTAAAATTCACCGTTACCGTACCAGATACCTTCCCCACGGGCAAACTGGGCTGCTCCTTTTGCAAAACCTTCTTGTCTTACAGTATCTTGAGGCGGATTTGGCTCTGTAATAGTCACCCACTCTACTTTAAACGGCTTGCGTTTGGGGAAATCTGCAAATGTTTGTGCTTGATAGATGTCTTTGAATTTTAAAGCCTGAAGAGTACCTCCTTCTTTTAACTTGCCGGGCACTTTCGGGATAAAACGGTAGAAAAGACTATTTCCCGAATCTTCAGTTTCATAGACAATTCCTGTCTTGGGGTCTACCGCAACAGCTTCATGGTTAAATCGTCCCATAGCTATGAGAGGTTCCGGCTTCACAGGAGTAGTGGTGCTAGCTGGAACTTCAAAGTTATAGCCGTGGAATTTCGAGACATAGTTTCTATTACCTACCGGGAAGGAAGTTGGAGTAGAGGTGTTCTCTTCACAACTAATCCATGAACCCCAAGGAGTTATTCCACCTGCACAGTTACGATAGGTTCCACTTAAAGAAGCAAAGTGTTTGATTAGCTGGCGATTAGCTCCAACAACTAAGTTCGTCGTACCACCTTTGCAAAATGGGTCGTAAGGATGTGGCCCTTCGACTTTTGTCCCAGAAGTAGGACTAAGTTCGTGATTACGAACCAAAATAACTGTGCCTTTCGGACCAGGGAAAGCCGCCATACCATCATGACCACCAGGCACTTTAGTACCATCGTTCATCAGCTCGTCTGTGAGAGAAAAAGTTCGATACTGAAATCCCGCTGGTAAATCTAACAAACCATTGGGATCTGGTACAAGTGGCCCGTAACCTTTACCAAATACAGGGTGACCATTGGCTTGTCTAGCAAGAAGACCTTCTAAAGGAGAGGCTAGCAAAGTACCAGCAGCACTCGTGCCCGCTAATGTAAAGAATCTACGTCGAGATAATTTCATGAGGATTTTTTGGTTACTTAAAATGCTGACAAGAAATTATTCGATTTGGATTAAGTTTAGGTAATGCTTAATTTAATTTGGGATTATTGCTTGTACTACTCCCATTATTAATTTATAAAAATGATGATTTTGCAGAAAAAACAGTATTTAGTTAAGAGAAGTTAAAGATTGATTTAAATTAAACACTATAATCTTTTTCAGAAAAAATATCATATTTTTGGTTTTTTTGCTAAAGAAAAAACTATAAACTATATGGATTAGATTTCATCTAATAATACAATCTGCCCAAAAGTGTTTTAGACCTTATTCAGGTCGAATGAGAGCTACAACAACATCAAAATTTATTGTTGTTATCAAGAAAATGAAAAGCATTCGTAACCAAATCAAAGCTACAGTAGCTGTTGCCGCTTTCAGTTCTATGGCTACTTTCATAAATGTCAATAGTGCTGATGCTGCTTCTTTTGAGCTTAATTGGCTCGGAGATAAAGGTTATTCAGCCAAGGGACAATTCAGCTATGACGATAGTTTTCTCTTAAGCATCGTCACCAAGGAACAACTGACTGATTTTGCCATTTCTTTCTTTGATCCACAAGGAAGTTTATTGCAAAATTTCCAATACGATTTTCCCCAAGCGGATAATAGTTTCAATTTCAATTTTGATACAGTTACAAAGACTGTTCTACAAACAGGCAACTTTGACACGCCGAATGGTTTTGATTTGGGAATTGACTTTGCAACAGATGTGACAGGGTTAGATTTCTATACCTACCTAAATGCCGAACAAGGATTGCCAACGGCTAAGATTTTCTTAAAAGATGATCTTTCACCGGAAGTATGCGACACATACCCAGACTGTAGGTTGGATTTTGGGGGTAAGTTGACAGCAACTGCGATTCCTGAACCTGGTGTAATTTCTGGACTTTTGGTAGTTGGTTTTCTGAGTAGAGTTCTCAAGAAAAAGCCAGCATCTACATAGACAGTAAATCTGAATAGTCGAAGCTAGCTTGATTAGAACTGTAATTGACAATTATTTTAGCTCTAACAACCGGGGATCTGAAAGATGGGCTAGAACTGTATAAATTTTTAGAGAGTAACTACTCACTCAGATCGCAAACTTTAGACCCCCGACTTCTTTAAGAAGTCGGGGATTTGATTTTCAGTTTTTATTTTTTATTCATTTTTGTACCTGCACTGTCAAATTTGCCTGTGAACAATGAAGCTGATTATCTTGTTCAAAAAAACAACTTGAATCGTACTAGTTGATTTTCAATTGTTCGTGTCAGAATTTTATTCAGTTCTTTGATATCTTGAAATTGTAAAATTTGCTGTGTGGGTAAATCAAAGGGAAATTGCCCTTCAAAATCTGGGCGTTGCATTTGCGCTAGTAGAATCTGTTCAGACCGTTTACTTTGGATGGCATAGCCAATTTCAATACAGACATTCGGACTGGGAATTAGTTGGGGAGTTTCTTTAACATCAATACTAGCAATGGGCGTAGTATCAGCGATAAATAACAAACTCTTACGGATTTTTCGCATCATAGTGCGATTAATTCGGAAAGTAGCACCGCTGGGGCGCGAGGATTCTACTAATGTTAAAGGAAGGCGCGATCGCAAGTTTAAAGTATCCAAAGTTTTTCGAAGTTCTTCTCTGAGAAGATCACTCGCTGGGGCATACTCACTTTGGTAGGAAAAAAAAATAGTTGGTTCTAACTGAGCTAACAGCGCCTTTTTAGTAAAATAAATTTCGTGACTAATCAAGTCAATGTTAGCTACGCAATAGCCACCACTACCCTCAACATAAAATTCAATATCTTCCCCTTCCAGATAGCGCCCAAACCAAGTTGATTTCTTAATTTCGTCACTTTCTTCTAAAAAGTCCGCTCGCAATGCCGATCTCAGCAGACTTTTTTTACTTAGGCGAATATCTGGTGGGCGTTTTTCCAATTCTGGAATCGGCTCATAATCCTGTATATACCATGCTCTGAGCGCAATAATTGACATAAGGCGCTATTTCAACTGTTTCTTGCTATTTAACTTCGTATCAAGCTTACACCCAGAGGAGTCCTCATTCTAATTTCTTTTTAAACACAACAACACCCAACCATCTACTGACTTTAACATTCCCTCTCCTTGTTTATTCTAGCCAGGGATGTACTAACTTTCATCGCTTCTGTAAACAAGTAATGAAAATCAGTGACAGCGCCCCCTAATTTTCCACATTTGAGGAAATATAAGTTTTCGCGTTGGGTGTTGCCGTGTTTTGACGAGACAGACTTAAATTAAACAGCGTTTTTTACCTCTTACTACATTCCATCATGCAGCTGTTGTATCTGCCAGGGAAGCTTTCTTAGTAGCTTCAATTACTAAATTAGCACTACTGGATAAAAGTAAATTTTTTTGCAACTAAACTTTACTTTTGAAGTATTTTTTACCCAAATCAATATAGCACAGGCTTTAAATAGCTTTGAATTTTTTGTTTAGCCTATTGTTAAAAATTTTATCATCAAGATTTTGGAAGAATTGAGTAATTGCTAAGCCAATTTTTAAGTTTTGAAACTAACATTTTGTAATAATGTGAAAAATTGTGTACTGGGTACTGGGTATTGGGAGTTAGGAGTTAGGAGTTAGGAGTTAGGAATTCTCCCCTCTGCTTCCCTAGTTACGGTTGACTATTAATCGTCGTTGGAGACTTGACGGGAATTTCAATCCAGAACTCTGTACCTTGGCCTGGTTCTGAAATGCACTCCATGATTCCAGCATGTTTTTCTACAATAATTTGATAGCTGATTGCCAATCCTAGTCCTGTGCCTTTACCCACAGGCTTGGTAGTATAAAACGGGTCAAAAATTCGCTTTTTCACCTCTTGAGTCATTCCAGGTCCATTGTCACTAATACGAATCAACACACGAGAGTTGTCTGCTGAAACTTTAGTGGAAATGTGGATAGTGGGTGTTGGGCATTGCTTATTCTCCTCATTTCCCCATCTCCCTACTCCCCACTCCCCATTGCTCATTACCAAAGCATCTATAGCATTGCTGATAATATTCATGAATACTTGATTCATTTGGCCGGCATAGCATTCCACTCCTGGTATGTTGCCATAATCTTTGATGACTTCAATGCCTCGAAATTCAGGATTTGCTTTCAGGCGGTGTTGCAAAATTAATAAAGTGTTGTCAATGCCTTCATGGAGGTCAACGCGCTTGTTTTCAGACTCATCTAAGCGAGAAAAATTGCGTAACGACAGCACTATTGAACGGATGCGATCGCTTCCTACTTGCATTGAGTCCATGATTTTCGGGAGGTCTTCTACCAAAAAATCAAAATCGATCGCTTCGATGGCAGCGCGAATTTCACTATGGGGGCGGGGATAATGTAATTGGTAGAGGCGTAAAATTTCCAGCAGTTGTTCAGTATATTCACTGGCGTGGCAGAGATTACCGTAAATAAAGTTAACGGGGTTATTGATTTCGTGGGCGATACCCGCCACCAACTGTCCTAAGGCAGACATTTTCTCAGTGTGAATCAATTTTGTCTGTGTTTCTTGGAGTTGATGCAGAGTATGTTCTAACTGTGCAGCTTGATTTCTGGCTTCAGTTTCGGCACTAGAAGTTTGTTCGTAGAGTTGTGCTTGTTGAATGGCGATCGCAGCCTGATCTCCTAGTTGTTGCAATAAATCAATTTCTGCATCCTGCCAATTTCTGGGAGCGTCGCATTGATGGGCAATCAGTAATCCCCATACTTGCATACCTATGTTAATCGGAACAATTAAGTTGGCTTGCACTTGCAGACTTTGCAAAAAATCTCGATGACAAGCACTCAAAGAAAACGCTGATACATTGTTAACAGCCCGTACCCTACCCTGAAAGTATAGATTAATAAACTCATCCGGAAAACAATCTGGCGGTGCTTTCACTCCTAAAACAGACTGCCAACTGCCATTAATTTCTTCCACAATCACTGATTTACTTTTGATTTGGAAAATCAACACCCGGTCTGAATTGAGCAGCGATCGCACTTCCCGAACGATAGCTTGGAGGGTTGTCTCCAAGTCTAATGTACTGCGGATTTGGTCTGTGACTTGCTTGAGTACTTTGGTGAATAGTAATGATTTTTCTAGTTCAGCAGTTTGCTCTTGCACCCGCAGTTCTAGGTTCCAATTGAGCGCTTGTACCTGTTTGTACATTTGCTGCTGCTGAATTGCCATTGAAAAATGATCGTACAAAGCTCGGGCTAATGAAATGTCTTCTGCTTTCCACTCACGCCCTTGCCCCTTTTTTTCCTCTCGCCAAACCTCAAAAGAAAGTTGCGGTAGTAATTGACGCCGATTGTCTTCACACCGTCCCGCCCACAAAATTTCTGTGTCAAATTCAGAGCGAAAAATGCTTAATACACCGAGAAATTTTTCGCGGTAGTGTAGGGGAATCACCATCAATCCCCGAATTTGAGTAGAACGAAACCCTAAAGCTAAAACTCGCAAACGCGGTTCTTTATAAAGGTCAGCAGTTGTCCAAATATTACCCGGTTTAGACTCAGCCATCCAGTTTTGCCACATGGAATGCTGTTCGATAATACTATTTCCTAACTCGAACGGTAGTTTCGGTTGCTCGCCCCAGGTGTATAATTCTTCGGTCTGTTCAATATAAAGCCTGCCACCTATACAATCGAAGGCAGTAATCACTTCTTCTAGTGCCCCCTGTAATTGAATTGTTGGCAGTTTATGTAATAGTGTGGTGACTCGGTTAATAGTAGCTTCTCGTTGTTGCTGGGCGATCGCTTCAGTGAATAGGTGACTTTGAGCGATGGCGATCGCTACTTGGTCGGCAACTTGCTGCACTAATCTCAGTTCTCGCTTTAAAATCCTTCGGTGTTCGGCGTGATGAGATACCAACAATCCCCACAATTGGGGTTTTGCCGATTCTTCTTTGAGGTCGTAATTTAAAATTGGCACTACTAACGAAGACTGCACGCCCATTGCTTTTAAATATTCAATATGGCAAGGGTCTACTTGGCGATAGTAAATATTAGTTTCTAGGCGTTTTCCAGTTTCTTTTGACTGTAGAGGTGATAGCCCAATTTTGCCATTAGTCACATCTACAATGGAACGTTGGCCTGCTACCAGAAACATCTCTCTGGCTTCTTGTGGAATATCATGAACTGGAAAGCGTAACCCCAATAAAGATGATAGACGTTGCTCATGAATAGATTCAGCAATAACTTCACCACTACCATCAGCATCAAACCGATACACCTTGACCCGATCTGTACCCAAAAATAATCGTACTTGGGCAACCGTGGTGGTTAATATCTCTTGGAGATCCAGCGATCGCCTGATCTGTTTTGTCATCCGGTGCAGTAAACTTTCTTGGTCTAAGCTTTGCTGCAACCAATTTGGTTTATCGGTAAATGTCATTGCTTATAAACACCATGACTTAAGTATAAAAAAGTTTTTTTATAGTTGTCTTTGATGAGAATTTTCAAATTACAGTTCCTTGTTTTTCATCCCATTTCACGAAATTCATGCTACAAATACGTTGATATAGCCATACACATTTTGCAAATATTTGGGAAAATGGTATCGGATTTTATAAGTATCAGAATCCCTGTTCTGCCTTAAAATTGACTTAGGCAGATTTAAAACCGCTTTACCTGATCGCAAAGACTTTACAAATATCCTTTCAAGTTTATACTTAAGAAAATTTTAATCATTGACAACTATTAATTTTATATTCTCAATCATTAAAATATTTCAGTAATATCACTCAACTTAGTAGCTGATTAAGTGCTTGAAATTAACAATATTTTTTGACCATTTTTACCCATTAAGCCAGTTAGTTAATATTTTTGCCGACTCAACAACTAATTAGAGGAGACTCATTGAAAGGTTTTTAACTGGGGGAATTTGACTATTCCCCGTTGAATTGCTGATTTTATGTCAGATGTAACTTTTTTGATTAAATTATTCGTGAATTACCGTTAAAGATAGCAACTTACGGATTTCTTCACGAACACTTATGAGAATTTTCCCGAGATGGTTTTGTCCAGTTTTATTAGCGCCACAACCCCAAAAATAATCGGTTGGCGAGTTTTCAACCAATAACTCATCACCTGTCTTCAAAAGAACTTCTCTAATATCAGTATGAGTGAGAAACTTTTTGAGTACAGCTTCTCGCATAACTTGAGTTTTAACCAAATCCCAGTCTCGACGTAGTTGGCGAGTACTACATCTTCCCAAAGCAGCAGCTTCTTCGGGGGTGGGGGCGGCATGAATTAAAGGTATAATTACTGCATCCTTACTGCCAACAAACTTTTGGGCTTGATAATAATGCTCAACTGTTGGCCAGTAAGCACCCTGGATGTGAATTCCGTGGCAAGAAAAGTTAGAAAAACAGCCATAAGGCTGCCAAACCTTATAAAAGTAAATGGTCATTTGAAAATTGCTCTTTTATATATTTTCAGGGTAACTGAGTACCTCAGGCATTGAGTAGGGCAAATTCAGCCGATGAATTGGGACTGGGTACTGGGGACTAGGGACTGGGTACCAGAGAAGATTTGGATTTAAATTCTCGTTTCCATTCCTGTTCCCTGCTCTTGGCTTGGAATTTTCCCTCTTCTAGCAACAAAATTTTTCCCTAACCCTCTCCTAAAAAAAGAAGATTGGGAGAGGCGGGAAGGGTCTAGGGAGTTAGGTTTGGCGTACTTGAGGAGGGATTATTTTTCTGTGCGTCGGTTAACTAAGGTAGCGCTAGCTTGGTCAACAGGCATCAGCACAACTTCATTAATATTGACATGGGGCGATCGCGTGACGCAGAAAAATATCACATCAGCCACATCATCTGCGGTCAGGGGGGTAAGTCCCTGGTAAACTTGATTAGCACGTTGACTATTCCCGTGAAACCGCACCTGGCTAAATTCCGTTTCTACCATACCAGGGTCAACGGAAGTTACGCGTACAGGAGTACCCAACAAATCTTGTTTTAAACCTTCGGAAATTGCCCTCACCGCAGCTTTCGTACCACAGTAGACATTACCACCAGGATAAGTTTGATGTCCGGCAATGGAACCTAAATTTACCACATGACCGCGACTCCGACTTACCATTCCTGGAACGACATAACGGGAGAGATAAAGTAAACCCTTAATGTTGGTATCAATCATTTCTTCCCAGTCTTCAAAACTACCTTCATGTAACTTGTCTAAACCACGACTCAAACCAGCATTGTTAATCAGAATATCGATGTCAGACCAGGAGGGAGGTAGAGTAGAGATGGCAGATTCCACAGCAGAGCGATCGCGCACATCTAGCTCTAACAAATGGACTTCAGTATTAAAATCTTGAGCAAGAGTATCTGCGAGTTGCTGCAAACGTTCTAACCGCCGTGCTGCTAAGATCAGTTTTGCACCCGCACCAGCAAAGATTCTCGCACAAGCAGTACCAATACCACTGCTGGCACCAGTAATTAAAATAATTTGATTTTCTAGGGAAGTCATTGTTGGTCAAAAGTCAACAGTCCAGTGTCAATTGTCCAATAATTTGGAACTGATGCGAATTTTACTAACTCATAGTCACCCTTGCACCTGTATCTAGCAAAGCCATAATTTCCGCAGAGCGGGTTTTGTAGGTTAACGTCAGTGGTAGATACCGCATGGTAATAAAAAGCAATACGCTTGGGTTAAGGAAATTTATTTGTTAAGGCAGGCAGGGGAGGCAGGGGAGGCAGGGGAGGCAGGGGAGGCAGGGGAAGAGAAAAAAGCTTATTAGATTTAGCCTATTCTTGCAAAACAGCCTTTAAATCCTCTCAAAATAAGCAAATGTACAGTTATTAAGCATTTGTTAAGTATTTTCTTAACTGTCTTAACTGTCCTTGCGTATTCATGTTAAGGATGAGACTATCTTGATAGATTCTGAGTAATTCAATTTTGAGGTTTCCCAAATAGGACACTTTAACCAAGTGGCAAGGTATGTCACTGGAATAGTATTGTGCCTATTTTGGCTCACGCCAATTATTAAGCTTTTGGCTGAGGTTGATCTCCAAATCGGCTCCTCACGATTTTATTTGCGTCCTATCAACGGACAAGATACCTGTTAACAGTAGATTTAAAATTTTGAATTTCTCAAATCCAACTTGTTTATTGATTTAATAATGTAAGGACAAGATGACAGATAGCCTTTTTGTGCATGGCGTAGCAAGCGGAGATCCACTCGAAGATCGGGTTGTGATTTGGACGCGAGTCACTACACCCACACCTGAACCTGTAGAAGTTAACTGGAAAATAGCCAGCGATTCCAACTTCAGCAAAATCATTGCTTCTGGCACAGCCTTAGCCCAAGCCGATGCAGACTACACAGTTAATGTTGATGTCACTGGTTTAGAACCTGCAAGCCGATACTTTTACCAATTTGAGGCACTAACTCAGACATCACCCGTTGGCAGAACCAAAACCTTGCCGAAAAACGGTGTTCAGCATCTGCGTTTTGCTCAAGTGTCCTGCGCGAAATTCAACGCTGGTTTCTTCAACGCCTATAGTTGTATTGCCGCACGCGATGACCTTGACTTTGTACTGCATCTAGGCGATTACATCTACGAAGCTTCAAACAAACCGCCAGCCAGCCAAACACCAGGTGCAGACATCGGTCGTCCATTTGAACCACTTCATGAGTGCAAGACACTTGAAGATTACCGCCGCCGCTACGCTCACTATCGCCGCGACCCCGACGTGCAACGTCTTCATGCAGCACTACCACTAATTGCTACCCTCGACGATCACGAATTTGCTGATGGTGCATGGCGTGATGGTGCTAGCGAACACCAACAAGAACGGGATGGTGATTGGGCTAGCCGTCGCGCTATAGCCTTCCAAGTACGCTGGGAATGGTTACCAGCACGCAAGCCCGATCCCTCTGATTCCCAAAGAGTTTTCCGTAAAGTCTCGCTAGGGACTTTAGCCGATTTAGTATTGATTGACACTCGCACTCGTCGTGATGAACCTGTGCCGCCACCAGCGATGTTTGATCCAGGACGGTCTGCTTTAGGTGTTGAACAACGTACTTGGTTGCTGGAACAGTTTGATACATCGGATGCTCAATGGAAGTTATTGGCAAATCCATCGGTGATGGCGACGACGTGGAGTAAAGATTTCCCACCAACAATTAAGCAAGCACTGCTGAAGCTGAAGCTGATCGATGTTGACGGCATTGGTCCAGATTACGATCAATGGGACGGCTATCCTGTTGAGCGCGATTTGCTTCTAAACCACTTGCGAGACAATGAAATCAAAAATGTTGTTGTACTCAGCGGTGATGTCCACGTCGGGCTAGCGATTGAGTTAAAGCGAGATGCCTTTGACCAAAAAGAAGAACCAATCGCCGTCGAGTTTGTCACTGGTAGCTTAACTTCACAGAACCTTGACGACAAAATGGGTTGGGCAGCCCGCACGCAGTCTATTCCCATTGAGCAAGAGGTGATGAAGGCTTTCCCTCACATTCGCTGGTGTGACTTCGACAGTCATGGTTACAACATTATTGATGTCACTCCCGAACGAGTTACAGCACAATGGTGGGCTGTTGATACAGTATTGCGTCGCAGCAACACTGAGACATGCATGGCGTCATGGGCGGTTGAGTCAGGTAAGCCAAAGCTAATTCAAGCCTAATTCCAAATTTTAAGTTCCAGTATCCCAACCAGAACACCCTTGACTGGTTGGGAGTAAATTATTCAGTCGATTGTTCCAGCCAGAAATGTGATTCTACCAAGGATGTTGGCACAACTTGAACAACAAGTCTTTATCTGGAGAATCATCTTCAATATTTTTTGATTGATTTAGTCCGCAGAATTGTAAGCTCACCATCAAAAAGGCACTCTCGACAATCTCCCAACATCGCTCAATTTGATTAGTAGTCAGTCAAGCGAAAATCTGTTCATATTAGCTGATTTTTACACTGTTAAAAACCGTACTCTATCCAAGTTCTCAAACCATAGTTATTACCAATTACTGCCGGAGATATATCTGGTAAGTTAGTCATTACATACCAAGTTGAATTATCAGGTATAGGACTAGTATTTGATTTTTGAAATACTACGTAATACCATTTCACTAAAACCCTGATACATATAGATTTCGCGTAGGGGCAGGGCATTGCCGTGCCCCTACCAACGTATTTGTATCATAATTAAAGTGAAACGGTATAAGGTGCATTAGCGCCGAGGTACGGCACCAAAAGCTTGAGATGCTGCGTTACGGCTTACGCCTAAAACACCCTACAAATACTTAGATTTTTTCAGAAATCAAATACGATTCCTATAGCTTGATTGTGTTGTTATTTGCCAATACCTAATAGAAGTATGCTGTTATCACTGTTTGGATCTGAAAGTGCGATCGCCTAAAAATTTTCTTTGATTAATTATATTTAAGTATTAGTTATACCATACAGCACTCACATCATAAAAACACAAAATATTTAAAATTAGTTGGCTTAACCTAGCTTTTAACTAAGGCTAATGTTATTTGTTTAAAACTTTTACATATACTCCATTGCTAACAACAAACATACAAGAAAATCATGGCTAATCCCTTATCCAACTTTTCGTCTCTAGACGGCAACAACGGCTTTGCCATCAACGGCAATGGCTTTGACTCCTTAGGAAACTCAGTCAGCAATGGCGGGGACGTTAACGGCGACCACATCGACGACCTCATTATTGGCGCACCAGGAACAGGAAAGAGCTACGTAGTGTTTGGCAGCACTAGCGGCTTCAATGCCAGCCTCGACCTCTCGAACCTCAACGGCAGCAACGGCTTTGCTATCAACGGGAATGCCAGCGACTTTTTTGCCGCCTCAGTCAGCAGCGCTGGGGACATTAACCATGATGGCATCGCTGACCTCATTATTGGCGCTCCTGGTGCGGCTTTGGGTGCAGGGCAAAGTTACGTGTTGTTTGGCAGCACTACCGGTTTTAATGCCAGTTTCGACCTCTCGAATCTCAACGGCAGCAACGGCTTTGCCATTAACGGCATCAATGGCCGGAACTCAGATGGCCTCTCAGACTCCTCAGGTAACTCAGTCAGCAATGCCGGAGACATCAACCATGATGGGATCGACGACTTAATTATTGGCGCATCTAATGCGGCTTCTGGTGCAGGGCAGAGCTACGTGGTGTTTGGCAGCACTAGCGGCTTTAATGTCAGCTTGAACCTCTCAGACCTCAACGGCAGCAATGGTTTTGCCATTAACGGCAATGGCACTGACTCCTCAGGCAACTCAGTCAGCAGTGCTGGGGATGTTAACCATGATGGCATCGCCGACCTAATTATTGGCGCACCAGGTACAGGAAAGAGCTACGTGGTGTTTGGCAGCACTAGCGGCTTTAATGCCAGTCTAGATTTATCTAGCCTTAACGGCAGCAACGGCTTTACTATTAACGGCAATGCCAGCGACTTTTTTGGCAGCTCAGTGAGCAATGCCGGAGACATTAACAACGATCGCATTGACGATCTAATTATCGGTGCATACAATGCTGCTTCGGGTGCAGGAAAGAGCTATGTGGTATTTGGCAGTACTAGCGGCTTTAATGCCAGCTTAGATGTATCTAGCCTTAACGGCAGCAACGGCTTTGCAATCAAAGGCATTAATGAAAACGATGTCTCAGGCTA
The DNA here is from genome assembly GCF_014698115.1 of Nostoc sp. FACHB-973. Taxonomy (GTDB): domain Bacteria; phylum Cyanobacteriota; class Cyanobacteriia; order Cyanobacteriales; family Nostocaceae; genus Nostoc; species Nostoc muscorum. The sequence continues at coordinate 63,679 of NZ_JACJSJ010000020.1, forward strand.
CTCAGTCAGCGCTGCTGGGGATGTTAACGGTGACAACATCGCTGACCTAATTATCGGCGCACCTTTTGCTTCATCTGGTGCAGGGCAGACCTACGTGGTCTTTGGCAGCAGTAGCGGCTTTGGTGCCACCCTCGACCTCTCCAATCTCAACCCTAGCAAGGGCTTTGCCATCAACGGTATTAATGGTACTGACTTCTCAGCTATTTCAGTCAGTGCTGCTGGGGATATCAACGGCGACAACATCGACGACTTGATTGTTGGCGCACCTGGTGCTTCCTTGGGGGCTGGGCAGAGCTACGTGATCTTTGGTACAAAAGCACAAGTCAATAACGCACCTGTTGCCGTTAATGATACTGTTACCACTGCCAAAAATACCGCCTTTTCTATTCAAGTAAATACCCTGCTGGCTAACGATCGCGACATCGATGGCAACAGCCTCACGATCACTGGTGTCAGTGGTGCAATCAATGGTACTGCGGTACTCAAAAATAATCACACTCCCAATAATTCGGCAGATGACTTCATCTTATTTACCCCAATTAAGGGGTTTACTGGTGCAGCTACCTTTAACTACACCGTCAGTGATGGTCAACTCACTAGTACCGCTAAAGTAACCGTGGAAGTGGGCGATCGCCTTTTTGGTGGCAACGGCAACGACAATATAAAGGGCACTCCTGGTAATGACTACCTCGATGGCGGCAATGGCAAAGACTCCCTCAATGGGGGCAATGGTAATGATACTCTCTTGGGTGGTAACGGTAATGACATCCTAGTTGGTGGTAATGGCAAAGACATCCTCGATGGTGGCAAAGGTGATGACAGATTATCTGGTGGTTTTGGTAACGATATCCTTACAGGTGGCAATGGCAAAGATAAATTTGTCTTGGCTGCAACACAAGGTACTGATAAAATTACTGACTTCTGTAAAGGTAGTGACTTGATTGGATTGTCTGGTGGTCTAAGCTTCCGTCAACTCAGTTTCACTGGCAACAAAATTATCGTCACTGATACTGATGAAGTTTTGGCAACGCTGACTGGGATTAATACCAAAACGTTGACTGCTGCTAATTTCACTATCGTCTAGAACATCGATTCAGTAATCAAAAACCTTATCTCCAAACCTCTTGCCTGCGAACCTTACTAGTGTTCTGTCCGATTAATTTTGATAGTCATATGTGTTTGTAGTAAGGACTTTAATCCTTGATTTTTCAGCACTAAAGTACTTACTACAAACCTTCAAAACTAGCTTGAAAAATCGAGTCGGGAATCAAATAGACGAGAAACAAGGGCTAGGTTTGGGAGGCTCAGATATTACCAAAAATACTTTTAAATTCTCACTCCTAACTACTTCTTCACCACTTGCAACCGCTGAGTTACCATTGTTATCCCATTACCCCGCAGGATAACAGCAGAAACCCATTGGCTACCAGGGATAGATGGTGCTTGTCCCTCTTTAAACACTCCACCAGAGGTGAGTAATTGCAAATCCACGGGTGTCGGGTTGAGATATTTTTCTGGTCGGATGGGTTCCTCTAGGGCTGTTCCTAGTAGAAAATCCTCACCAAGTGGTTCTTGAACGATCGCATCAAAATTATACTTCTGTCCGACTTTCACTTGCTGTGGCAATTTAACATCAATTTTTGGCGGGTTGCTCCCAGAGGTAAGTTGCGTGCGTTCTGACAAAATGTCTTGGCGGACAATCTTTCCAGCGACGACGCGCTGACGCGATTTAATCGTGGCATCAAGAGCCAAATTATTACTGTTAGCTGAAGGTGAGCCGATGATCTGGGTTTCTGTTTCGGCGATGATGGCGTTACCTTCAGGTTTTGCAGACAGCAGTTTGGTACTATATTGCAATTTGGGGTATGTTTGCCAGAGTGAAACTAAAGATTTTTCCAGGGTTTGGCGATTTAACCCATCCCCATGAGTGAAATTGGGGCTGTAAAATTGTAACACCCCTTTGACATCACCTTTACTGGCTGCGGCATCAACTTGTGTCAACAGGTTTTTCAATTCGGCTGGTGCATTTTGGGCTGTAGTGGCTTGGACTAATTGCTGCGGTGTGCTGGCTTGAGTGGGTTGCCAAGCATTTGTCAAACCAAGGGTCAGCAAAAATGAAATCAGCCCGACGCTGGTTGAGAATCTCAGTTGACGTTTCACTAAAATGTTAGTCATTGGTAGGAGTTTACTGATTTGATTAGAGAAGGTAAGGAAATTGTTTTATCTTAGTTAAGCTAGGCGCTAAACGGTAGAGTTTTGATGGCAAACGCACCGATAAAATTATTAATAGCCGCCAGTGGGACTGGTGGACATTTGTTTCCAGCGATCGCACTGGCCGAAAAACTGCCAGATTATCAAATAGAATGGCTGGGAGTACCCAATCGGCTAGAAACTGAACTTGTCCCTAAAGAGTATCCTTTGAATACTATTGCAGTTGAAGGGTTTCAGCAAGGGTTTGGTATTTCTTCAATTCGCACTTTAGCTAGACTCGTGGGTTCGATTTTCCAAGTCAGGCGAATTCTCAAACAGGGAAATTTTCAAGGAGTGTTTACCACAGGGGGTTATATTGCTGGTCCTGCGGTAATTGCGGCGCGTTCCCTTGGTTTACCTGTGATTTTCCACGAATCTAACGCAATACCCGGTAAAGTAACTCGGTTTTTTGGTCCTTGGTGTAGTGTGGTAGCCTTGGGATTTGAAGTAGCTGCTAAGTATTTACCCCGTGCCCATAATGTCTGCGTTGGCACTCCTGTCAGGGCGCAATTCCTCGATGGTGCCATGAATGCACCCTTGGATTTAGCTATTCCTGATGGTGTTCCTTTAATTGTCGTCTTTGGTGGTAGCCAAGGTGCAGTTGCGATTAATAAGTTGGTGCGCGAAGGAGCAAATGCTTGGTTTGATGCTGGTGCTTATGTAGTACATTTAACTGGCGATCGCGACACGCAAGCGGATAGTCTCAAACATCCACAGTACATAGCTTTACCTTTTTACAACAATATGGCGGCATTGTTGCAACGAGCTTCCATTGCCATCAGTCGTTCTGGCGCGGGTAGCTTGACAGAATTGGCAGTGTGTGGCGTACCAGCGATTTTGATTCCTTATCCCTTTGCCGCAGAAGACCATCAATCCTACAATGCAGAGGTATTCACCAAAGCTGGTGCGGCGTTAACCCTCAAGCAATCACAGTTAACAGCACAAGAATTGCAAAGTAATGTGTTGAATTTATTGCACTCACCCCAAGAGTTAGCCAATATGGGGGAAAAAGCAAAGGCGATCGCAGTTCCCGATAGTGCTGAAAAGTTGGCACAATTAGTGCGTGAGGTGATAGAAACATAGCGTTTATTATTTAGCATTAGAAATTGATTTTCAAACTTATGAATATCCTATTGAGCCAAAAATTTCGATTGACAGTAGGTTGTGCTGGTTTATTACTTGTGGGTTTAGCTAGTAACTATCTATATACTCAGTCAAAAACTAAACAGCTAACTCCACAAAAACAAACCTTTACCCAACAAGAAAATTCTGCCCCACTTCAACCACATATTTCTTTCATCTCAAATCAAGCTGCTCATACACTCACCTCCAGCGTTCACAATCCTTTAATTGTTGAGCAAAAAATAGACAAGCAAAATTCTCCTGGAACTACACCATATCCAGTTGTTGATGAGTTTAAAAAATATAAATTTAGCGTTAAAGGCAGCCAGGTTTTTTCTTCAGTCAAACTGCCAGGAAATAAAGTTAACTTTAACCAAACAGATTTATTAACTGTTCTGGTCAATACTAGAAAATATTTTCAAGACTACGCTTCACAAGACCCAGATATTCTCCGTACAGGACTGCTTGCTACTCAAGGAGTTACCGTCGAAGATGTTCTCAAAACTTTGGACTTCATGAGTGTTGTCTTAAAAGAAGATATTGCTAACCGTCGAGCCACTCGGCTACAAGACCCTAAGTTTATTAATGCCAACTTTCGAGTTATTAAATGGACTGCCTACAACCCCAAGAATAAACAACAAAAACAATTAAGAATTACTAAATACGCTGTTTTTACTCATACTGGTTCTCGCAAGAAAACCTCTACTTTCAATACAGGAATTTATAGTCTCAAAGACAACTCAAATAACGATAAATTCTATACTAAATACACAAAACAGGATGTTTTGTCCGGTATTTACGAACCAGGCGGTAGAGAATTTGGCAAAGTTCAAAGTCTTGCTTATCTCACCAGAACTGGCTTAGAAGAAGCCCTGATGCAGGGAACAGTTCTGATTAATTTTACAGATGGTTATCAGGCATTTTTTAATGTAGACAGAAATAATGGCATGTCTTATATTCGTGGATTAAAACCAACAGCACAAAAGCGTTATTGGTACTTTAGAGAAGTTGATGCCATTAAAGGTTACGGATACAAAATAGATGCCAAAATTTCCATCAAACCAGGAGTTACTTTTGCTGGAGATGTTCTGAATGTTGGTTTAGGTAGAGTGATTGTGATTGAGCAGACAAAGGGTGGCCGCAAACATCTGCAAATGGGAGTTATGGCTGATACAGGCGGAGCATTTTTACCCAACCTTTATCAACTCGATTTTTTGGCAGGAATTTTTAAGAATCAAAAAGAATTTGGGCAGCATATCAGCCAATTACCTGATTATGCTACAGCATATTTTTTAGTCAAGAATTGACATACTCCCCCGTTTTCTAAACGGGGGATTGTGAGGTCAAACAGCAATTGCAGGCACTGCCCGACTTACATTACCTAGCTCAACAGTCGATGCCCCGACTGCTTGAATGTTCTTAGCGGCGTTTTCATCACGTCCATTAATCGACTGACAGCTTGGGCAACGCCACTCTCTGACTGACAAATCTAAACTATCTAGAATGTGTCCACAATTGGAACAAGTTTTACTACTGGGATACCACCTATCAATAAATACAACAAATTTGTTTTTCTTTTTGGCAATCCATTCTAGTATTTGTAGAAATTCACCAAAAGCTAAGTCTGATATCTTTCGTCCCCAAAGGCGCTGCATCCCCTTGAGGTTTAAGGTTTCAAAACACAAAACATCAAACTGATCTGTTAATTCGTGAGCTAGCTTCCAAAACCAATCGCGTCTTCTATTAGAAATGTCTTCATATTTGCGTACTAAATTCTTCCTTGCCCGTTCTCGGTTGGCTGAACCCTTTACTTTTCTGGAATGGTGACGACTTGCATTAGCTACTATCTTCAGCGATTGCTTGAGAAATTGGGGTGATTCAATTTGAGTCCCATCAGAGCAAGTGAGAAATGTTTTTAACCCGAAATCAAATCCCGCTATTTTACTAGTCGTAGACTCGACAAGAAGATCAATCACATCATCAACCACAACTACCACAAACAATTCACCCAAAGGTGTACGTTTAATAGTCAGTGTCTTGACCGTTCCCTCAATTTCCTTCGACTTCCAAAATTGATAAGTCCGATTCCCAATTTTAACTCGATTGCCACCCAGAAACTTATATCCGGCTTGCTTTAAGGTGAATGATTTGTATTTTTTGACCTTCTTAAACCCCGGTGGTCTAACTCCCTTTTTATTGTGTTTAAAAAACAACTGATAGGCTTTCTCAATGCGTTGACATATATCTTGTACCGCTTGAGAGCCTACTGATTGCCAGAATTCTTTACGTTTCCGCAATTTGGCAATGTGAGCCTGAAGTTTTGCACAATTCAAGTGTTTACTCCACATCCGATAATATCTTTTGTGGAGAGCAATACAGTGATTATAAATTACCCCAGCAGCATTGATTATCCGCTTGAGGAATCTATTTTGCTTGTGTTGATATAACTTGAATTTCAGACTTTTCATAATTTTATAGTACCATGATTTGTGTAGACAATTGATACTCATCTACATGAAGTCTGTATACAATCATTACAATCACGCGTTGTGGGCTAGCAACTGTTCACTTAGTCTGGATACCATGTAGACTTTAGTTGGGTATTTGCAAATAACGAAGAATTAAAACTTCGATGTATTCACATATTCCAGTCTGTCGCCAATGATAATAAATGGGTTATCAAAGCAATGGAAGTTGCCCCAAATCATATTCACTTACTGGTAGAATATAATCCGCATCACTCAATATCTCAAATAGTCAAGGCATCCAAAGGTCGCTCATCTAGATACCTGAGACAGGAATTTCCACAACTAATGAAGCTCCCCAGTCTGTGGACACATTCATATATGTTTGACACCACAGTCCAAATCAGCACTCAGAAAGTCTTGGAATATATTAATGATCCACATCATGGCTGAATAAATTCAGCCTGTTCGCTTATATCACTCGCATGAATGACGGGGGCTTTACGCATCACAACTCGTAATAATTAGTATCCTGAGTTGGGCACGAAAAATTAGGGTTTTTAAGCCTCTCTCCGCTTGCCTAACGGCAGGCTAACGCCAACGGGGAGAGGAATGGAAGCGGGGTTCTTTGGAATCTGTCGAACTCACGTTGATGTATGATTGCTATATATTTATAAAGAATTGATTCTTGTTGTATCTAAAATTCTCAAGGCAATATCTTTAATTCTGAAATTGCAAAATAATTCATATTCCATGACTTTTGCCAATTACCCAATTACGCCGGAAAAATCGAGCTAAAGCTGACTCTTCCAGTGATAAATAAATTGGGCGTCCGTGGGGACAGGTGCTAGGATTGCGAGTGCGTTGCCAATCATCTAAAAGTGTCTGCATTTCTTGTAGATTCATTGGTGTACCATTACGAATAGCACTGCGACAAGCAATAGCTACTTGGGCTGTTTGTAAATCACCTCCCAAACTCAATTCTAAAATTGCTTCAGCACAATCTTCACGTTGCTGCAACATTGCGGGTAGGTTACGAACAGCCCAAAGTTGTTCGCCAAAGGGTTCTATATCTAAACCGATGCGTTGTAATTGCGATACTTGCGCTGGCGATAATTGATAAAGAATAATTGGCGGTTCGACGGAAATGAGTTGCCAATTCTCGCATAATTGCTCATACAAAACTCGCTCATGGGCAATGTGCTGTTCTACTAACCACATCCCACCAGGATGTTCGGCAACAATATAAGTATTACTCACTTGCGCCACAGCTTTTAAAAAGTGCTGAGTGTTATCTCGTTCATTTGAGTTATTAGGATTGAAGTTGTAGCCGCCTTTAGCTTCTGCGGCTTTGAGTAATTTACTAATTCGTGTTGTGTGAACAGTTTCTTTGAGATTGGCAGAAGAAATTCGCAGTGCTTGGTTAATTCCTTGGATAATTTGCTCTTGCCAATAAGTGATTTCATTGAGATAAATTTCTGTTTTTGCTGGATTACGATTCCAGTTAATTTGATCTGGGGAAATGGCAAGATGCAGAAAACAAATTGGATAGCGATCGCGTGGTAATGTTTTGTGAAATGCTGATAATATTGTTTGCTCTAGTTCCGCTGACTTCACCATCCGTCCGTTAATCGCCACACGTACCCAATCTGGACGATGACGATGACAGCGATCGGGTAATCCTACCACTAAAGTGAGTGCTGAGTGCTGAGTGGGGAGTGGCGAGTGGGGAGTGGGGAGTGGGGAGTTATGAGTTAGGAGTGAGGACTTAGGAGTGCTGAGTTCTGAATTCTGAATTCTGAGTTCTGAATTCTGAGTTCTGTTTTCTGAGTTTACCGGGTTGGGTATTTCGAGTTTGACTTCTTGCAAATCGCCTTGTCGGACTTGGGGTAAAATCTGCGGTAGTAGTTGTGCAGTTGTGGCAGCTCTTGAGATGGTGAACCATTGACGGTCATTTTGCCAAATCTGCCAGGTGACGCGGGGATGGCAGAGGGCGATTTGGTGAATTGTTGCTTGCACGGCTTTCATTTGCTGTGCTAATATAGGCAATCCCTGACGACGAGATGCACAGTTACCGAAAAGATTGGCAACTGTGACTACTGTACCAGGTGCGATCGCAGTTGCTTCAACTTGCACAACTTTCCCGTCATCGCCATAGACAACTCGCCATCCTGATTTTCCACCCACAGGACGACTCAAAATTTCCAAATCTGCCAGAGTCGTTAAACTGTGCAAAGCCTCGCCACGAAAACCCAAGCTATTGATTTTCCACAAATCGGCACTAGAATGAATTTTACTGGTGCTGTGGGCTGTGGCTGCTTGTTCCAAATCATCTAAGTTCATTCCACAACCATTGTCTGCGACGCGAATTCGCCATTGCTGCGGCCATAATGAAACCACAATTCGCGTTGCACCTGCGTCTAGGGAATTTTCTACCAATTCCCGCACCACAGAGGCTAAAGAGTCGATGACCTCTCCCGCTGTAATGAGATATACAACTTCTGTTGGTAGAGCTTGAATAGTAGATGCCATAAATTATAGTTTTTGAACTCTCCTGGCTTTGAAAAACCAGGATTCAGAACTGATATTGCTACGCCTGCTATAAGCAGACGTAGCAATGTTTGTTCTGCCCTTCCAGGCTTTGACTGGCTCAAACAGTTCTACCCGCCTCGACCAATTACTTCGCTGTGCGGCTACTTTTAATTAAATCATGATGTTTTTTTGTTATGGATTTTTCACCAACATGATGAATGAGATTTTACCAGAAATCTAGTAAAACTAAAATGCTTGGATATTTCAGGCGGATAGCTTTCATCCCCCGCCCCTATCTATTAGCCGGAGGTTCTCAGCATAGGTACGATAGCTTCTGGGGATAAGGTAAGTGGGGGAGATGAGGGATATGAGGGAGTGAATTTTTAAATTGATTCTGAATTCTGAATTCTGTATTCTGTATTCTTCTTCAATTTCGGATGTCAAATCTGTTAACTGTTAATTAGTATCGTTCATTGCCAAAACTTTAGGTGGTTCAACTTTGAGCAACCCATTTAACAATGATGCCGGACGTTGCCTGTAAGGCCAAGCAAAGGCATGACGAAAAGCTGCATCCTGACAAGCTTGGAGTTGTTCAAAACTAATAATGTCGTAAGTCAAGAGATTTTCATACTCCCAAGGCAAACGTACATTATGCAACCCAGCATTATCAGTACAAATAGCGATATCGACCCCAGCATCAAAACAACGGTCAAAAACTATTTTGAGTTGATGCATATCCTGTAAAGTGCCAGTTTTCAAATAAGTTGTTGGGCAAACCTCCAAACACTGCCCGCGTCTAGCTACATCGTTCAGTAATTCTGGATACAACAAAGGAATTTGGATGCCGTGACCAATTCGCATCAAGTAGGGTAACAGTTGGGGGTAACAACCAGCGGTAGTTTCAAATAGATGTCCAGTGGTGTTAACGCCCTGCGATCGCGCATAATCATATAGACTAATCCATTCTTCGAGGCGATCGGCATAATAGCTATCACCCCCCGCTACATCGACTCCACAAACATACTGCTTATTTTGTGCCGCCAAATCAATAATCGCTTTGTTCACCTCATAGGGTAAACGCGTGTGCATACAAAGGATTTGGCTAGTAACAATCGGATATTCTGGCAAGCGGCTAGCTTCTCCTACTACTCGCACAATTTCTGCCATCTTGTCAATTCTGTTTGATTGACTCAGATGCTCAGGTGTCCGTAAATACGGAGTGTAGCGTAGTTCCAGATAAGCCAAATTTTCAAAAATATAAGCACCCCGCAGCAAGCGATAGATAAAGTAAGGCAAAGTCTCCGCAGTTTGCACACTTTCTACCAGGGTGTGCAATTCTAAATACTCATCTAGGGTGTTGCGTGGACGGGTGTAAAAATCTTCAAATTCTGAATAGTCAGCAAAGCGGGAAATCAACTCCGAAGAATGTCGCTCGAAATATCGCCACAAAACTCGGGGTACGACGGAACCGCCTAGATGTCTATGTAATTCAGCATATAAAGCCATAGTGGTATTTTTAGGGAAAAATTTCAATAATTGTAACAAAAACATTGAGGAAAAAATCTATACCCGAAGCAAAATTCTGTAAATCTACGTTAATTCTTGCTGAATCCGGCATTGATTATCTGTAAAAACTCTTTATTATTGAGGATTTAAGACAAAAATTCTCTGAGACCAATGTCAGCAAATTCCGTAATATTTTGACTTAACAACATTGAATTACTGATATTAATTTTTACTAAATAAACACTATTTTTTAGCTGATGGTAAAAATGCTCTCAAAAGCCCTACTCGATTATCACCGTCGCGCACCTTACGGTATAAGCGTTTTCAAGACTTTCCACTCTTACAAGGCTTGAAAACTTTCCTATTATTATCTAGACATCCGCGAAAGTAAACCTTAAAACACAAATGCAGCAAAGCTTTCAAAGGTCAGCGGGTTGGAAAATAGCATAGTTCTACGATATCGTAAAACTAGAGGTTGCAAAATACTTTACCCCTTATCGGGGATTGAAACTATTTGCTATCTGACTGCTGGATAAAGAAACTAGGGTTACAAGACACCTTATCCCTCATAGAAATTGAAACGCTTAAAACTTATTAACTCTCTGTTGGGGATTGAAATTAAGACCATGTTAGAAACCACAAACCTAAAAAATATCTCCAAAAAATTCGCTATAGCCAGAAATTGTGCTTCTTTCAAAGAAAATGAGGCAATGAGAGCTATTGCATATAGCATGGATTTACTAATACCTGGTTTGTATATATGGCTACTTGGGTTTAGTTTTCGCATTGGTGGGAGCGTACCAGATGATATTCCCTATAAATATCCCGGTAAAATTCACGAGTTAACTGGAATTGCTTTAGTCTTACCAGGATATAGAATTTTTACGACTTACCAGGGTAGCTATGACCCTAAACAGACATCAAATACAGGGACTAACAACTTTTAATTGTACGGTTCTCGACTCAAATACTTTTGAAACCTTAATGACTCAGGCGGGATATTCAATCTCAGGTAGCGCACCTGCACAGTCTAATAGAATAAAAGTGTGGTGGATTCATAACGAATACCCAAGAGTCGAGTCCGTATATAGTCCAGACAAGAGAATAGTGATAACGGCCTATCATGTTAACTGATATTTTTTATTTCTTTTAACCTAAAAAACCTCTCAAACTCTAGCTACTTCGCAGGTTTTTAATATTCAAAAAGTTAGTTTTTTCAAGAATCATCCAGAACTATTCAATCTTTTCAATACTTACTTCCCCAAACTTATGGAGTTTCTAACTGCTATCGAAGTTGAGGTGGAGCTTGTTATTAACCATTCTCGTCATTTGCGGAACATTGTAGTGAAGCGCCTTGAATTACCGGACTTGAGTTTTAGGGTGACTCCAGATTCCAGAATTGGTGGTTGTGCAATCGAAGCACTCGATATCCCACCAAGGGCAAGCCATCCAGATGGTTCACCTCGGTATGACTTGTTGAACTTCCGGCTGAGGACTAAGTTAGATTCTTCTCATTTCCAACGTGGGCAGAAAGTTTTAGTTGATAGGATTTTTGTAGTCTGTGATACTTTCACCACCAAAACCAATTAACCCTCTCCCCTAACTGATTCGAGTTCTTGGGAAAATGAAGGGATTTCCCTGGATGTTAAAGCTGGCAAGTAGACTGTAAATTGAGTACCTCTGCCTACCTGACTATAAAGATTGACAAAACCACCGTGATTCTTAATGATATCCAGCGCCGTGGAAAGTCCTAAACCAGTGCCTTTGCTTATGTCTTTGGTGCTAAAAAATGGTTCAAAAATCCGTTGTTGGACTTCCGATGACATCCCCATACCAGTATCCGTCACCACGATCGCAATATAAGAACCCAGTTTGGCATCAATATTAATCTGGGCACAATGTTCGCTAATTACGACATTTTCCGCCACAATCCTCAAGATACCGCCATCGGGCATCGCGTCACGGGCGTTAACTACTAAATTCATTAGCACTTGATGCAGTTGAGTTGCGTCTCCCCGGATGTGCCAAAGATTTTTGGGAATATCTATCTCGCAGATAATAGAATCAGGAAATGTTTGAGCGATAATTTGCTCAATTTCTGCTAATATAGGCGCAATTTGGACAATTATCCGCTTGCTTTCAATACCGCGTGCAAAGATCAAGATTTGCTTGAGCAAATTAGCGCCGCGTTTAACATTATTTTCTAAGGTTTGTAGTACTTTCTGGCTTTGGGCGTCAGGGAATTTCTTCTGCAAGAACTGAACTGACATTAAAATCGGCGATAGTAGATTATTGAGATCGTGGACGATACTGCTAGTTAGAGTGCCGATACTCTCCAAACGTTGCGATCGCAAAAGTTGAACTTCTAATTGTTTCTGCTGTGTAATTTCGGTGTTCGCACTCAAAATAGATTTGGGTTGTCCGTTATCATGTCGTAACAATACCCACCGACTTTCAACGATAATTTCCTTACCTTCTTTCGTCAGTTGATGCAACTCACCCCGCCACTCACCAGTATTCATCACGCTTAAGTAAGCATCTTCTAACTGTGGTGAATTTTCTGGATACAAAAGTTGCAAAATATTCTTACCCACAGCTTCTTCAACTTTCCAACCGTAAAGACTTTGGGCACCTTGATTCCAAAATAAGATTTGGTTGTGGATATTTCGCACCACAATTGCGTCTTTTGTTACATCTAACAGCAACTTTTGTTCCCGAATTTTCTGTTCTGTTTGGTGAAGTTGTTTAATGTAATACCACAACAAATCATACAGTAACGCCACCAACAACAAATGCACAACAACAGCGATAAAAAATGTGATTACAGCCTTTTGGGAAATTGCCTGCGACTCTTGTATCTTTTGCTGTAATAAATTTTGTTCTTTTTTGAAATAGTCATCAATTAGCTGTTGAATTTCTTTGCCGATTTCCTTGTCTTGTTTAGACAAAATTAGCTGTTTAGTTGCTACCAATCCCTGGTTTTTTCTTAGGTAAATTTCTTGTTGCAGAATGTTGAGTCTGGTACTAATTTTTGGCTTCAATAAAGAAAAACACTGCTGCCTTTGAGGATTATCAGCAATTAAGTTAGTAAGTATTTGGAGATTGCGATCGCTTTCTTGATACGCCCGAAGATAAGTTTTTAGAGCATCTACATCCGATGTGATTAGGTAATTACGCTGTGCAATTTCAGTATCTTGGAGTAGAGTTTGTATATTTTTTAATTGAGCAATAACTTGATGAGAAGATATCAGACGTTCGTGGTTATCAATCAGCTTAATAGCATTGTCATAGGAAATTAAAGTATTAGTAAATACAACTGCCAATGCCAAGACGAATATTGCTTTGTGCTTTTGGACTCTAGACCATTTTTTTATCATGCGATCGCCCTTTTTGCCGCAGATGACCTCCATTAGTTACAATTAAAGACTGAAAACAAATACTGAGAGTATTTGAAGAATGTGGAAAATACGAGTAATAAAATACAATCGGTTAAAGTTGTAAATATCTTGATTTTTTGGAATAATCATGTATACATAAGAATTAGAAAGCAAACCGCCAGTTTTTAATATAAATTAATTTTTAATATTACCATGCAGTCATTTATCATTAGTCATTGTTCTAAATAAATGACAACTCACAAATGATATTCATAGAGAATAGAGACGCCGATTTATCGGGTCTCTTGACATTCCTTGTTCACGTTTGGTTGTGAGATTTTCTCGTGAACGATCAAATTGAAAACAGTTTAGATTAATTTTTTTGCAAAGCCTTGACATTTTTTCCGAAATATGTTGATAATAATAGTTTGTGGAAACTTTACCTCATAATATAAACGCTTGGCTAACGTAATTGTCATAGGTGCCCAATGGGGCGATGAAGGAAAAGGTAAAATAACAGACTTGCTCAGCCGTTCGGCAGATGTTGTGGTACGTTACCAAGGGGGTGTCAATGCTGGGCACACAATTGTAGTTAAAGGTCAGACCTTTAAGCTACACTTAATCCCTTCTGGTATTTTGTATCCAAATACCGACTGCATTATTGGCTGTGGCACGGTCATTGATCCACAGATTTTGATAGCAGAACTGGACCAATTAAAAGAATTAAATATTTCCACTGACCACCTGCTGATATCTGAGACAGCCCACGTAACGATGCCTTATCATCGGTTGATAGACCAGGCATCAGAAGAACGACGGGGAAGCCATAAGATCGGCACTACAGGTCGGGGCATTGGTCCGACTTATGCTGACAAATCTGAACGTACAGGCATTCGGGTTTTGGATTTGATGGACCCTGATGGGCTACGGGAGCAGTTGGAGTGGACGATTAATTATAAAAACGTCATTTTAGAAAAGCTTTACAACTTGCCGCCTCTAGATCCACAAGAGGTGATTGAGCAGTATCTAGGGTATGCAGAACGCTTGCGACCTTACGTCATTGATACATCGTTGAAAATATATGATGCAGTTCTGCGACGACGCAATATTTTGTTTGAAGGCGCACAAGGCACTCTCCTGGACTTAGATCACGGAACCTACCCCTATGTTACCTCCTCCAACCCTGTAGCCGGGGGGGCTTGCGTTGGTACAGGGCTAGGACCGACAATGATAGATCGGGTAATTGGGGTATCGAAAGCGTATACCACAAGAGTGGGAGAAGGACCATTTCCCACGGAATTGGATGGAGAGTTGGGAGAATTACTGTGCGATCGCGGTGCCGAATTTGGCACAACCACCGGACGCAAGCGGCGTTGCGGCTGGTTTGATGCCGTCATTGGTCGTTATGCCGTGCGAATTAACGGTATGGACTGCATGGCACTTACTAAACTGGATGTCCTCGATGAATTAGAAGAAATCCAAGTTTGTGTCGCCTATGAAATAGACGGCGTTCGCAGCGAACACTTCCCCACCAGTTCCCGTCAATTTGCCAGATGTCGCCCCATCTACAAAACCTTACCAGGATGGCAAGTGTCAACAAGCCACTGCCGTACCCTGGAAGACTTGCCACAACAGGCACTGGATTATCTAAAATTCTTAGCAGAATTGATGGAAGTCCCGATCGCGATCGTTTCACTCGGAGCTAGCCGCGATCAAACCATAATCGTAGAAGACCCCATCCACGGTCCCAAGCGGGCTTTATTACACGCCGACGGCACACCCGCTTCCTTGCTCAGTGCTTAGTTAAAAGTTAAGAGTTAAGAGTGAGGAGTGAGTAATTAAATCAAAACTCCTAACTCCTAACTCCTAACTCCTAACTCCTAACTCCTAACTCCTAACTCTAATTAAAAACAACAACTTCTATGGCTATTACAGTCGAATGTCAAAAGCGACCAGAAGGTAGCAAGCCCAAAGCTTTGCGCCGTTCTGGAGCAATCCCAGCAAATTTGTACGGTCACAAGGGTACAGAATCAATCTCTTTGACCATCAATGCTAAAACTGTTGAGCGCTTGCTCAAAAGAGCTTCAGTCAACAACACTTTGATTGACTTAAACGTTACTGATGTACCTTGGCGGGGCAAAGCCCTACTGCGGGAACTTCAAATTCATCCAGCAAAGGGTACCCCTTACCACCTGAGCTTTTTTGCAGTTGCGGGTCATGGCGACACAAATGTAGAAGTACGCCTGCGTTTCGTGGGAGAAGCTGTTGGTGTTAAACAAGAAGGTGGCGTGTTAGACACCACTGTTACCGAATTGCAAGTGAGTTGTGCGCCTGAGAACATCCCAGAGTTCATCGAAATTGATGTCTCTAACCTGAAAATTGGGGACAACTTGCACATCAGTGATATATCTTTTCCTGACGGTGTGACACCTCTTGCTGAATCAGAGCGAGTCCTTGTCAGCGTTTTGCCACCGCAAATCAACGCTGCTGCTGAAGAAGAGAGTGAAGCAGCCTCTTGACGCACCGACTCTTAAAAGGGGTGGTATTCATCCGATAACCGCAAAGGGATCGTCAAGGCAATTCGCAATTTCAAATTCGCAATTCACAGCAAGGTGTAGGGGCACGGCAGTGCCGTGCCCCTACGGGTGTACCTCACTTGATTCTTGCTGTATAAACCCCAGACCGTATTGTTCACACCATTGAGCAATCCGGTCTTTTAATTTTGAGGTAGGAATCCGTACAAATTACTGCTTCAGCCTCTTTGTCATGCCTTCAACTTGCCTAAGCAATTTTCCAGCAATTGGCAAATTCGCTTTCTGAAAAAATACAGTTAGATATTGTAGTTATATTAATGTCACAAGAAATAAAAAATTTAGCCAATGTTGTTAAATCGCATAAAAGGTTTATTTCTCTTGATGTCGGTACTAGTTAGTTGGGCTAGCTATTCGATCATTTTACTCGCATGGGCAGAAACAGAAGTTAACAATAACCAAACATCTCAAGCACAAATTAATTTGACTTCAGTGGAAAAAGACCCCCCAAAGAGGGGAACACCTCCAGCGAAAGAGGGAACAGGAAGCAGAGGTGATTGTATTTATCAGCAGGATAAACCTTCACTGACTCGTATAGTAGGTGGTAATCAATCTTACTTTTCTGTTAAAGATTATCCAACTATTTGGGTTTATCTGCCTTACACTGCTCAGGAAGCAACTAGCGGAGAATTCTCTTTACAGGATGGAGATATGGAGGTGTACCACACTCGCTTTAAGTTACCCAGCAGATCTGGAGTTGTTGGTATTACTTTACCCTCAACAATTCCAGCTTTAAAGGTTGGCAAAGAGTATCGATGGTATTTTGACATTAATTGTTCTCGTAATATCTCTTCCAATAATTCATCGACACCAGCTTCCGTAACAGGAATTGTAGAGAGAAAGTTAATCTCTGTAGAACTTGAAAAAGATTTAAAAACAGCAAAAACTCCCTTGGATAAGATTTTGGTTTATGCGAAAAATGATATTTGGTATGAAGCGATAACTGAATTGGCTCAATTACGTTTAAACGAGCCAAATAATTCTACACTACAGAAAATTTGGGTTGAAATTTTAAATACCAAAAATTTTGGTTTAGCGAATATTTTTCAAGAACCAATTATTGGTAATATGATTTTAACTTCAGGTGATTTGACTGTTTCAGAGTAACATAATTCCAATCCAAAATCCAAAATCCAAAATCTAAAATTACTACAGCCAATTGCCCACTAAAATAAATGCAGACCAATGATAAGGGCGATTATAATCTCTATCGGTAGATTGTTGCAAAAATGCAAGCTGAGTATTTCTTAAAGCTTCTGCTTTTGTAATTTGCCCACGATTCAGTTCTTGGTAAAACCTAATCATAAATTCGGCAGTAGAGGCATCATTAATCTGCCACAAGCTAGCTAGAGTAGTGCGGGCACCCGCTCGAATCGCTACCCCCGCTAATCCCAAAGCGGCTCGTTTATCTCCGGTTGCTGTTTCACAAGCACTCAAGATTAGTAATTCAATAGGATTAGCAATTCTTTGGTAATTCAAACGCAGTAAGTTATCTAAATCTTTAACTTTGATGCGTTCATTCCAGTCAAGAATATAGGTTTGTTCTGGGTTAGAACTAAATTTACCATGAGTTGCTAAGTGAATGATATTGAAGGGTGTTGTATGAATCTTGGTTTGAAGATTTTTCTTGATAAATTCTTGATTTTCTAGGGTTTGATTACGTTGAATGTTTTCTTTAATTCCTTCTAATTCTACCGCGACATTAGCGATCGCTCCTAACCTCTCTTTTTGAAAGCTGGGAGCGTCTGTTGCTCCGGCAATTAAGACACTGAGTGCTTCTCTGTGTAAGGGTTTAGGTTCAAGTAGCTGCAATGTCGGGGTTACACTCACAGCATACCTTTCGACCAAATATCTTTGTCCATCATGCAAAACTGCCATTGGTAGATTCCGCAATGAACCATCAAGGACAAATACTAAGGTTTTAATCTGGCTTTGCTCTCGTGTTTTTGTGCTTTCAAGTTCATCTGCAAACGGTTGAATTAACCAGTCATATAACTGTTTTGCTTCTTTTTTGATCTGACTTAAACTGGTGCTGGGACGCTTGAGGGAATTTTGCAGTTGTAGAACTGCTGCATCGACTTGGGTTTCCGAAATATTAGCATGGGCATAGTGACGTAAATTATCCGAGCCTGGTAATTTCAAAATTACTTCTAAACGGTTTGGTAAAATAATTGGGTAAATAACGGCTGCATACGGGTCTAATTGGTCAATATTTACCTGTTTTGCTTTGGTACAAGCATCGCCAAAAAAGTTATCTAATTCTGCTAGTTGTAGTGCTTCCATTACCTGACGAGCTTGAATAAGATGATCTCGATTTGGTTGTGGAGAAAGCAAGAGTAAATCAACTAATTGCCGATACAGTGGTTCTGCACTTTCTCTAAAGTCCAACTGAACTTCTGGATTTAAGGCAACTAAATCGCTGCGTAAATTACTGATATTTTTAAAAGCTTCGGTGTAATATGTAATAGCTTGTTTCGTCTCATTTTCTGCTTGGAGCGCTCGCCCCATTTGCCATTGCCATTGATAGCTTATATCTGGTGCGTTAATTACTTGGGCAATGACTAAAGCAGACTGAGTGTTTTTTTTCGCATTTGACCAATCTCCAACTTTTTCATATACAGCACCGAGAGTACCAAGGGCGTAAGATTCTGCCCGTTGGTCTGCTAAACTTCTAGCTTGCTCAATTGCTGTTTCTAGTATCTGTATGATGTCTGGACGATCGCTTGTTCTCTCCATTTTGAGTAAACTTTTAGCAAAATTGACACAAGCATAAATAGATACTCGAGTTGCTGGTAATTGATTAAGGTCGGCTCTGATTTGTTCAATTACAGGCGAAGCTAATGTAAATTGCTTAGTCTCAATTAGTACTGCAAAATAATTAAGTTGTGCCTGAATTTTTGTTGTAGGTAAAGTGGCGATCGCCCTAGCTTTTTGATAGAGTTCTAAAGCATTTTGCCTGTGTTCTTCAGTGCGTTGTGTATCTTTCAATTCTGCTGTTCTTTTGGCGTAGGTGTAGCCCGTCGTAGACATCGCTAATTCTGTATTTCCTAAATTCAGCAAAGCTGTACTTTCTGTTTCCGGTAAATGTAATTTTTGGGCAATAGTCAAACTCTGGCTTAAAATTTCCCGAGATTTTTCTAAATCGCCATCAAATCGGCGGATATTACCAAAATTCAGCAACCCAGTTGCTTTGAGAGGAGAGTCGGGTTGTAAATAAAGCTGTTGTTCTACTTGCGTTAAAAGTTTCTCGGCGCGGCGATAAAGTCCTAAAGCTTGCAGTGCTAAAGCTTGATTCATCTGGATGCCAATAATAGTAACCGTATCGCCAGATTGAACATACAATTTTTCAGCTTTCTCCCAACTTAAAAGAGCAGCTTCAGTTTGTCCCTGTGCCAATTGCCAATGCCCTAAATTATTCAATACTTGGGCACGAAGGCGGCTGAACTCTTTATCAAAAGGTAATTTATCTAATAAATTTAAACTAGTATCAATTGCTGTTTTTGCTTGTTGCCAAAGCCCTAGTTTTTGCTGAACTAGAGACATTAAACTTAACGCTTGAGCTTGGCGATCGATGTCTCCTGAAACTTGATAAATTTGCGCTGCTTGTTGTAAAAGTTGTACGGCTGCTGAAAATTGACCAGCATCGTAATATTTTTTAGCAGATTGTACGAGCGATAAAGCTGATGCAGGTTGAATTTGGATTGGGGGATTTTGGGCAATGACAGGAAATAGCATTGGTATATTCAGGCTAAATATTAACCCGAAAATTATAAGTAGAATGAACCCCAACAAGCGTTTCATGAGTTTCTCCTCAGCATCTGATATCATGTCCGGGCAATCAAGCATAGTACCTGAAACCCCAAAGAGCCAAAGCTGTGCTTGAGCTAACCTCCCCAAGAATAAGGCTACGGTGTACACACATCTTTACTAGAAAATCAAAATCATTGTAGATCCCCCTAAATCCCCCTTAAAAAGGGGGACTTTGAGAACTTTTTGCCCGCCTTTTTAAGGCAATACGGTTCAGATAAGACTAAAACCCTTGTTCAGTGGACAGTGTAGAGACGTTGCAATGCAACGTCTCTACAGGCCTATGGTTCTCCAAAAAATCCTTAACTGAACCGTATTGCTTTTTAAGGGGGGTTGGGGGGATCAAAAACCTGTGGTGGAACTCTAGAAGACTTGTGTGTACACCGTAGTTGCTTGCGGGGAGGGGAGACAAAGCGCAGCTTTGGTGGGGTGGGGTTCTTCGGTTTTAATAAGTAATCAAGCAGACACGATATGACACCAATTTGAAAAATGATTGCGACAGATAAATTCATCAAACCAAAATACACAAAGCAATTACCCAATCCAAAATCTAAAATCCAAAATCCAAAATCGCATGACAGTCTTGGGGATGCAACCAAGTATCTTTAGGTGTCACCGTCACTGGGTTTGCCGTGAGGATCGCATTACCATTCGCATCTTTTACCAAACCTTGAGCTTCAATAATTGTTGTAGATTCTGTTTGTTGTTTGTCTGATGAGTTATTAGTTGTTGGTGTTGGTTGAGTTTGAGATTGTGATGATATCAACCAATCTTCCCAAGCTGTATTGGCGCTGATCATTTCATAGGGAGAAGGAGGTAAACCACCTTTACCAGTCACAATAAATTCACTACCTTGAGCTGCAACACAGAGGTTTTGATTGATTAATCCAGAAACATCAACAATATCTGTTGGCAATTCTTGCAATCCTTGACTGGGGCCAGTATCAGGTGTATTGAGATTTACCTCACCATTTAAGGAAGGGTTAGTTTGAGAAATCGCAGTAATGTCACTTGTTGGTAACTGATTGGGGTCGAGTTTTGTGGGGTCAGTTGTTTGCAGCGATCGCTCCAGTTCTTGACGACTGAGTGGTTTTAGCCCAAATATGCCAGCAGGATTGATATTAACTTTGCCACCACTCCCGTTAAAAGCATTAGCCGTGATATCGTTGTTTTCATTTGGAGCAGCGACGATAAAACCTTTGGGTTCATTAATGGTAATATTTCCACCATCCCCCCCAGCTTCAGCAGTCCCCGCATTAGTAGAAATTTTGCTCTCCCGACGCAGCAGCAATAAGTCTTGTAGTTTGAAGCTGATGTTACCACCAGTATTACTAGCAGTTTCGGCAGAAATGTTGGATTGATTGTCTAGGGTGAGGTAATCTGTCTGAATTTCAATATTTCCAGCCTTGCCACTACCTTGGCTATCTACTGTAATACCTGCGTTATTTTGCAGGTTGACTGTCTCATTAGTAACAATCTTGATATTTCCTGCATTTCCTTGACTACCACTGACTGTACTAGCAGCAATTCCAGCACCATTAGTTAGAGATAATGATTTTGCGCTAATCTCAATGTTTCCCCCCTGACCGATTGCTGGAATGGTTGTATCTTCTTTCACTTCTCCCACTGAACTGGATGCTCCACTACCGCCAAGAATCGATACTCCATCAAAAGAGACGCGATCGCGGACTTCAATTTTGATATTTCCTGCATCCCCTTTCTCAAAGGTATTGGCAGTCAGTTGGGCGCCATTTCTCAAATCCAGCGATCCTGCTTGAATATCAATATCTCCCCCCCGACCTTCACCATCAGTTCCTACTGCGGTAAAAATTCCTGTGAAGTTGTTAATATCGCTTGTATTTACTACATCGAAGTAAATGCGATCGCGCACTTGAATGATCACATTGCCGGCATTCCCCTGTGAGCGGGTATTAGTTTGCAGACGAGCGCCATTAGTTAAAGAAAAGGAACCTGCGGTTAAATTGATGTCCCCGGCATTACCCTTTGCACCTGGTCTGACATTGTTGAATATGCCACTGGGATTTCCTTCGCTATCCATACCATCGAAGGCGATGCGATCGCGCACTTGAAGCGCGATCTTGCCCGCATTACCCTGTGCGTAGGTTTCCGCTATCAATTCTGCTCCTTCGCTCAAAGAAAATGAGCCAGCCTGAATCGTAATATTACCACCATTACCAATGGCATTGGATTCTACAGTATTGAAAATAGTACTAAGTCCTGATAGCGAAACCGTCTCAGACGTAATATTTATATCACCTGCCTGACTGTTAACTGTTCCCAAACCTTCGCTAATCCCAGCCACTAGCAAGCTGTTTCCTGACATACTGAAGTTTTGAGCATTGATAAAAATACTACCACCCTTGTCAGCAGTTCTGACATCTATAAATCCATCGATGATCGAAACATCCGTTTTTTTAGCATTTTCAGGGAAACTTAGATTGAGTTTATCCCCATCAAAATTTAGTCCTACTACTTCCCCACCTCTAACCCCTGCCAATTCCACTCGACCACCCATAGCATTTAATGCACCTCCGTTGAGAATTACATCTCCTCCCAGGAGTATCAAACTACGACTATCGGGCACCCGCAGACCAAATACATTAAATCCGGTTGGTGCGGTTGATCTGTTTTCAATCGTTCCAGGCTGAATTTGATTGAAGAAAAATGCAGAAGGATTAACTGTTAGTAATAGAGAAGTTTCCGGATTGGTGGCGCTAAAAAAACCTTGCTCACCAAACTTAATTGCATTCGCCGTACTCGCTACAAACGAACCTCCAACATCCAAGCGTGCATTCTGCCCAAAAATTATGCCGTTGGGATTAATTAAAAATAAATTAGCGTTACCATTTACACCCAATGTCCCCAAAATATTCGAGGGGTTATTACCTGTAACTCTGCCCAGGATATTATTTATCCCCGCAGGGTTTGAGAAATATACTCGCTGTCCATCTTGAATATTGAATTCGCTAAAACTGTGAAAAAGATTACTTCCTCTGATTGCGCCGCCATCAATTTGGTCTGCCGCTGCGCCTTTAATATTTATATTGGGGGTAATAACTGAACTTTCCGTACCTAAAGTAGCATCGGGGGTAATCTGGGCAAGGGCGCTAGTGTGAGGGAAGGCGTTAGCGTAGCTCACCGTAGGTATCGCCAATCCTCCCAAAAATGAGAATGCCCTAGCTATAATTGATACAATATCAGCACTGTCTCTACAGAATAAAAGAGGATTTTGACAGCTTTTCATCAGGTTCCTTCTGATTTGAGATGAGAGCGAAGAGTTATGACTTTTTCATATATGCCTGGCTTTAAAAAGCTTTGAACAGGATTCTATTCAAATATTTTATACCTATAAACAACCAAACTACTTTCAACAGCCACCAATGCTAAAGCTGAGGAAAATAAAGGTATCCAAGCTCCCTTAAAAGTTAGTAAACCCCAACAACTTGCATATAAAATACCCACAGCAACTCCTCCCCCCAGTAAAATTAGACGCAGTGACATCAAACGCCAAGCTAACAAACCTCCTACTAACGACCAACCCCAAATCCACATCGTTTCAATTGGTTTTGACCAAGGCAAAATCAACGGTCGTCGATCCATTATTGTACTGAGAATTTGACTGACCATGTGTGCTTGAATTTCCACACCTGTCATAGTTTGAACTGCAAAATAACCATCACTGTAGGGTGTGCGCCAATGATGATCGTTAAAACTGAGGTCTGTAGTTCCAATGAGAACAATACGATTTTTGGCGAGATTAGGGTTAAAATTATTACTCAGAACTTCTTGCAAAGTAACTTTTTCGGCAATTTCCTTTGAGGCACGATAGTTGAGTAATATTTGATGACCGCTGGCGTTAATATGATGGTAACTGCCGGAGTTTTCTTCTAAAGTTTTAAAGACGACTTTCCCCAATTTTAAGTAATTATCTGGCGTAAAATCTGATTTAATTCCGGCTTCTGCTAAATAACTAACTGCCAGCTTCCAAGCAAAAGAATATTTGCTTTCACAGGGAAATGCAGAATCTACAGCTAATATTTGCCGGCGGAGAACCCCATCAAAATCAAGTTCTACATTATTAAAGCCTTGACCTTGTTTTGAAACTTCTGGAGGAGTTTTAATACCCGGTTTTCCATAATGACAAATACTAAAAATATTATTGCTATTTTTGATTTTTTCAGCTAAATTTTTGTATTCTGCTTTCAGAGGAGTTTCTCGATAAATATCTAAACCGATCGCTCGCGGTTTTGATTGTTCTAATTTTGTGAGTAATTGTGCGAAAGAACGCTCAGATAAGGAAGCTGCTTTGCGTTCTGTAATCGGCTGTGATTGGACATCTTCTTCTGTGATGGTAACTAATAACAACCGTTGATCTATGCCTTCATCGGGTCGCGATCGCATCAGTTGGTCGTAAGCTTGCAGTTCCCATGCTTGCAAAAACCCAAGGGTTCTGATGCCAATAATTATACTCGTAATGGCTACACTTGCAAAAGCTACTTGCCATAGTGGGAGAGCATTTTGGGACTCATTTTGATTATTTAATTGTTTTTTTAGCCAATTTAAATCAAAAACTGTTTTATAGATAGGATTTTTAACAATCAAATTGCCTTGGTGCTGATTTACTAATCCAGAGAGACGCAATTCGAGATATGCCTCAGAATTATTTGCAGGTATTTTACCTCGCTGCAAAACTTTTTTATACAAAAGTAACAGAGATGTACTGGAGCGGGAATTTCTCAAAATGCGATCGCGAATAGTCCGCAAATGCTCCGGTTCATCCTGAGATTCCCAATTCTCAATAATCCGCTTTTTAACTAAATGCTTGATAGATTGCGGTGTTTGCACTCCAGATTCTTGAGAAATCAGCCAACAAAGCTTTTGGGTTAAAAACGGTTGTCCCCCAGTCCAATACAGCACTTCTTTGAAAACAGCTTCAGGATTGCTAACTTTTTCAATCAAACCCTGTACCAAACTGACACTTTCGTGCAATTGAAAACCTTTTAACTCAATCGCTCGACCAATATTAAAGGGAGTTGCATTTTCATCTTGAATTAAATCGGCAGGTGTTGCTACACCCAATAATGCAAAAGAAAGTCTTCTATATTCTGGGTTGCTTGCCCTTTTATCGTAGCAGTGACGAATCAAAGCAAAAAATTCATCTGTAGGAAAGTTTAAACTCAGAACGCTATCAATTTCATCAATAAAAATCACAATTTTTTGATTAATTTGCGTTAGTAATACATTTTCAATAAAACCACCCAAGCGTTGCACGGGTGATAAATCTTCCTGTTCGCGCAACCAACTACGACGGTTTACCTGTAGCTCAAATCCACTGATTAATTCTTGAATAATCCCCCCATACCATTGCGATGCAGTAATTTCTTGACTGCCAATCCCGCTTAATTCAATTTCGACACAATTAATATCTTGCGTTTGTAATTTGTACATAGTCCTAATCCGCAAGCTAGATTTACCCATTTGTCGGGAATTGAGGACATAGCAATATTCCCCAGCTAATAAAGCATTGTACAGTTCGTGGTCAGCCTCTCGAACGATATAGGTAGGAGCATCAGGTGGTAGACTTCCTCCGGGTTGATATTTGTAGTTAGAGTGAGTCTCATCGCTTTGAGAGTCGTCATTAATCATCGTTTATTGGTAAAGATTTTAGACATTAATCTGAGATAAAAACGCCCACAACATTACTAATGCATCAAATAATCGCCTTTTATATCTAATTTTTAGCTCCTAAAGAACTTTCTCAATTACAGATACAGAGGATATTAACAGTTCTTTAAAAGGTAATAACTAAGTGGGTCAAATTAAATATATAGCGGTTCCCATTCAGATGCGATACAACATGATATCGCCAGGTGTAGGGAACAGTGCCGTGCCCCTACAGGTGTACCTCAGCAGGTCGGGAAAGTTCCCTACAATTATCTGTACCTCACGCCTGTTGCAATTTGCTGTATATGCGCCCTAGAGCAACATCCCTCTTCGATTTTTGGAAAAAACCTGAATTAACCTGAACTTTTCTGAAATCCTGAAATGTCCGAATTTTTTATACTCCTCATTTTTCCTCAACTATTATCAAATACAACCAAACATAATAGAAACATCAACCGAGTTGAAGATTATAACCAGCCCATGAAAACTAATCAGGGCTACTAATAATTAACTCAACTTTCAAGAAACATCAACTAAAAAAGTTGCTATTTAATGACTTCGACCGCAAATTATTCACACAAATAATTACTTGTAAGGAGAAAAACAATGTCTTGGTGGAATCCATTTGATTGGGTAAGCTGGTTGGCTGACAAGGTTTCCTACGCCTTCGATAAACTGGGAAATGGTTTAGATTTTGCATTTCAGGAAGTCGGCTTAGACTTTGTAGGATCTGGTGCAAATTGGTTAAGCGATCGAGTAGGAGAAAAAATTAGCGGCACAATTGAGCGGGCTGTTAGCTATGTGAAGGCACTCCCTGCTAACACAGAGCGAACTTTTAACGATCTCTTTAGTGAACAAATCTATACCGATTTCGGCAAATGGTTTGGAACCAACTTATTAAATGCTGCTGAACTAGCAGGAATTCCGGAGATTTTAGAAACAGCCGCCGATATAATTAAGTTTAATACTCGTGCCTTAACTGATAGAGAAAAAAACGTTGCCAGAAGCGTTTTCGGTGATTCCATTAACTTAGATTTAGTCAGGATTGATGAAGCTAGTTTCGTTGGACTTGTTAACGGCGATCGCGCTTACACAACTTTCCACACGATTAATACTTGGGGATCAATCAGTGATGATAAACTTATCCACGAATTGACCCATGTTTGGCAGTTTGAAAAGTATGGCGCTGACTATATACCAAAAGCTATTGATGCTCAAGGGTCAGAAGCTGGGTATAACTATGGTGGTGTGAGTGAATTGCTCAACCGGATGTTGCAAGGCAAAGGACTCAGTAGCTTCAATTTTGAGCAACAAGGTCAAATTGTTCAAGATTATTACAGTCTCAGAGAATCTGGTAGAGCTAGTGGTAATTACTCTCAAGATTTGTCTGTCTATGCGTACTATGTACAAACAGTTTCTCAGTTATCTCAAGGTCAGCTAAATCCTGTCACGCCTGGTGCAGGCAATGATTTAGTCGTCGGTAATCAGTTGGCAAATTATCTTTTTGGATATGCTGGTAACGACAGAATCTATGGAGGTAATGGCAATGATTATATGGATGGAGGAGACGGGAATGATAACCTCAATGGTGGTAATGGCGATGATGTTTTCTATGGAGGTAAAGGCAACGATTATCTAAGCAGTCGTGTGAGCGATGGAACATTCAATGAAATTATCGTTGCGATTAACGACTTCACCGTCGGAACTACTGGTTGGACTAGCTTCGATCGCTATCCCCGCCAAGTTGCCGATGTTAATGGTGATGGCCGGGCTGATATTGTTGGTTTTGGACATGATGCTGTTTATGTCTCCCTTGGTCAAGCTAATGGAACGTTTGGTACGGCGATCGCTGCGATTAACGACTTCACCGTCGGCAGTAATGGTTGGACTAACTTTAAGACTTATCCTCGCCAAGTTGCCGATGTCAATGGTGATGGCCGGGCTGATATCGTAGGTTTTGGCATTGATACTGTTTATGTCTCCCTTGGTCAAGCTAATGGAACTTTTGGTGGTTCCATCGCTGCGCTGATTGACTTCACCGTGATGAGTGGAGGCTGGAGTAACTTCGATCGCTATCCCCGCCAAGTTGCCGATGTCAATGGCGATGGCCGGGCTGATATCGTTGGTTTTGGACAGGATGGTGTTTATGTTGCCCTCGGTCAAGCTAATGGAACCTTTGGTGGAGTAAACTTTGTTCTAGGCGAATTCGGTGTTGACAATGGTGGTTGGACTAGCTTCGATCGCTATCCCCGTCAACTTGCTGATGTCAATGGTGATGGCCGGGCTGATATCGTTGGTTTTGCCCAAGATGGTGTTTATGTTGCCCTCGGTCAAGCTAATGGAACCTTTGGTGGAGTAAACTTTGCTCTGGGCGAATTCGGTGTTAACAATGGTGGTTGGACTAGCTTTGATCGCTATCCCCGTCAACTTGCTGATGTCAATGGCGATCGCCGGGCTGATATCGTAGGTTTTGCCCAAGATGGTGTTTATGTTGCCTTCGGTCAAGCTAATGGAACCTTTAGCACAGCTATCTTTGCTCTTAACAACTTTGGTGTCTCCAGTGGTGGTTGGAGTAGCTTCGGTCTCTATCCCCGCCAAGTTGGCGATGTCAATGGCGATGGACAGGCTGATATCATCGGTTTTGGCTACGATGCTGTTTATGTCTCATTAAGTGGTGATGGCAATGACTACTTCGATGGCGGAGAAGGCAATGACACTATAGATGGGGGTAATGGTATCGATATCCTCTATGGTGGAACCGGGGATGACTATCTTGATGGTGGTGTTGGTGCAGACAAACTCTATGGTGGTAGCAGTAATGATACGTATATTGTTGATAATGTAGGTGATGTTGTTACTGAGTATGCTTCAGAAGGAATTGATACCGTAATCACTGCCAACAGCTATACTTTGGGAGCAAACCTGGAAAACCTAACCTTGGATGGTACTGCTGCTATTAGTGGTACAGGTAATGCTCTCAACAACGTGATCACAGGTAACGCTGCCAACAACTCCATTTTTGGTGGCAATGGCAACGATACCCTCATTGGCGGCGGTGGCTACGACGTTGCCATCTACAGCCAATACTATACCAACTATAATGTCTCCTTTACCAGTAATGGAGATATACAAGTTACTGGTAGCGAAGGTACTGACTTACTCAAGGGTATCGAGGAAATCGACTTCATTGGCGGCGGAGTCTATAAAATTTATACCGGAGATGGAGGTAATAATATCCTCACCACCGATCCTTACTACTGGTCTTTTGTTTATGGCGGTGACGGCAACGATTCTTTGACAAGCGGTTACGGCAACGATATTCTCCTTGGTGGAGCAGGAGACGACTACCTCAATGGTGGTTCTGGTGAAAACAAATTGTTTGGCGGTAGCGGTAACGACACCTATATTGTCGGTGCTGCTGACGTAATTACCGAGAATGCTTCCCAAGGAACTGATACTGTATACTCCACCAACAGCTATACCTTGAGAGCAAACCTAGAAAACTTGGTCTTAGATGGAACTGCTGCGATTAATGGTATAGGTAACACGCTCAACAACGTTATTACTGGTAATGCTGCCAATAACTCCATCGCTGGTGGTGATGGCAACGATACCCTCAATGGTGGGGGAGGGGACGACTATCTCAATGGTGGTTCTGGTGCTGACAAAATGTCTGGTGGTAATGGTAACGATAAGTATCTTGTCGATAATACTGCTGACGTAGTGATTGAGAATGCTGGCGAAGGAATTGATACCGTAATTACTGCCAAAACCTATACCTTGGGAGCAAATGTTGAAAACCTGACCTTGACTGATTCTGCTGTCATTAACGGTACGGGTAACGAGTTAAACAATTATATCTTGGGTAATGCTGCTCGTAACATCATCAACGCTAACGGTGGAAACGATCAAGTTAATGGCAGGGGTGGCGATGATGTCATTAATGGTGGTGCTGGAAATGACACCCTTTTAGGTGACATCGGCAATGATAATCTAAACGGTTCAACAGGTAACGATGTCCTCTACGGGAATGATGGTAATGACAGTCTTTTAGGTGGCGATGGTAAGGACATATTAACTGGTGGTATTGGTAACGACATCTTAACTGGTGGTATTGGTAACGATACCCTCTTGGGTGGTGCAGGTGCGGATAGATTCAGATTCTCTTCTAAATCGGAAGGTATTGATATCATCAAAGACTTCCAGCGCGGTGAAGGCGACAAGATTGAAATTATCAAATCAAGTTTTGGTGCTACCTCCTTCAACCAATTCAGCTATAACAGCAATACTGGTGGTTTGTTCTTCGATGCTTCACGCACTGACAATATTGGCCCTGTTCAGTTGGCAACTATCGAGAATAAGCCGGCTGGGTTCTCAGTTCAACAAGATATTGTTTTGGTGTGAAGATGCATTGAGTTTGATCTGAGTTCATCAGGTGAATAGCGTTTAGACATGGTTGAATACTTGCAGAATCAGGCAGAAGAAAAAAACTTCTTTCTTCTGCCTTTTCTTGAGAAAGCTGATACATTCGCACTATGAATTTTGATTACCCCATAGCTGCATAAACGCAAAAACCCAACGTTTAAGTGTAATAGCAACTTTATTTACCGATTTTGAGATTAGCGGTTCACAAACAATCAATTTGAAGCTTCTTTTAGGAGACAAAACATGAAAGCTACGTTACATCACATTTTAAAGCTCAAGAAAGAGTACAGCCAACTGCCATTTTTTGATTTTTTACGAGATGAGACTTTATCACCTCGTCAGCGCCTAGAATTTTACCCTTGTATGGCTCCTTTTATCATGAGCTTTGGCGATCTAAATCGCTACGTTATGCGCCAAGAACCAACCTTAGATCCGTGTCAGGCTATGGTGAATGAACACTCCTATGAGGACGATCGCCATTGGCCGTGGTATTTGGAAGATTTTAGCAAATTAGGCTTCGATCGCCAAACAATCTCGCCGACTGAGTATTTACAATTTTTGTATAGCGATCGCACCGCAGTCAATCGCCTGTTGTCACACAAGCTGGCTCATTTGATTTATAGCTCATCTGGTGTCGTGCGTCTAGCGATTATTGAAGCCATTGAAGAAACAGGTAACGTATTATTTGAACTAATTGGAAAATTGGCAAAACAAATTGAAGAGGAAACGGGTATCGAATTGCGCTACTGTGGCGAATTCCATTTTAGTAAAGAATCTGGTCATGCTATGACAAGCGACCATGCCATAATGACAAAGATAGAAATGGATGAAAAAACACGCGCTGAGGCGATTGAAAAAGTCAATTTGGTGTTTGCTTGGTTTACAGAATGGACAGAAGAATTACTAGCCTATGCTATTAGGGACTTCCAGTTAAAACAACATCCCGTCGTAGGGGCGCATAGCTATGCGCCCCTACAAATGTACAAATAATTTGGGATAATTTATTTTTTGAAAGTCCCTTAATGCTATTTCACCATCATTGCAAAGTACAGCAGATTTCAAGTTAGTGAGGTACACAAAGATTCGTCTGTTACCCAGGTATAAAGCGTATTTTACTCCTGAATTCTGTTAGCGCAGCGGGGCGTTCGCGTAGCGTCTCGTAGAGAAGCCCATTCTGAATTCTGAATTCTGCTGTAATTAATCCAGCAAACGTATCCGAAAATATTGACGATATAAATGGCAGCGAATCTCTACCAAATTACCAGAAAGCTTCACCAAACCCATACTTTGTAACTGATAAGCTGAAATTGGCTCTAACAGTACAGGAATTGTAGAATTAACAACTTTTTTGAAAGCAATTGCTAATTCGAGATGCTGTTGTAAATTCAACCAATGTTCCCGCAAATGATGTGCATAAATACCAGTTTCTGTAGTTCCTTCTGTTAATATCTGCTCAAGGGTAATATCTGGATGAGTTTTGAGGTGTGAGAAAGCCATCTCTAATAAATAAGGATGTCCTCCTACTAATTTTATGAGAGAGTCTATCACAGTCCTGTCTAGATTCAGTTGATGTTGTTGGGCAAAATCTTGTACTTGTTCGCGGGTAAATTCGGATAGTTCTAGAGGTAATCCCACATTAAATGGAGACTGATTAATATTTAATCGAATATAAACATCAGTAGAATGTATTAGTACCAATCGTAATTTCTTCCAAATTTGCCTGCTTCTGGCTTTTTCATACCAAGAACGCAACAAACCAAAAAAATCTTCGTAAATTTCTGGATATGGAAAGAGTAAATCAACATTATCTAAGCATAAAACGAGAGGGCGATCGCTAGCAACTAATAGATATTCTTCAAAGTAAGTAGTGCAACTTACTTTTGCTCCCATACCCTCTTCATCCCAATATTCATCTAGCTGACTCGGCAATCCCAGTTCTCGACTAATATTACTACAAAACCAGCGGAGGAATTTATTAAGTTGAGTAAAATGGGTATTTCTGTCTGCTAGTTCAAAACTTAAAATTACGCTGCGATAATCTTTTTGGATGAAGCGATTGACAACCTGAACTATAAATGACGTTTTACCCATGAGACTAGGAGCTTTAATTCTAATTAGAGAACCTGGTTGCAAAAGGCTTTCATAACAGATGTTTTCTATCTCAGGTCGTCTCACATAAATATCAGGATTTAATTTTTCGGAAGATCCTTTTTCATTTGCTAAATCTATTTTAATTTGATGATCTAGATTTGTGGAGACTGGGAGATTTTGAATTGATTCATGCTGAGTTTTGACCCAACAGGTATTTACATTAGCAGATATTGATTTTTCCCATTTGCGTTTGAGTGCTTCTTTGAAATTACTTTTTTTTACTTTTTCCCCTAAAGAATCAGAGAGTAATTTCCAGAGCTTTGGTGCCACATCCTGGCTGATGTAAGTAGTTGCATACTGATGTTTAGCAGCTATTTCATCATATTCTTGTCGCTGCCATGCTCCTTGAATAATAATTATTTCAATATCTGTCAAGTTTCTATTGAATCTGGAAAAAACTGCTTGATTGGCGATTTCTATCGCTTCATCTAAGTTGAAATTTATCATAATAATCTTGATATTCAATATTTTAGATAAATTATATATACCATTTCTCACTTTTGTGAGGTGCGAGGTGGGCTAGCACGGCTATACGCCTCTACAAATTTTTGTACCTTATGTAATTGGGAACCGCTAGATTTTCTAAGCTAGGTAAACTATGTAATAATTTTTGATGTTACCAGGGGTAAACTTCTGGTTTTTTTATATTTCAACCGCACAGATGCAGAGGCTAAGAAATGACAGAAGCAACTCTTCCAGCTTTAATTGAGCAAATGTTGCAGCCTGGATTTTATCCCCATGAGGTAACAGAATCTATTAAACTTATTCAAACCCACGCTTCTTATGTGCTACTAACTGGAAATTACGCTTATAAGCTAAAAAAACCAGTTAATTTCGGGTTTTTGGATTTTTCGACTTTAGAGAAGCGGCGGCATTTTTGTCAGGAAGAGTTGCGGTTAAATCAACGAGGAGCCGCTGAACTATATTTAGAAGTTTTGCCGATCGCTCTCGTAGGAGAGCAATACCAGCTAGGGGGAAGAGGAGAAGTAGCAGAATATGTGCTGAAAATGCGTCAGTTTCCCCAAGAGTCGCTATTAAGCGCACTTTTTGAAGCAGGTAAGTTAAATGAGACACACTTAGATAATTTGGGAAGAGTGGTGGCTCAATACCATTCTCAAGCTCAGACGAATGATTATATTCGCAGCTTTGGTGAGGTGCCAAATCTCCGGGCTGCGTTTGATGAGAATTATGAGCAAACTGAAAAATATATCGGTGGCCCCCAAACTCAGGCGCAGTTTACAGAAACCAAGGAATATACAGATAAGTTTTTTACTGAACGTTCAGAATTATTGGCTAGCAGAATTCACAACAACTATATTCGTGAATGTCACGGAGATTTACACCTGAGAAATATTGCTTTGTGGCACGATAAAATTTTGCTGTTTGATTGCATTGAGTTTAATGAGCAGTTTCGCTTTGTGGATGTAATGTATGATGTGGCATTCACGGTGATGGATTTGGAAGCGCGAGGGCGCAAAAACTTGGGTAATGCGTTTTTGAATGCTTACACTGAGCAAACTGGAGACTGGGAAGGTTTACAAGTGCTACCTTTGTATTTGAGCCGTCAAGCTTATGTCCGAGCCAAGGTAACTTCATTTTTGCTAGACGATCCGAGTGTACCTGCCACAGCGAAGGAAGAAGCGACAAAAACCGCCGCTGACTATTACAAACAAGCTTGGGAGTATACTAAACCAAAACAGGGACAACTACTTTTGATGTCAGGGTTGTCTGGTTCTGGTAAAAGTACAACAGCGAGACTTTTAGCCCGTCATTTAGGAGCAATTCAGCTGCGTTCCGATGCAGTGCGGAAGCATTTAGGCGGAATTCCTCTGTCGGAGAAAGGCTCAGATGATTTGTATACACCTGAAATGACCAAGAAAACTTACACACGGTTATTGTCACTGGGTATTATACTGGCTAATCAAGGTTTTCCTGTAATTTTAGATGCCAAGTATGATAAGCAACATTTACGGCAAGAAGCGATCGCCCAAGCTACAAAACACCAACTTCCACTCCAGATTATCCAATGCACAGCACCGCTAGAAGTGTTACAAGAGCGCCTGAATAAACGCACTGGTGATATCGCTGATGCTACTGCCGATTTATTAGACTCACAACTCAAACAAGCTGAACCTTTCACTGAAGAAGAAAAAACATACGTAAAGATTTTAGATACAACTCAACCAAAAGAAGCACAATTAAAAGCAGTAATTCCGCAATAGCTTTTTTGAGCGTGCCAATTTTAGATTTTAGATGAAAAATTACTTCGCTACTCTTGTAAAAAAGCAAGCTATATGCTTACTCCTAGTGAACCCAATAAATCCAAAATCTGCAATCCAAAATCCAAAATCCGACGCTCGATAACGTCCCTTGCGCGTCTCATAGAGTAATACGCTTGGGTTAAGGCTAAAACTCTTGGTCAAAGTCAATTTTTTGAACTAACCGCATTCGCGTAGCGTCTCGTAGAGAAGAACGCAAAGGACACAAAGAGAAGAAAGAAAGAAAGAAAGAAAGAAAGAAAGAAAGAAAGAAAGGCTTAACTGAACTGTATTGTCTCATAGAGAAGTGTTAGCGACGTAGAAGTGTCTCAGGGAAGCTTTGCCAAAGGCTTTACGCGAGAGTGGTCTGTTTCAATCCAAAATCCAAAATCCAAAATCCAAAATTGATTTATGGCAGACAAAAAGAACGATTTTTTCACTATTTCTCCCAGCTTCTTTTCTCAACTATTATTTGGGGCATTTTTAGCATTTATATTAATCATGACCAACTCGCCAGTACCCCTGAGCATCTTCTTAGGGATTTTGGGGGGTTTCATCTTAAGTTGGATTACAAATGCAACTACTAATAGTGCCCAGCCCCCAACTGTAGCCTCCTCTGATGGTGTTGATACAGGACTGAAATACTGGTTATTTTTCATGCTGGGCTTTGTATCTTTGGGGTATCCTGCACCTATGAGTATCTTCCTGGGTGGAATAGCCGCTTTAGGTGGAGGTTGGATTACTGCTTGGTGGGGAAGTAAGGAAGAAGCTAAAACTCAACTGCAAGTTGAAGAATCACAAGAAGGCGAAACTGAACAATCCACTGAGAGGATAAACAAACGCCAAAGAAGAAGACCCACCCGCCGTTCTCGTCGTAATACTGGAAGTGTTAATTTCAAGTTTTGGGAAAGGTAGGAAGTGGGGAGTGGGGAGTAGGGAGTAGGGAGTGGGAAAGAGGTAGAGGGGCAGGGGGCGGGGGAGAAGATTCTCCTCTCTCCTCTCTGCTTCCCCATCTCCTCATCTCCCTATCTCCCCATTCCCCATTCCCCATTCCCCATTCCCTACTCCCCAATATGTTTTTATATCTCTCGAAATTACTACCACTATTTTTTTATCCACTAGGACTGGCTTGTGTCAGCTTAGTAGTAGCATTAGTCACATTGTGGAAACGACCGCGCATTGCGGCGATCGCCATTACTCTAGCATTAACTTTACTCGTGTTTTGCAGCAATGCTTGGATTGCGACATCGCTAGTGCGATCGCTAGAATGGCAAAATCTCCCAGCCGCCCAAATACCCAATGCAGAAGCGATTGTGGTTTTGGGTGGTGCTACCAAATCAGCTTTTCCGCCAAGACCTACTGTTGATTTGAGTGAATCAGGCGATCGCGTCATTTACGCCGCCCAACTTTATCGCCAAAAAAAAGCGCCTATAATCATCCTCAGTGGCGGGCGGATTGATTGGCGTGGTAGCGGTTCAGCAGAATCGGCAGATATGGCCACAATCCTCACATCTATTGGTATTCCATCCCAGGCAATTGTCGAGGAACCAGAGTCTTTAAATACTTATGAAAATGCTGTCAATGTCCGCAAAATTCTGGAAGCGCGTGGCATTAAACAAGTATTATTGGTAACTTCGGCAATGCATATGCCGCGATCGCTGAAGATTTTTCAACGTCAAGGAATCAACGTTATTCCTGCACCGACTGATTTTCTAGTCAGTCAGGGTGAACTGCAAGAACTTGGCAGCACTCCCAAAGCCGCTATACTGAATTTATTCCCGGATACTGACAACCTGCACCAATTTACCACCGCTTTAAAAGAGTACATTGGTTCTTTTGTCTATTACTTACGCGGTTGGCTGTAATTAATACTAAGTTGCAAGTGAGTAGGGAGTAGGGGGTAAGAATATTCTGTTTAAATGCAACATAGTCTAACTTAGAAATTACGAGTCAAAAGCCAAGAGCTAGGAATTTCATCTCCGTCATCTTCCCCCACTCCCCACTCCCCACTCCCCACTCTTAATGATGTCTAAAAACTTACCTTATATTATTCCATCGCCTCAACCCCAAGTTGAGGAAGGCTTTGCCGCTTACCAAACAACCCATCAGTTTTATCATGAAGTTCAGACGCGGGAAGAGTTTCGGCGTCATTGTGAATGGTATTACACGACAGCAGAACGCAACCGCCAAGACTTACAAAAAATGCGCGGCGAACTGAATATTTTCCAGTGGTTTCGCCGCCGATGAATGAATTAAATGATTTCTAACTCGTTTTCACGTAAATGAGCTTTAAATTTTTTAGTAAACTGGACTAAAATCGGCAGATTAGCGCTTACAGGTCTATTTTGCCATTGAGTGACAATACCTATGACATCGCCTTCTGTGCCTTTGAGGTCAAAAGCTTGATTTCGATGTTCAGGATGATGATAGATTACCACCGAATCTTTAACGCGCACGCGATCGCCAACTTTCATAACAACATTTACACCTAGCATTTGCTTTTCCACAAGTATCTGCTACAAAATATATGATTAAACCACCTAAAATTTGATTTAATCAACTATTTCTTGACGCTTCATAGGGGTGCGACGGCGCATTGAACCCTCCGCGTCCAGGCACGTTTTAGCCATCCGTGCATACTTTTCTCAGTTTTTTGCCGCGTTAATATTTATCGCCCTCACCCTCCGCTTTGATCCTAAAACCAGGGAAACGAAAGAAAATCAAGCGATATCAGATGTCTTTACTACTTTGGCAACAGATCCAACCTTTTTATCTTCAGGGTAACTGAAACTCCAAGTCAAGAAATTTTAGACAATTCAGCAAACAGCAAGTTTACCTCCGCGATATGGCGGTTCCCATTCAGATGCGGTACAACATGATATTGCGAGGTGTAATACAATTTCACTAAAACCCTGATACATATAGATTTGGCGTAGGGGCACGGCAATGCCGTGCCCCTACCAACGTATTTGTATCATAATTAAAGTGAAACGGTATAAGGGCACTGCCGTGCCCATTGCTGTCAACTTAAGCCTTGGCGAATAGAATTCGCACGCCACTTGCTTCAAGTCTCTTAACCCGCCCAACCCAGTGGCTTGGCTACACAGGCGTTCGCGTAGCGTCTCGCAGAGAAGTCCTCTGGTGCGGACTAATGGAAAATTAAGGATTTGAAACCTAGAGCATCGATTCAGTAATCAAAAATCTCATCCAGGATACAAATGATGAATGATAGGTCTTACCCCTGACATGGAGATTTTACCTGATTCGACGATATTGTAGGGGCG
>NZ_JACJSJ010000200.1 GCF_014698115.1 Nostoc sp. FACHB-973
CCCCAGCCCCTCCCCGCAAGCGGGGAGGGGAGACAAAGCGCAGCTTTGGCGGGGTGGGGTTCTTGGGTTTTAATAAGTGATTAGGCGGACATGATATCAAAGGTGCAGGTCGATGCATCAAAGGTGCAGGTCAATACTATGCTCGCGCTTGATTGCGGAACCGCCGTACTATTTTAGTAGCGAACCCCAGCGCTAAAAACGAACCCAGCATAGTACTTGGTTCTGGCACTTCTTGGATATTGGCATTACTCACCTTCAGGGCTGATGTAGTGCTAAAATCATCTAAGTCCACGACCCCAAGGGCTACGGTGTAGTTTTTAGAATCATTGAAAGTATAGCTAAAAGAAGTAACCCCTGTTTCTTGATTGAAGAAACTAGAGACGTTAGTTGCACTTGTGAAGTCAGCCAGCTTGGTTACAGTACCATCCACCACAAGAAAAGCAAAATCATTAAAGCTGCTTTCGTTAGTGAGAAAGTTCCAATTGAAGTTGAATTTCTCGCCAGCTTGAGCAAAATATGTGGATTTGATTGCAGACCCTTCCCACGCAAAGCCATCGACATCTAAAGCATTAGAACTAACGCCCAGAAAGTCTTGCAAAGATCCAAAAGCATCCCCAGCGGCAATACCTGAGAAACTGAATGTACCAGAAGTAGCAGGAAAGTCATCTGCTACCAAACCATCGTTAGATAGGTTAGTTTCACCTAAGCTAGGTGTAGTGACATCACCAAATGTTTCCCAAGTGCTGAAATCAATACTAGCAGCCTGGGAAGAAGTAGCAGTAATTGTGAGACTTGCAAGGGCGATGATGGTTGCAGTCAGAGGTGAACGTGTAAAAGTTGACATCATACAATTTTGGATTTGAGATTTTGGATTTTGGATTGGGAATTGGAGCGATCGCAATTCTGGATAAAGTTATAAAATTGCGATCGCCCCTAGTGGAAAACCTAGAACACGAAGTTGGCAGAGTTGGCTAAAACACTTGACGATACATTCTGAACAGCTACCAGTGGTACAGCGCGATATGTAAGTCCGGCTGTGCCATCCTGGTCAATGAAAATACTGGTATTGTTGCCCTGAGTACTAAAGCTCAAATAGCCCTGTGCCGTTGCAGTTGTATAATCGAGGCTACCAAGGTTGAGACTTTGGAAGAGTTGAGTCAAAGCAATCTTGTCACTACCTGGAGTAAAATCAGCGATCATATCCCGCCCATCCCGGAGGCTGGTATAAACAAACTGGTCACTACCAGCACCACCCGTAAGGCTATCTGCTCCCTGGTAACCAGTGATGATGTCATCGCCAGATGTCCCAATTAGGTTGTCACGCCCTGGTGTACCATTAATTAGATTTGCCGGCAGATTAAACCGAGCCAAAACGGGGTCATGGTCGCTGTCTTGGTCGTAAAATTCCGAGTTGATGTGAACTACATCAAACCCATCTAGGTTATTGAGTAAGTTGTTAGTAACCAAAATATGGTCTAGTGTCTGGGCGTTACCTTGAAAGTTGTAGGTGTAACGCTCATTTTCCGGCAGAGTTTCTATTAGCGTATTCAGTCCACCGCTTTCTAGGGTGCTGAGGGGGTTGGAGAACTCAAAATCATTCAAGTCACCTGCAACTATGACATTGGCGTTGGGATTAATCGCCAAAACACTCTGAACAAAGTTTTTCACCACCGTAGCTTGCTGCTGGCGCTGGGTTTCGCTGGTAAGAGTTGGCGGTTGATTGGGGCCAAATAATGGTTGGTCGCCACCTTTAGAATTAAAGTGATTGGCTACAACATACACAGTCTGACCGTTGAAAGTGAATTCACCTACTAACGGTTTGCGACTGGCGGTGAAAGCAGAGTTGTTTGGGTCAATCAAACCAGGACTTGCAGAAACGGTGGGAACACCATTGACATTGGTGACTGTGGTGTTGGATGTGGAAGTAGCACCGGGTTTATCTACAAAGTCAACACGACTGGGGTTAAATAAGAAGCCGACGCGGATATTTCCGCCGGGTTCACCACCGTTAGTGTCGTCCACTGGGTTGATTTGCCGATATTCGTAGGTGGGGCCACCAGCTGCGATAATTGCATCAATTAATGTTTGGAAGGTGGTGCTGGCATCAACTACGCTATCATTCGTTGCCCCGTTGTTGTCCTGAATTTCTTCTATGGAAATGATATCCGGTGATTTCAAGTTATTAACAATGCGATCGGCAATGTTGTTAAACTTGGTTACACCATCGCTAGGGTCAAGGTTTTCAACGTTGAAGGTGGCAACTGTCAGTTGATTTGTAGTTGCAATCAGGTCAGTCACTTCTCGACTCAGAGAACCTGGTGAAGTAACTGTCACCGAAGTTGGTAGGACTTCGTAGTTGTTGAAATCGTAACTGACTACACCCGTAATTGTGTCAAAGGTGGCACCCACATTCACATCCGGCGAGCCAGAGGTCAACAAAACGTCATCAATTTGGATGCGTTCGGGATTGAAATCATCCGGGCTGATGCCGATACCGCCTCGCGCTGTGCGTCCGGTGGCATTGGCGCCATTATCTGCCAGCAGCCAAATTTCACCAAAGGAATTTGTCGGACTAACTGCTACAGGATTATTTACCTGTACTAACATTCCTTCCAAGCTTTCGTAGAAATCAATGCCATCTTCAGCCGGGTCAAATAATGTACCAGGATTTTCTACATTTCCACCCACAGCATCATTATTAATTACCTGATTGGGAATAGTTCTGCCGCCGTCGCCGAGAATAGTAGCACTGGGCAAAGCATTACCACTGGATAACTTGACAATTGTGGGGCTGGTAATTTGAGTGATGCTGAGATTACTGGCATTGTTACCAGGGCGGAATTCCGTTACCGTACCGCTAACCTCTAGGTCGTCACCAACGGCTACAGTCGGCGTAGAACCTGTGAAAACAAAAATCGCTTCCGAAGTAGCATCATTAGCATCGGGATTTGGGTCTTGCAGGTAAAAGCCGTTGGCACGCACAGCAGTGACAATTCCCGTTACATCAGTTACCTGTTGACCTTCCAAAGGAGAACGGTGTGCTGCACCTTGGATATCACTGATGCGAGTGGGCAGATTTACTTCATAGACGGTAAGGGTTTTGCTAATTTCGTTGGAGACAACCAGCAAATTTTTGCCGTTGGGGCTGTCATTGGCGGCAATAAAAACCAGACCTTCAGGAGCAAGATCACCTGGTTGGGCAGGTGAATACTCGATAAATTGGGGTTTTTCCGGGTTGGTGACTTCATATATCATCACCCCGCCAACTCGTTCCAAACCAATGAAAGCATAGGTGCGATTATTGATGACGGCTACTGTCACGCCTTCTGGTTCTGGGCCTTTATTATCGCTGCGGGTGTCAAAACTATTGGCAGCTTCGCCATCGGAGTTGAAAAGACTGGGAACTTGTTGAGCAGTAATTTTCTCAAAGGCTGCACCACTGTCATAAACCAATTTACCTTGGTCGTCCCAAATAGTGAAGGAGCGAGTGCCGTAGACGAATAATTGATCGTAGTCGCCATCATTATCGGTATCTCCATCGATGGTGGAAACCGTTAGCCGACCGAGGTTATTTGGTTGTTGGAGTGTTGCTGCATCAGGAAACTGGGTGGAATCGAGAGTT
Organism: Nostoc sp. FACHB-973; assembly: GCF_014698115.1. GTDB lineage: Bacteria > Cyanobacteriota > Cyanobacteriia > Cyanobacteriales > Nostocaceae > Nostoc > Nostoc muscorum. The sequence goes on from NZ_JACJSJ010000200.1 coordinate 3,623, forward strand.
AATGAACTGACTCGTGCATCATCATCACGGGTATCGCCTTCGTTAGCCGTCACGTAGTAAGTGCGACCATTGGCACTAAAGGAAGCGATCGCATCGGGCATAAATAGCCCATATACTGGCCAATTACGGATGTTGATTCCACCATCGCGATCGCTAGCATCGAATTCATTTCCTGGTAAGCTATGGTCAACGACACCCAGAGGCAAAATTTGGTTGACAGTGGCCGTAGCAACATCCACCACTGCAACCGCATTGTTTTCTTGCAGCGTTACCCAAGCTTCAGTCCCATCTTTGGAAAAGGTGATGTACTCTGGTTCGGCATCGAGGGAAAAACTTTTACCTGGCGTAATGCGAACACCTTGGCTTCTGAGTGCATCTTCCTGACCATCAAAGCTGGTAAAGCTGGCTGTAGCAACGGTAGCAGCCGCCACCCCTTGGGAAACATCGATAATGCTCACCGAACCAATGGGATCGGCATTGCCACTGCGTTGTCCTTCGTTGGCGGTGAGAACCTTTGTACCATCGGGACTAAATGTCACCATGTCAGGTAGCACCCCGACTGTTACATCCCCCAGAAATGTACCCGCAGTGTCATAAAAAACAACTTTGCCAGGGTCAACGCCATTAGCAGCTTCTATGGCAATGGCAACTAGGCCGTTTTTCACAGCTACACTGTTGGCACTGATACCATAGGCAGAGAGATCGATGACCGAAAATACTGTCAGGTTGGTGGGGTCACTGAAATTGAGAATTTGCACATTTGCCGTGCCATCAACAACGAATAGTCGTTGAGTAACCGCATCGTAGGCAGTAATTTCAGCCCCATTACCACCAATACCACCAATTTTTTTCAGGGAACCGAAATCGTTATCCGTAATACTGGCGGTAACTGTGGGAATATTAATTCCGTTGTAGCTAGCATCGGCGCTGGTTGCCGTGTGCGTAATAGTACTGCTGTGGCTGGACTCGATGATGGCATCATCCACTGCTGTGATTGTGATTGTTTGAGCCACGTTCCAGTTAGCAGGGGTGAAGGTGAGGGCAGTTACACTCGTTGTTGCCTGGGAGTCAGGGGTAATGTTAATAATGACATTTGCTGATGGTTGACTTCTTAAGACTATTGTGTACGTGTCTGTTGCGCCACCTTCAGCGATATCAGTACTGCCATCAGATTGAGTGATAATCACACCAGCCGCTGGTGTAGAACCTGTAATGTAAACGCCTGGGTTGCCAATATCACCGCTAGTAGATGTGAAGGAATTTTGACCGTCACCGACAACAGAAAGCTGCCATGCAGCAGTAATTTCAGTGGGTGCGAGATTTTCTGTTTCTGTCCAGGCGCTAGCATTCTGTGTGCGAACTGTACCAGGAAATCTCTGATCTCCATAGGTGAGGCGATCGACCAGTTGGTTGCTGTTGTCGAAGAGGTTGATTTCGTCTTCGCGCCCCAGATTTGCTGTCAGTCCGCCAATAACTTTGACTGAATCAGATAAACCCCAAGCGGCGCGGAAAGTCGCAGCATCCTCTTCTGTCAAGATGATGGACTCTCCCGCCTGCACAATTCCAAAGGCACTCAAATCGAAGGTTCCAGCAATGCGGGAGTCATCATCAAAACTCCAGCCCGCCATATCTATGGGATTGGTGCTGAGGTTGGTAAACTCGATGAATTCGCCGTTGCTACCAGAGTAAATGTACTCGGTGATTTGGATGGTGAAGGCACCACTGTCAGGTGAATCGTTGTCAGTAATGTTGGCGGTGACGCTAGCAATGGTGATGCCATTGTAGTTAGGGTCACTACTGCTGGCAACGTGGGCGATCGCGCCAGTATGACTCCCTTCAAATGCAGTATCATCAAACGCCGTCACTGTCACAGTTTGGCCGATATTCCAGTTTTGTGCAGTGAAGGTCAAGGTAGCAGGACTAGTTGTCAACTGACTATCAGCATCAATGGTGATGGTCACATCTGCGGTGGGTTGCTGACGCAGTAGAACTGTATAACTATCAGTTGCGCCAGCTTCAGCGATATCAGTGCTGCCATCAGATTGAGTGATGATTACACCAGGAATTGCTGTAGAACCTGTAAAATAAACGCCTGGGTTACCAACATCACCATTGGTAGAGGTGTAGGAATTTTGACCATCGCCCACAACTGAAAGCTGCCATGCAGGAGTAATTTCAGTGGGTGTGAGATTCTCTGCTTCCGTCCAAGCACTAGTATTTTGTGTGCGAATTGTACCAATAAATCTCTGATCTCCGTATGTGAGGCGATCGGCAAGTTGGTTGTTGTTGTCGAAGAGATTAATCTCGTCTTCCCGTCCCAAATTTGCTGTCAGTCCGCCGATGACTTTGACTGAATTAGATAAACCCCAAGCTGCACGGAAGGCTGCATCAGCGCTTTCTGCTAAAATTACTGACTCTCCCGGTTGCACGATGCCGAAAGCACTCAAATCGATAGTACCAGGTGTGCGAGAATCATCATCGAAACTCCAGCCGGTCATGTCCACTGGACTGTTACCAAGGTTAGTAAACTCGATAAATTCTTCGTTACCACCAGAGTACATGTATTCGGTGATTTGGACGTTGGGGGAAGCACTGGGAGTCGATGAAATATTAATGTCACAATCATCATCTGTTGCGATTAGCGCTGTATCTGTCCAGTCTTGCGTGAAGGCACTTTCAGCCAGGTTATGGTATTGGTTACCCATTTTGGTAAATCTCCAAATCTCTAAAACTTTGTGAAAATAATCCTTGTTTCAGTTCTTTTGCAAGAAAGACAGCCATGTTTTTCCTTGCCTGCTTCTGGTGACGATCGCAAGCTTGCAGTTTCATCTACCCACCAAAATCAACGTTTTGATGGCTGGGAATAAATAGAGTTGCAATTCAAACATCAAATTCGGAAAACAACAGTAAAATTCATTAAGCAGTTAGTAAAGCAGTTAGTATCAGTGTCCTGCTTCAAAAGTGCTTTGAGACGCAGGACAATTATTGTTGATAAATTTACATCGTTTACATTTTTTACCAAAAACTTCTGTGAAATCAGTATACGTAGGTAATCTCTAAGATAAGTTTAAGGTTGGCTTAAGACTAGATTAGTTTCTTATATCTTCATACTGCGTCATCTAGAATACTTAATTACTTTCACTCACGCTTCACTTAATCGTTAATAAGATATTTTCAACTGTTTTTATTGATACTTATCTAAAAAAGCGCGATCGCCAGTAAAAACATTGGGAATTGGGGATCAAACGCCCCACTCTCTTATAAACTGACACTAGATAGCAAGCTTGTATTAGCTGTACAGCAATTTGCCCAAGTTTGGCAACCCCCAACAACAGGATTAACTCTGGGCTAATTGCAGACGCCTAAATCCGAGATCAGAAGTGATGAAAAACTAGCACGATCGCACTTTGATTAATCAAAAAGGAAATTAGCATTCCGAGTGCGATCGCTGCCTACATAGCAACAGAAATTACCGTTTTTTTAGCTAAGCAGGCTCTAAATTAAGCAATTGGTTGATGTGCATTGAATATGTTATTATCAGCTAAAATTGAAATAAAAAAGCAATTATAAAATTTCAGCAAAGTTTTTTATCAAAATATAAAGAAAGGAATGAGTAAAAACTAGTGTATTTTGATAATATTCAAAAAATAACAAATGTTCATAACAGAATTATAAGTTCTGTAGATACAGCATGGTTTTTAGGCAAGGGTTGGTTGCATCTAGCTTAATAGTTTTTTTTGCATTTGGTTGTAGTGATGGCGCAAACTCATGGACAGAAAATACCACACAAGTTGTACAGGAAAGTAATGTAACCCAGCTTTTTGTAGAAGCGAAGGCTAGTCAAAAAGCACAAGTTTTATTTGCTCAAGGCAATAATTTATTAGATAGACAGCGTTACGAAGATGCAATCAAAGCATACGACAAAGCGATCGCCATGAAAGCTGAGATTGCTGAAGCTTGGATAAACCGTGGCATAGCTTTAACATCCCTGCATCGCTATCAAGAAGCGATTGCATCCTATGACAGGGCGATCGCCATCAAGCCAGACAAAGATGAAGCCTGGTATAACCGTGGCATAGCTTTAACATCTCTGCAACGCTACAAAGACGCTCTTGCATCGTATGATAGAGCGATCGCCATCAAGCCTAACAAGTATGAAGCTTTAACTAACCGAGGCATTGCCTTGACAAAGTTGCAACGCTATCAAGAAGCGATCGCATCTTATAATAAAGCGATCGCCATCAAAAAAGATTTGCACCAAGCATATTACAACAAAGCTTGTTCTTATGCCTTACAGGGCAATGTAGAATTAGCAATTGAAAACCTAGACCGAGCAATTCAACTTGTTCCTGGAAAGTACAAAAAGTTAGCCAAAACTGACCCAGACTTTAGCAAAGTGCGTAGTGAAAAGCAGTTTCAGCAATTACTGCAATAGACTGTGTTGAAAAGAGGGAGTGGGGAGTGGGGAGTGGGGAGTGGGGAGGCAGGGGACGCAGGGGACGCAGGGGACGCAGGGGACGCAGGGGAGCAGTAAGTTTTTTCCCTCTGCCCCTCTGCCCCTCTGCCTCTTGTGCCCAATCCCCAATCCCCAATCCCCAATCCCCAATCCCCAATCCCCAATCCCCAATCCCCCAACCTAAAAATCTACGCCTCGTTTGAGTTCTACACCTTGATTTGCATAGTGTTTGTGGCAGTATACCTCTGAGTGGACGCTAGCCAAGTCAAAGTATGCCGGTTGATTTTGACAGCGGCCAGTGATGATAATTTCAGTGTCGCGGGGTTTGCGGAGCAAAGCTTGAACAATGGGTTCAACGGGGAGTAGTTCCAAGTCTACTGTGGGATTAAGTTCATCAAGAATAATCGTTTTATACAACCCAGAGGCGATGGCAACTTTGGCAATTTCCCAACCCCGTTCGGCTTCCACGTAGTCTAATTCTTGCCGGGAATTCCGCCAGACAATTGCATCTCCACCGCAACGCTGATGATCCACCACTTCTGGATATGACTGCTGCAAAGCGGCGATCGCCGCGTCTTCTGTATACCCAGTACCACCTTTGAGCCACTGCATAATTAATACACGAGTAGAGCCTGGATGATTGATTCCCCTACCAATTGCCTGCAAGGCTTTGCCCAAAGCACTCGTAGACTTACCTTTGCCAGCACCAGTATAAATTTCAATGCCATTCAGAAAGAGTGCTTTAGCTGTTGGGTGGTGATGGGGTTTCATTTCTGAGTGCAAATCTGCAATATCGAGCAACTTTTGTGGTGCAGCGCGTCCGGTAGCAATGATTTCCAACTCTTGGGGTTTGGATTTTAATGTCTTCACCACTTCATCCACTGGTAGCAAACCCAAATCCAAGACGGGGTTAATTTCATCCAAAACCACAACTGAATATAAACCACTGGCGATCGCACCTTTGGCAACATCCCAACCCCGCGCCGCTTCATCTCTGTCAAAAGCAGTAATTTCTTCTGGGCCAAAAAATTCGGCTCTCCCAGTCCGAACCTGGTCAATTAAATGGGGAAAGCCACGTTGCAAAGCTGCGATCGCCCCATCTTCATCATAATCACGTTCCGGCCCCTTTAAAAACCGCAGCAGTAAAACCCGGTTGGAATTACTAGGTGTATTTATTCCCAACCCAATCGAACGCAAAACTACCCCTAAAGCCGCCTGGGATTTACCTTTACCCGCGCCATCGTAGACGTGAATTTGACCAATGAGCCGTTCATGACGCACTTGCGCCGTGCGAATACCGATGCCATTCCTTGTCATTTCTGGAAAAGCTATAATATAGCAGTTTTTCATTCTCTGGGCATTGGGCATTGGGCGTGGGAAGAAGCAGGGGGGCAGGGGGCGGGGGGCAGAGGGGAAGATTTTCTCCCCTGCTCCCTGCTCCCTGCCTCCCCTGCTCCCTCATCTCCCTCATCTCCCTCAT
>NZ_JACJSJ010000201.1 GCF_014698115.1 Nostoc sp. FACHB-973
CAACAGGTAATTGCCAGCGATGACAAGGTAGAATTAGATGCGATCGCAGCTTATAAACTAGAAAGCATGGGTTTAGTTCAACTCAATGGCAATCAAGCCTGTGTCATGTGTGAATTATATCGTCTTTATTTTAGTCAACAGTTGGCAAAAAACTAAAGCAACTGTCGCCACATCAGTTGGGCAAACAGCCCTGGTTGATTTGCCAAATCAGTGAAATTACCTTGCTGTACTACCTTGCCACCATCCAGGACATAAATTCGATCAGCATTTTGGATGGTACTCAGGCGATGAGCGATCGCAACTCTAGTCACCTTTAACTGCTCTAAGCTTTCACTGACAATTGCCTGGGTTCTATTATCTAACGCACTGGTCGCCTCATCAAATAGCAAAATTCGGGGTTTCAATGCTAAAGCCCTAGCAATTAACAACCGTTGGCGTTGTCCACCAGAAAGATTAGTACCTCCCTCACTGACAACTGTATGCATCTGCATTGGCATCGCCGCAACATCAGCCGCAAAACCTGCCATCTGTGCTGCTTGCCAAGCTTCATCCATTGTCAGCACTGCGCCGCTGGCAATGTTCTCAAAAATTGAGGCTGACATCAAGCGACTATTTTGCATAACAACACCTAATTGGCGGCGCACAGCATGGACATCCAAAGAAGCCAAGTCTTGTCCGTCGTAGTAAATTGTGCCAGCTTTCGGGAATTCAAACCCCAAAAGTAATCTCAATAAAGTTGATTTACCGCTACCAGAAGGACCAACAATGGCAATAAATTCTCCGGCTTCGGCATGGATGCTGACATTATCCAACGTTAAGCCGCCATCATCACGGTAGCGGAAACTTACCCCGTCTACAACTAATTTACCTGATAGCCTTCCCGGATCTGCCTGAGTGGAAGTGATTTCTAGTTCCCCTTGGAGAATTGGCTGTGCCCTTTGCCACAATGGTAAAACTTGCAAAACTTCCACCACTGTACTGCTCAAGCTAGTGACTCCGTTAATAAATGTCCCAAAAGCCACATTAAATGCCAAGAATGTGCCAGTAGAGAAACCAGTTCCTCCTGGGGTTTGGGACTGCCCAATTAAGGTAGTGGCAAACCAGAAGATAGCGGCAGTTGTTAACACAGGTAATACTTGATTAATGACTGCGACGCTATCTTCAATACCTTGGGTACTCAGCATGAGTTTCAGTTGATGGGTATACTTTTTACCCCAGTAGGCAAAGGCACGGGCTTCAGCTTTAGCAACTCGTAGTTTGGCAACTCCATTAATCAACTGCACCATCACGCCAAAGATTTGTCCTTCTTGTTCAAGTAGGGGGCGAACTTTACGGACAATGAGAATACCAGAAATGATGGTGACAGCAGTGTTTATCAGTGCCACCACACAAGCTATGAGAGCCAAGGAAATATTGTAGTAAAACAATAGTCCGACATTCAGTAGTGAGAATAAACTCGAAAAGATGGTTTTTAATACCGTATTACCGAGTCTTTGGCGAATTTGACTAATAGCCGTGACTCGAGAATTCAAGTCACCAACCGAGAACGAACGAAAAAAGGTAGGCTTTAAGTTCAACAATCGATCCCACACTCCGGCTTCCGTGGCAGAATCAGCAAAAGTTTCCAGCCGGATGGTGGCAAATGCAAGTGTTAATTGAAACAACATTCTGCCAAAGGCAGCAGCGACTAAACCCAGAGCAATTTGGCTCAACAACCCCCGATTAGCGTCTGGGATGGCTTTGTCGATGATGATTGCTGTAGCTTGAGGCGTCAGCATTCCTAACAAAGTAATGGTAACTCCCATTACTAAAATTAGAGTTAGTTCTTTGTAATGTCCTTGGACGGCAAACTGAAGCAAATCAAGAGTTTTTAGCTGTTTATCAGGCAAAGATCGATAGAATACGTAGGCGGTGGGAGCTAGGGCTGCTGCGATGCGGGCATCTACAAAGATGCGCGTCTGTTGCCCAGGAGCGTAGAGTTGATAACGAGTATCAGATATTGGTAACAGTGCCACTGGCTGATTGTCACCAAGTGTAAATGCCAACATCGCCCCACAATCCTTTTGCCACCAGTTGTTCCGCAAGTGAATTCGCCGCACACGAATACGGGAAGCGCGGGCGATCGCTTTTACAGGATCTTGCACTCGGTTAAAATCTTCTGAGGCAGCTGGGGGACGAATCGTAATTCCTAAGGCTCGTCCTACGGCACCAGCTGCAACTAGCAAGGCTTGATTTGGAGTTGCATCAACACTAGTAATCAATTCTGAGCTACCAGTTAACCTGTTTGACTTTGGCTGTGGCAATACAGATGCCAATTCTGCCAACGTCTGTTGCATCACTTGGCTTTCAAGACGTTCCCTGGCTGCAAATCTGAGTAATTCTGCATCCATCTCCTGGCGTTGCAGCAGTTCAATGCAATGGAGGAAATAAGTTTGTAGTTGAGACAAACCACCTAACAAAGCATCTACATTTGGAATTTCCAGAGTGGTAAGGGTTTGCAACTCAACTGTATCACTTGCCTCTAGCCACATATTTGGATGTAGAGGTAACATACCAGAGGCAGAAGTTAACAGCAAATCCTCAAATCCCATCCATTTAGCACGCCCTTGTAAGATTTGCACCCATGATACATGACCCTGGGGTTGGAAGATTTGGTTTTTGGCTAAGGAAAAGTAGTGAATTCCTTGGGGTAATATTGGTGTGGTTGGCGTCGTGATGCCAGCAATTACCGAACCTAATTGATCAATCCAGTCTTCTATTAAAGCTACAGCTTCTCTATTAGCATCAACAAACAACTGATTAAAGTCATCTGTCGATACTTTCAGGAGTTCTGTATCTTCAAAAAACACCGCTAAAATTTCGTGCTGTTTACCATCTAAATTTGATGGAGTGGCAAACATCGCCTGTCCTGCTGTGATACTAAATAAGTAGCGACGAGTTCCTTCAGGAATGCCATCATGAACAGCGATCGCAAATAGCACCAAGTAACCAGATTTTACCACCCAAATTATCTGCGGATCGTTTAATAGTATCGATTCATTGCCCCCAAAGCGATAGTATTCTCCTTGGTCTAGAGGAGATGAGGGGGATGAGGAGGATGAGGGGGATAAGGGGGATAAGGAGGACAAGGGGGACAAGGAATAATTTTCTCCCCCCTCTCCCTTATCTCCCTCATCTCCCCCCTCTCCCTCATCTCCCTCACTACGAATCAACTGTAAATAAACTCCCTCAACCTGCTGTAATTCTTCATGGGTTCCCCGTTGGACTATCTTGCCGCGATCGAGGACAATAATTTCATCGCAATCTCGGATGGTTGAGAGACGATGCGCCACGATTATGCAAGTGCAACCGCGCAAACGCAGATTACGAGTGACCGTCTTTTCTGTTTCAGCATCCAAGGCACTAGTAGCTTCATCCATAACCAGGATACTGGGATTATTCACCAAAGCACGGGCAATTTCCAAACGTTGCCGCTGACCACCGCTCAAATTAGTAGCACCTTCTAAGAGGTCGGCACCATAACCTCCTGGAAGGGAAAGAATTACATCATGGAGTGCAGCATCTTGACAAGCTCGGACTAAATGACTTTCGGGTATAGTAGTATCCCAAAGCGTTAAGTTGTCTCTGACATTGCCAGCAAACAACAAAATCTCTTGCTCTACCGCAGAGATAGAATTAGCTAGTACCTGGCGCTCAATTTGCTCTCTGGGTTTGCCGTCAAACAGAATTTCTCCCTGCCACGGTTGGTACAGCCCACATAAAAGTTTGGCAATGGTAGACTTACCAGAACCACTCCCACCCACCAAAGCCACTCGCTGACCAGGCTGGAGAGAGAGATTAAAGTTTTCAATCAGCGGTGGAGCAATTTCGCTATAGCCAAATGTCACATTGCATAATTCCACATATCCCCGGAGTTTGGGCAGAGGGTTAAAGGATGAGGGGGATGAGGGGGATGAGGGGGATGAGGGGGATGAAGAAGTATTTTCTTGATTATCTCCCTCATCTTCCCCCACTCCCTCATCTCCCCCATCTCTCCCATACACCAGCTGCGAATCAATTGGGTTACGCAAGACATCATCGAGGCGAGTTAGATTTCCTTCCATCTTTTGCAGGTCACTTCCCAGGTTGACGAGATTAGTTATTGGCTGGAAAAAATTTTGCATCATGGCCATAAAGGCTACTAACATGCCGATGCTAATGGTTCCATCCATGACTCGGAAACCACCTACAGCTAAAAGTAACATGGAGGCGATCGCCGATAAGAAATCTGGTAAAACTCCTAATGTTTGGTTTGTTGTTTCTAATTCCTGCTGGGTGTTGATGGCTTTGGCATAATAACCCGCCCACCGAGAGAAGAAATCTGACTCTAACCCGGAGGCCTTGAGTGTTTCCATACTCTGAAGACCAGAAATTGCTACGCCGCTGACTTTTCCATATTCTTGAATCAATCTAGTGTTGGCATCCACGCGCCGCCCTCTCACCCACTGTAAAGCAGCGAGGTTAACAGTAACAAAGGCGATCGCAATTAAGGTCAACACGACATCATATTGCAGCATCACTACCACATACAAAAATACTGAAGCTGCGGCAATCACTGTGGTAGCTAATTGACCCGAAAGCATATTAGCGATACTATCGTTGAGTTGCATCCGGCTAATGATTTCCCCAGCAAACCGCTGGTCATAAAAACTCACGGGTAGGCGAAGAATATGCCACAAAAACTTACTCTTCATACCCACTGACAACTTAATTTTCAGCTGACGCAAAAACTGTAACTGTAGCAGCGTCAAAAATCCTTTAAGTCCGGCTGTGAAAATCATCCCTAAAATTAGGGGACGTAACCACTCATACCGATGCTCAATTAATACGTTGTCTACAAATATCTGCGAGAATGCAGGTATGGCCAGTCCAGGAATTACCAGCAAAAACCCCGCCAGCACACAGTATAGTAATGCCCCAATCGAGCCTCGCAACCGTGACCACAAAGCAAGAATAGTGCTGGGTTTGCGTCCCCCTTGCTGGAATTCGGAACTAGGTTCTAAAGCTAGCACGACACCTGTATAAGCACCGCTAAATTCTTCAACAGAAACACTGCGTCGTCCAGTAGCAGGGTCATTGAGATAAACTCGCTGTTTGCCAAATCCCTCTACGACCAGGAAATGGTTAAAGTTCCAAAATACAATGAAGGGTAATTTTAACTCAGACAGGGCAGCCAAGTTGGTTTTAAAGCTCTTGGCAGTTAATTTATAATTTCTGGCAGCCTTCAAGATATTTAAAGCACTAACTCCATCCCGCGACACACCACACGCTTGCCGCAGTTCCGTCAGCGGGACAATGCGACCATAGTAACCCAGAATAATTCCCAAAGCAGCAGCGCCGCATTCTACAATCTCCATTTGCAACAGAGTCGGAGTGCGACACCGCTTGTTTTTAGCCTTGAGTAGGCTTTGCAGATTTCGCCACAAGATCATAAAAAGTGAGATCGTCATCAGTCAGTGGGGAATGGGGAGTGGGGAGTAGGGAGTGGGGGCAATACTGCTCGGATAAGCAGGGGAGGCAGGGGAGGCAGGGGAGGCAAAACTCAACGCCAGCCTCCATTTCTCCCCCTGCTAAAGATTGCTTGCCTCAACCAAGAAATTCCAAAACCTACGCAGTATTGGGAGTGGGGGAGATGGGGAGAATAATTTATATTTGTAATCTGGTAGAAATTAAGACTCATGAATGAGTCTTTGATACTCGCCAACGAGTGTTTAATACTCCTGAATGAGTCTTTATAGCGCTTCCCATTCAGATGTGCAACATGATATAGCGAGGTGTAGGGGCACGGCAGTGCCGTGCCCCTACAGGTGTACCTCACTCTTCTTGTGGGGTGGGCGTCTCGCCCGCCCATAACCAAAGGCGGACAAGATGTCCACCTCACAAAATTGGAAAATTTATTTGTTGCTAATCTCCAAATCACAACTCCACTCCCCACTCCCTACTCCCCACTCCCTTGTTCAATAAACCCCACTCCAAGACCGCAAAATTGGTAGAACAAATGTAATCGGCGCACGTTCTTCGACGGTGACTTGTATGGAGGTAGTGGTTCCTGAAGTTACTTTCATATTCGGCCCTTGGGAAGAAGACCATTTGTAGCTGCTGATTGTGGAAGGGTCTGGTTGCAGTCGGGCGGTGATGAGAATCTGTGGCCCTTGTGAAATTAAACCTTGGACGAATTCGGAATTTCCTACTACGCTTAATGCACCTTCTTTAGTCACGGGAAAAGCTGAGACATCTGTGACAGTACCTATAATGCCACCAAAGCGTTCCCGTTGTGCGGTACTAGGTGTGACTTGTAACTTCATTCCTGGTTGAATCTGCTTACCATCACCAACTGGAAAAAATCCTACAGTCTCCAGTTGAGCCGATCGCTTTTGTGCAGCGATCGCTCCTATGGGTGTACCCTGTAAGACAACCTGTCCCGGTGTTGCTGAAATTTCTAAAACTCTTCCGGAGTAGCTGCTTTTGATTAAGCTATTACTCGATAATTGCACTGCTAATTGCGTAATATTCCGCCGCACTTCCTGAATTTCTTTTTTGCGGTTAGTTACAACTTCTAAGTCTTGTTGTGCTAATGTCGCTTGTTTACTATCTAGTTGCTTTAACTGGGTTTCCAAATCCTTAATTGAGTTGAGATTTTCGAGATATTGCCGCTGGGCCTCTGCTTCTTTGACATCGAGTTGCTTGAGTTGGGATTCGGCTTGGTTAATTTGTGTAACAGCGTTTAAGTAATCTTGCTGTGACTGTAGTACTGTATCTCCAGAAATTGCTCCCTCTGCCAATAGTCGCTTGCGGTTATCAAATCTCTGTTTGAAAGTCGGCAGCAGTTCCCGGAAAGATTGTAGACTTTGTGTTTGGGTAAGGCGATCGCGTTGGATCGAGTCCAGCCCTTTCTCCCTTAAAATCGGTGTTAGCTTTTGTAGTGTTTGGAGATTTTGCTGCAAAGATTGGCGTTGCTGTTGAATCGCCTGTTGATCTGCATTTTGCCGCAGTCGCTGCACTAAATTAGCTTCGCGATCCTCTTGCTGTAGTTGCTCTAATTTAGAGCGTACTAATTGTAGCTGTTTCATGAGTTCGCTTTGGTCTAGAGTCGCCAGCACATCTCCTCTGTTTACAAAGTCACCAACGCGAACATTCACTGTTCGCAACCTGCCGGCGATCGGTGATTGAAACGAAGTAACCGTGCTGGGATAGACTATGATGCCAGTACCCGTCACCGTAATTGGAATTCGACCTAAAAAACTCCAAGTCAGTCCAGTCACCACCAAAGAACCAACAGCAATTAGAGGTAGCCACTTTTTCGGGCTGACTACCTGCATAATTTGATCTAATTCTTCAGGAGAAGAAGCACGTTCTAAAGCTTCTTTCCGAAACAGGTTACTTTTTTGGCTAGTCACCGAATACCATCCCAATTTACGTGGGAGTCAACATAGGGAACAATTTAGAAAAACTAAAATTTTGCTGCTTCCAATAATTAATCTAGCACTTAATGAAACACCAAACCTGAGATAGTAAAGATTTTGAATTTTGTCTAGACATTATAAATAAAGTGAGCGGAAGCTGCCTCCGCTCAGAACTTTAAAAGCAGTTTGCCGTGTAACTTCCTACCGTAAACTTCCTAATCATTATTTATAGTGCTGTTTGAGCTTGTACTCTTCCTACAGAACATGATGAAAAAAGTTTTGGTAGCACAGCCGGCCACTGCATTTTTCAAAAGTTAGTTGGCAGCGAAAAGTTTAGCCAGTCCACCCAAAAGACCTGCTGCTACATTGGTGTTTTGAATGCCGAGTACGTTCACATTTATATCATTAAGACTTCCGTTGAGGATGTTTACATTTCCCACATCTAGGAAGTCATCATCAGAACCAGTTCCCCCGATTACTGCACTGATTTCTTCTTCGTTCAACTCTGTCATAACTGCGATTTCTTCTTGTTCAAAAGTGATATGTGACATCAGAATTTCTTCCTTATACAAAATGAGTTTAATTATTTCACTAAGAATCCCAGACAAACAAAGTTGTCAGCTACCCCAAAAAAATGAGTATCCAGAGACTTTTAATTACGCTTGGCAGCCAGAAGTTTGGTTACTAAACGTTTTATTTCTTAGTGAAAATTGCTAATGGTTAACTTACAAAAAATGAATGAAAAAAGCAAGGTTATTCAGAATACTTCCCACTTTTCCCACCAAAACCCACTTTTCCCACTTTAGTGGTGTCAAAGGAATTGGGGATTGGGTACTAAGAAAGTTCTTCACTAATACCTGCTTTCAAACTGGAAACATAGGTTGAGTTAAGGTTAGGACAACGCAACAAAGCAACGTCAACGTCGAGGCTTCAAAACGCGCTATAGCAGTCCTAAATCATTTGTGAGAATTTGAAATTGTTGCTACCCCCCTATAGTTCCCCCCTTGGGAAGAGGGTGTTTGAAAACGGGGGGTGAATTTTCTGACAACTCATTTAGGATTGCTATAGTACCTTACGGCGTAAATAGCGCAACCATTGGAAATACCTAAAAAGTTCATTTCAGAATACTTTTGATTTCATAGCGGCACTCGTCCCCAGTCGCTAATCATCTTGATCAAAATACTCCTGACAATTTTTTTTCTTCAAGTATTTATTCGGTAGTATGATATTATTAGTAAATAAAATCTAGTACATTTACATAACAAATTTTTACTTTTTAATATCCGTGGAAGATATTCTGCAAGCTGTAGAAAGAATTCTGCAAGACAAACCTCTTGCTTCCATTCAGCTGTTTGTGCTGTATCAATCGTGGTTGGGTAAAACTTATGGCGAAATGTCAAAAACATCAGGTTATGGCAATCACTACATCAAAGAAGTTGGCTCTCAGTTGTGGCAAGACCTTTCTCTAGCACTTGGAAAAAGAGTAACAAAAAAAAATCTGCATGTAGCCTTAAGCAAACATCTGCAAGACAGAATTGGTCATCAGCGGAATCAGACCGAACAAAACTTCAGAAGACAATCTAGCTTAGAAATGGTTTTTCCTGACTTGTTCTTAGGTAGCGAGATAGATTATCCCAGTGGTCCAGTGTCACTGGATTCTCCTTTATACATCAATCGCCCTCCACTAGAAGAACTGATTTGTAAAGAGATATTACACCCTGGTTGCTTAATCAGAATTAAAGCACCTAGAAAAATGGGAAAAAGTTCCCTGCTCAACCGAATGATTGCTTATGCTAAAGAGCAGGATTATCAAATTATCTACTTGGACTTTCAAGAAGCTGACCAAGAAGTTTTTACTTCCTTAGATAAATTTTTACGTTGGTTCTGTCTTTATGTCACCAGGCAGTTAAATCTCGTTCCCTGTCTAGATGATTTTTGGGATACAGAGATGGGCAGCAAAGTCAGCTGCAAAATCTATTTTGAAGGGTATTTATTACAGTACATTACTGAAAGTCCTGTGGTTTTAGCTTTGAATGAAGTGCAGCGAGTTTTTGAACAT
>NZ_JACJSJ010000202.1 GCF_014698115.1 Nostoc sp. FACHB-973
ACTCCCCACTCCCCACTCCCCATTCCCCATTCCCAAAGGAGTTTTTCTCATGTCTGAATCAATCATTCAATTAGGCAATCCCACACTGCGGCAAAAAGCTGTTTGGGTTGATAATATTCAAGATCAAAGTATCCAAAAATTAATCGATGACTTAATGGCTACCGTTGCCAAGGCTAACGGGGTGGGAATTGCTGCGCCTCAAGTTGCACAATCTTATCGTTTATTTATTGTGGCTTCCCGACCTAATCCCAGGTATCCCAATGCTCCAGAAATGGAACCTACTGCTATGATTAATCCTAGAATCATTGCTCACTCAACAGAAGTTGTCAAAGATTGGGAAGGTTGTTTAAGTGTTCCAGGCATTAGGGGGTTAGTTCCTCGGTATAAAACTATTGAAGTGGAATATAGCGATCGCCAAGGCAATCTCCAAAAGCAAGAATTAACCGATTTCGTCGCTCGTATCTTTCAACACGAATATGACCACCTCGACGGCATCGTGTTTGTAGACCGCATAGAAAACACTCTCGATATGATCACTGAGCAGGAATATCAACAACGAGTAGTTAATAAGACTTAATCCGAAATAATTATTTAAAATGTATGGTTTACGGAAAGTTTAAGTTATACTTAACCTAACGTTAACCTTTGGTTCGGCTTAGTTATCGGGTAAATGACCAATATTATTAGTAGTCACGAGAGGTTAAGTCCGCAGATGAGTATGTCTAGTGACTCAACCTCCGCTCAGCATCAAAGTGATGAAGCAAAACTAAATACCAGTAAAAGCGGTGTAGCTGCACAGTTACAAGCGCAACTATCTTCAGAGAGATTGGAAATTGTTCATGCGACTACTGGGCGGGTAAGAATCCGCGCTAGTGAGGGTATTTCCAAATCAAGAATCAAAAATATATCCCAAGGCTTACGACAGCAGTATGGGGTGAAGGAAGTTGCTGCCAATGAGCAAACAAGCAGTATAGTTGTCAGTTTTGATCAAAAAAAGCTGTCACTACCGCAAGTGTTGGGACTACTGCAACAATTTAATATTCACCAAGCTCAAGTTTCGCCGACTTCAAACAGTCAGACAGATCCCTTTGCTGCATGGAAATCCCTTGATTTTTGGAAAGAACAATCTATTTCCTTGATTCCTTTGATGACAGGGTTAGCAGTCACAGGTGGACTGGGGATCAGCGGTTTGGCAGCGATTCCACTGTATATGATTACCGCAGATGCAACTCGTTGGGTAATTGATTGTTTTGAGCCAGAAGCTTCAGGATCGGAAAACTTGCAAGAGTTAAAAAGCGAAGGCACAAATCAAGCAAATTCTTGTAGCCAGAACCAAGAGGTGCAAGATTTGAAGGGTAAGAATTTAACATACAGTGTAGTCCATGCAATTCCAGGACGTATTCGGTTTCATCTGCCTCGACTAGCTCTTGATCGTGCATATACACGACGGCTAGAGAAGTTGATCAAAAACGATCCCCAAACGATCAGTGTGCGTGTGAATAGTGGTGCAGCCTCAATTGCGATCGCTTATAAGTCTAGTCAGACTAGTGTCAACCATTGGGTAAATCTAATGGAATTGGCTTTGCAAACTAATCCACCAAGCGATCCCATCACAGTTCTAGAACCACAAACATCTCTAGAAGAAGTAGACACTACAACTGTATTGGAAGACACAACTCTAGAAGTGAGTCATACGGCACAATCAGACAACACAAATGTGTTGGAAGACACAACTCTAGAAGTGAGTCAGACAACAGAAGTAGAGAACACAACTCTAGACTTATCAAGTTTATGGGCTGATTTGAAGCCTGCAACTTTGTCTTATTCCTTAGCCATGATGGCGAACTTTCCGTTATAGACGGTTCCACACGGAACACTGGAGGACAACAATGGAGGGTTCTAGCTTACAACTAGATTCAAGCACTGGCACTTACAGAAAATCTCTAAGGGTAGTTCATAGCATTACCCATACACTTAAGAGCCAAGTCGGATTATGTCTGCCTGGGATCAGTGAAAATTTACAATATCAGCAACGTCTGTTGGAGTTGCTGCAAATAAAACGTCTTTGAAGCGGCAAGATCGCAATATAGCTAGCGTAATTCAATCTGCCAGGGATGTAATGGCAGATATTGCAAGTGCGATCGCCTTTAGCAAAATTTTAGACATGAGCAAATCTCTATTACTCCGTCAGCGCAAAAATGACTGGTGAAGGTGGGGAGTGGGGACTGGGGACTGGGGACTGGGGACTGGGGACTGGGGACTGGGGAGTTATTATTCTCCCTCATCTCCCTCATCTCCCTCATCCCCCTCATCCCCTTCATCCCCGTCATCTCCCATTCCCCATTCCCCACTCCCCACTCCCCTCAACAACCAACTTTGTAAACCTATACGAGATATAACGAATGGCACAAGTCACAGTTCAACCACCATCCCTTCGAGTTGAAACATCTCACGAGATTGTAGAGAAACAGAGTCAGGTAATTCCTTTAGTGCAAAAGAATGGCAAAGGTTCTCTCGCTGAGAGAAATAGACATTCTCGCACACATACTGCTCAAGTTTCCTACAGTGTTGTTCATGCAATTCGCGGAAGGATACGGTTGCGCGTGCCTCGATTACGTTACGATGCCGATTATGCTCAACGTCTTATAGCTTTACTCGAAGCCGATCCCCTCGTTACTAATGTCCGAATCAAACCGGCGGCGGCGGCGTTAGTGGTGAATTATAAGTCTAGTTCAGTTGCAGATGCGAAGGTGCGATCGCGTTTGAGTTATCTGATTGTGGCGGCCAATGAAGTCGGAATAATTTTACCAAAAGCGAACAATTCATTGGCTTCCCAACCAACAGACGATGCAGAGAACTCCTGGCCTGGAATGCAACTTTCGGCTATGGCTACCAGTTTAGCTGTGTTAGGAGGACCGTTGGGACTACCGATCCCACCTTTAATAGTGGCGGGAACCATTGCCCTAGCGACGTTACCGGTATTCCAAAGAGCAGTAGAAGGGATCACAAAGCAACGCAAACTGAACATTGACTTTTTGGATTTTCTAGCGATCGCTATTACTACCGTCCAAGGTCAATTTCTCACGCCATCGTTGATGTTGAGCTTGATTGAAATTGGTGAAAACATCCGCGATCGTACTGCTCGCTCTTCCAAATTGCAAACTCTAGATTTACTTAGTTCCTTAGGACAATTCGTCTGGGTTGAACGCAATGGGATCAAAGAACAAATCCCCATTCAGGATGTACAACGTGGGGATACAGTCATTGTCTATCCTGGCGAACAGGTTCCAGTCGATGGTACTATCCTCCGGGGTAAAGCCCTGCTAGATGAGCAAAAACTCACCGGCGAATCCATGCCGGTCTTGAAAAGAAAAGGACAGCCAGTTTTTGCTTCAACCTTGATGCGCGAAGGACGAATTTATATCTTGGCGGAATGGACAGGTAACGACACCCGTGCCGGACAAAGCATCAAGTTAATGCAAGAAGCACCCGTCCACGATACCCGCATGGAAAACTATGCTATCAAAATTGCCGAAAAAGCAGTTGTGCCAACTTTGTTACTGGGTGGGGCAGTATTTGCCGCAACTCGTAACCCAGCACGTGTAGCCAGTGTCCTGACCCTCGACTTATGCACAGGAATTAGGGTATCAATTCCAACAACAGTTTTGGCAGCACTGACCTATGCAGCCAAGCACGGCATCCTCATTCGTAGTGGTCGGGCATTAGAACAACTAGCAGCAGTTGATACACTTGTGTTTGATAAGACCGGCACTCTGACAAAAGGAGAAGTTTCAGTTGTGGGAGTAGAGAGTCTCAATCCTGCAACATCAGATTTGCGGGTGTTGGAACTAGCTGCGGCGGCGGAACAGCGGTTAACACACCCGGTAGCCGAAGCCGTGATTCGCTACGCCGAAGCACAACAAGTAGTGATACCCAGTCGCAGTAAATGGGACTATCAACTAGGTTTAGGCGTGCAAGCCGAGATTGACGGCGAGACTGTTTACGTAGGTAGCGAGCGCTTTTTACGTCAGCAAGGCGTAGACATGGAACAGCTCAATGGGCACAAGCCAGCAGACTCGCTGATTTACGTTGCTAGTAACAATCAACTTCAGGGTAGAATAATCTATAGCGATATTCTGCGTCCCGAAAGTCAGGAAGTAATTACCCAGTTATTGACAGTCGATGGCGTAGAAGTTCACATGCTCACCGGAGATAACAAGCGAACAGCTAATGCTGTGGCTGCTCAACTGGGGATCGCGCCAAAGCATACCCACGCCGAAGCTTTTCCGGAACAAAAAGCGGCAGTTGTTCGCCAACTACACGAACAAGGCAAAACAGTTGCATTTGTGGGTGATGGAATTAACGACTCGCCAGCTTTAGCCTACGCTGATGTTTCTGTATCCTTCGCTAACGGTTCAGAAATTGCGCGGGAAACAGCAGACGTGGTGTTAATGCAAAATGACTTGCATGGTTTATTAGAAGCGATCGCGATCGCTCGTAAAGCCAAGCAAATAATTCATCAAAACACCAGTATTGTTGCCTTTCCTAACATAGCTGCAATGTTTGTTGCTGTGTTCTTTGGTCTTAACCCCTTAGCAGCCACAGTAGTCAACAACGGCTCAACAGTAGTTGCCGGAGTCAACGGTTTGCGCCCAATTCTCAAACCTTCACCAAAAAAAGCTCTACCATCAGCAAGATGATACAACTCTTCTAGGTAGAGTATCCTAGAAAACTTTACGACAATTTTTCAATTTACTGGAGGAATTTTAACTATGCCAAAAATTACTGATTTCATTGAAGATGCTGGGCCTGTGGGAATTGTAGCTGGAATTGGCGCAGTTATACTGGCTCCCGTTCTGATTCCCATCGTCGCTGGAATTGGTAAACCCATAGCCAAGTCTGTAATCAAAGGCGGACTTTTAGCCTACGAAAAAAGCAAAGGAGCCTTTGCAGAACTTGGTGAAAGCTGGGAAGATATTGTAGCTGAAGCCAGAGCCGAACTTGCTGAAGACAAGCAAACTCCAGTATTTGAAGCTGCTAGCAGCCCTATTGACAATACCTCAGATAATGGTGTGTAAAACTGCACCAACTAAGTCAAAAAGGGGAATTGGGCATAGGTCATAGGGCATGGGGCATCGGGCATCGGGCATCGGGCATGGGTTATTTCTCCCCCTGCCTCCCCTGCCTCCCCTGCTCCCTCATCCCCCTCATCTCCCCACTCCCCACTCCCCACCCCCTTCTTTAAAATGCAACTCCAGGAGGGCAGTTGTGTGTTGACAAATAGTCATGGTAATCTCACCAAGATGCCCAAAATTATTGAGCAAGCAGCTTTAAGCAATTTATCCAAACCAATATCCACAAAAATTCTCAGCAATACCCCAGGACGGCTACGGTTGAGAGTTGCTCTACCCCATCGTCAAAACGGCGAAATGCAACGCATTGCTAATGCACTTGAAGCACAACCAAACATTAATCAGGTGCGAATGAATATTCATCACGGTAGTATTGTCATCAACCACGATGCGAAAGATGACACTTTGAAAAATGTAGTTGCCACACTCACAGATTTAGGAGTTATTTTCGCCGATATTACTGAGGGTAACTCTGAAGCGGCAGTGGGCATTACAAATGCAGTTGTGAACTTAAACAAAAGAGTCGAAATCGCAACGAAAGGCGAAATTGACTTGCGCGTTATTTTTCCCTTAGGATTGAGCATCCTTGCTATTAGACAGTTACTAGCTAAGGGTTTGCAATTTGAAATTATTCCTTGGTATGTGTTGGCATGGTATGCCTTTGATAGTTTTATTAAACTGCACGGTGTGAGCAAACCACAATCAACAAGTAATGAGTGAGCTAAATATTATGGGATAGCCTCTAAAAGGCTTAGAGGATGCTTGAAAAGTATTTTTGGTAACATATAAGCCTCCCAAACCTAACCCCCCGAGCAAGCCTTCCCTACAAGGGAATGGGCGTTTCAAAGCCTCTCTCCGACAAGGAGAGAGGTTTTTAGTATACATTTTGACTTTTCAAACAACCTCTAGGACTTACGCATTGACACGAAATACAAAATATGTATTTTTTGAAAAACTAGATTTGTCGTAGGGGCACAGCACTGCTGTGCCCTCCATAGCGCGGGTTTATGTACCATCAAAGAATAATTAATCAAAGCCTGAAACGACATATTTTCCTGAATCCATACCATGATTAATTTGTACAGTGCATAAGTCCTACCTCTTAGGCATAGCCCAACCCAGGCATCGCCAAAAAACTCACAAACAATTCACACAGGCCGCGCATGTGGTATGAGTTGTGATAATTGATTTTTTGGTATTTGCTGATTGCGATCGCCATATATGAGTTTAGAAGAACTAGAAAGAGCAGATAATGATAGCCCGTGGAAAGAAATTTTATCAGCTTACTTTCCCCAAGCTATGCAATTTTTCTTTCCCGAAACAGCAGCATTAATAGATTGGCAACGTCCCCACGAATTTCTGGATAAGGAATTTCAACAAATCGCCCGCGAAGCAGAACAAGGTCGGCGATATGCAGATAAATTAGTGAAGGTTTGGCAACTTCAAGGACAAGAAATTTGGCTATTAATCCATGTAGAAATCCAAGCCAAATCAGAAGACGCTTTTAGCGAAAGAATGTTTTCTTACAATCTGCGAATATTTGATAAGTTTGGTCAAGGAGCCATAAGTTTGGCGATTTTGTGTGATGCTGATCCAACATGGCGACCAAACCAATATAGTTATAGTTATCCCCATACCAGACTGAACTTTGAATTTGGCATCGTCAAGCTTTTAGATTATCAAAACCGTTGGCAAGAATTAGAAGCCAGCGACAACCCATTTGCAACTGTAGTAATGGCGCATTTGCAGACACAGCAAACAACTAAAAAGCTCAAAGAACGTAAAGCTGTGAAATTTAGCTTGATTCGCCGATTGTATGAATTAGGCTTGCCACAAACAGATATTCGTAACCTGTATCGATTTATTGATTGGGTTATGATTTTACCAAAAGCCTTGGAAGCAGAATTTTGGCAAGAGTTTAAACAGTTTGAGCAGGAGCGGACTATGAGCTACATTACCACAGGCGAACGCATTGGCTACGAGCGTGGGAAACAAGAAGGCAAGCAGGAAGGGAAACAAGAACAAGGACAAACTCTCGTGCTACGGCTACTACAAAGACGGGTAGGAGAGTTACCACAAGAGGTGCAAAGGCGTATTCAAACTCTTTCTCTAGAGCAGTTAGAAGCACTTGGAGAGGCTTTATTAGATTTTACAGCCATTGAAGATTTACTTAGCTGGTTGGAAGCAAATCTCACAGCGTAGAAAGCAAAAAAATACTGCGCTGATGATGTGGTGCGATTGTTAGAAACTAATTATTCAAATCTTCCCAGTCGCTAGTCCCCAATCCCCAATTCAAATCCTCTTTGTCACAAGTGACCAAACCATGAAAAAGCTGATCAACAAGCCAGAAGACTTTGTGCGCGAAAGTCTAGAGGGTATGGCGGTGGCTCATTCTGATTTAATTAAAGTCAACTATGACCCTGCTTTTGTCTATCGAGCCGATGCACCTATACAAGGGAAAGTAGCAATTATTTCTGGTGGGGGTAGCGGTCACGAACCGATGCACGCTGGCTTCGTGGGCAGAGGAATGCTTGATGCAGCTTGTCCTGGAGAAGTCTTCACTTCACCTACCCCTGACCAAATGCTAGAAGCAGCCAAGCAAGTAGATGGAGGGGCTGGTATCCTTTATATCGTCAAAAATTATAGTGGCGATGTCATGAACTTTGAAATGGCAACGGAGTTAGCCCGCGCTGAGGGCATCCGATCGCTAAATATTTTGATTGATGACGATGTGGCAGTCAAGGACAGCCTGTATACCCAAGGACGACGGGGTGTCGGAACAACAATATTGGCGGAAAAAATTTGTGGTGCAGCAGCCGAAGAAGGGTATGATTTATCACAATTATCAAATTTGTGTCGGCGGGTAAATTTGCATGGGCGGAGTATGGGAATTGCTCTGACATCGTGTACAACGCCAGCCAAAGGAACACCGACATTTGAATTGGGCGATCGCCAAATTGAATTAGGTATCGGTATTCACGGTGAACCAGGAACAGAACGCACAAGCATCAAAACAGTAGATGAGATTACCGAAATTTTGACGCGATCGCTCATTGAGGATACAGCATACACTCGCACATTGCGCGAGTGGGATGAAAACAAGGGAGAATGGGCGGATGTGGAACTAATTGATCCACCACTTGTAAAAGGCAATCGCGTGTTAGCTTTTGTCAATGGTATGGGTGGAACTCCGGTTTCAGAACTGTATCTCGTTTACCGCAAACTCGCCGAAATCTGCCAACAACAAGGATTGCAAATTGTACGAAACTTCATTGGCTCTTATATTACATCTCTAGAAATGCAAGGTTGTTCCATTACCCTGCTGAAATTAGATGATGAAATGCTCCGGCTATGGGATGCACCAGTAAAAACGCCGACTTGGCGCTGGGGAATTTCATAATTACGAATTACGTTAGCGAAGCGGTAGCGAGGAACGAGCGTCATTACGAATTACGAATTATTTTGATATGGTCACTCAGGCGCAGATATTACAATGGTTGCAGTCATTTGCATCCCAAATAGAGCAGAATAAAGCATATTTGACAGAATTAGATGCAGCGATCGGAGATGCCGATCACGGGATTAATATGGATCGTGGGTTCAAAAAGGCGATCGCTCAATTACCCACTGTTGCAGACAAGGACATTGGCAGCATTCTCAAAACCGTGAGTATGACTTTGATTTCCTCTATTGGCGGTGCAAGTGGTCCTCTCTACGGTACTTGGTTTTTACGAGCCAGTGCAGCAGTAACTCTTAAGCATGAGTTAACAGAACAAGACATGTTAGAGCTATTGCAAGCGGGTTTAGATGGCGTGCTGCAACGTGGTAAAGCCCAACTAGGGGATAAGACAATGGTAGATGTGCTATCTCCGGCTGTGGCAGCTTTTCAGCAGGCTGTAGAACAAAATAACGGTACTGTGGAAGCTATGCAACAGGCTGTAGCAGCTGCCCAAAGGGCGTTGGAGGAAACTATACCAATGCAGGCGAAAAAAGGACGGGCTAGTTATTTAGGAGAGAGGAGTGTTGGACATCAAGATCCCGGAGGGACTTCTGCTTATTTGATGTTGAAAAGTTTGTTAGGGGTGTTGGAAACTTCTGGGGAATAAGACTGAGTATTTATCTTATAGCGGTTCCCATTCAGATGCGGTACAACATTATACAGCATTTACGGCTGCTATGAGGTACAGTAGCAACAACTAGCAAACCAGTTTCTTAAATGTTGAGGATTTATTAAGTCGAGTGCAACTGAGATTAGTTTATCAACCATTTC
>NZ_JACJSJ010000203.1 GCF_014698115.1 Nostoc sp. FACHB-973
AGGCAGGGGAAGAAGGGGAAGAAGGGGGAGAATAACCAATGCCCAATGCCCAATGCCCAATGCCCAATGCCCAATGCCCACTCCCCACTCCCCACTCCCCACTCCCTAATCTTTCACCAATACACCATTGAGGAAGATATCAGCGAGTCCTTCTGCCATTTGTTGCATTTGTTGGGGTGAGGCGTCTGGTTCGATGAGGGTGTTGTTGGAAAAGCCGGCGATCGCAAACATTCCTAAGAAAACTTTGGCGACTAGGTTGGCATCCATTTGCCGATAAATGCCTTTATCCATTGCTGTTTGAAAGAAGGCTTCGGCAACATCGGTCATTTTTGTGATGACTTCTAATTGAATGCGATCGCGCAAGTCTGGGTGAAATTGCACTTCCATGAAACAAACGCGCATTAAATCGGCATTTTTTTGGAAGTTCCACATCCGACGGCGCATCACTTGAGCTACTGCTTTATAGCTACCCATTTCACTTAATTCTGTCAGCAGATCCGTCAAAATCTCCACCCATCCACTAGTGGCGACTTCTACCAAAATTGCTTTTTTATTGGGAAAATGACGAAATAGAGTGCCTTCAGCCACACCTGCTGTCTGTGCTAAATCACGGGTGGTGGTGCCATCAAATCCCTGAGAGGCAAACAAACGTTGTGCTGCCTGTAAAATCCGGGTGCGCGTCTGAGCCTCTGAGGGTGGGGGAGAATTAAAAACTCGCATAATTGTTATGGTTAAATATCCGGAACAGGACTTGTAGCATTATTGTCTAACGTCAAGTACAAAAAGCCGAAAAAGCTTAATACAACATTAACGCTCTATTTGCTAAGTAGCGTATTTCTTCGGTAGTGTAACTTTATCTTAATTTTGGCTTATGAACAAACTCTCTCGGTCAATTTTGGATTGCTCAAAGAAAGTATCAGTCACATCCCGTAGGCTGTTTGTTGCCTTGTTGGCGGCGATCGCTTTTTACTGCGGATTCCAGCCAGAAATGGTTCTGGCTCAAACTCAAACAATATCTCCACCAGCTACAAGTTCGATTCAACCTTATCTCGATCGAGTCATCAATGAGTTGACGGAGTTTCGCCTGGACAATGGTTTGAAATTTCTTGTTTTGGAACGACATCAAGCACCTGTAGTTTCTTTTCTTACCTATGCTGATGTCGGTGGTGTGGATGAGCCGGATGGGAAAACTGGTGTAGCTCACTTCCTAGAACATTTGGCGTTTAAAGGAACGACGCGCATCGGTACGGAAGATTACAAGGCAGAAAAACCGTTACTAGAACGCTTGGAACAGTTAGATACTCAAATTCAAGCAGCCAAAGCTGATGGCAAAAAGGATGAAGTGGCGCGGCTAGAAGCTGAGTTTAAGCAAGTGGAATCCCAAGCAGGTAAGCTAGTCAAGCAAAACGAAATGGGGCGAATTGTGGAACAAGCGGGAGGTGTGGGTTTAAATGCTAGTACCTCAACTGAAGCTACCCGTTACTTTTACAGCTTTCCTGCTAATAAGTTGGAACTCTGGATGTCGCTGGAGTCGGAACGATTTCTTGAGCCTGTAATTCGTCGTGAGTTTTATAAAGAGAAAGATGTCATTTTAGAGGAACGACGGATGCGGGTGGATAATTCACCCATTGGCACGATGTTGGAGAAATTTATCGACACTGCGTACAAAGTTCATCCCTACAGGCGTCCGGTGATTGGTTATGACAAAGATATCCGTAACTTAACACCAGCAGATGTGCAAAAGTTTTTTGACGCTTATTATGTACCAAATAATTTAGCGATCGCCATTGTTGGAGATGTCAATCCCGCCCAAGTGAAAAAACTCGCAGAAACTTATTTTGGACGCTATCAAGCTAAAGCTAAAGCTACTCAAAAAATTCCCGTGGAACCGCAACAAAAACAAACGCGGGAAGTGACTTTAGAATTACCTGCTCAACCGTTGTATTTAGAAGGCTATCACCGTCCGTCAGTTACTCATCCAGATAATGTGGTCTATGAAATCATTGGCAGTTTATTAAGTGATGGGCGCACGTCACGGCTGTATAAATCTTTGGTAGAAAAGCAGCGTTTGGCGCTGAATGCTCAAGGTTTCAGTGGTTTTCCTGGGGATAAATACTCAAATCTAATGTTGTTTTATGCTCTGACTGCTCCTGGTCATACACTTGATGAATTGGCGATCGCTTTACGCGAAGAAATCGAGAAATTAAAAACTGAACCTGTGGCGGCGACTGAGTTAGAGCGAGTTAAAACTCAAGCGCGGGGGGATTTATTACGCAGCTTAGCTTCTAATACGGGAATGGCTCAGCAATTGTTGGAATATGAGGTGAAAACTGGCTCTTGGCGGAATTTGTTTAAGGAGTTGGATCAAATTGCGGCGGTAACTCCTGGTGATATTCAGCGGGTAGCTAAGGCGACGTTTACGCCGGAAAATCGCACGATTGGGAAGCTGTTGTCGAAACAAGGATGAGAAACGAACCGCAAAGGACGCAAAGGGCGCAAAGGAAGAGAGATATGGAAAGGTATAAGGGGAAGGGTAAAAGGAAGATGGCTTTGAAAATCCCAAGTGGGAAGAAAGTTGTTTCTGCGTTGGTTGTGGTTTTTGCTTTTTTACTTTTAAATCTTAATTTTTCTGTGGCGGCGACGGCACAGGCGAAGCATTATACTGAGTTGCAGCTGCCACCGTTACCTGAGGTTAAGTTTCCCAAGTATGAGCGGTTTGTGCTGCAAAATGGCTTGGTTGTCTATTTGATGGAGGATCACGAGTTACCTTTGGTGAAGGCTACGGCGTTGGTAAGGACTGGGAATCGTTTGGAACCGTTGGAAAAAGTCGGGTTGGCTGGTTTTACAGGCGCGGTAATGCGGACTGGAGGAACTACGAAGCACTCGGCTGATGAATTAAATGAGATATTGGAACAACGGGCGGCGTCGGTGGAAACTGGTATTAGTGAAACTGCTGGTAGTGCTGGCTTTGATGCCCTCAGTGAGGATTTAGAAACGGTGTTTGGGTTGTTTGCTGAGGTGTTGCGATCGCCTGTATTTGCCCAAGAAAAGCTAGATTTGGCGAAAACCCAAGCTAGGGGTGCGATTGCACGGCGCAATGACGATCCAAATGGCATTGCTAATCGAGAATTTCGCAAGTTGCTGTATGGCAAAGATAGCGCCTATGGACGCACCACAGAATATGCAACGGTGGATCGAGTTTCCCGTGAGGATTTGCTGAAGTTTTATCAGCAATACTTCCACCCAAATAATATGATTTTGGGGATTGTGGGGGATTTTGATCCGAAGAAAATGCGATCGCTCATTCAAGCTAAATTCGGTGACTGGAAAGCCAACCCGAAAATTGCCAAACCCCAATTACCAGAGGTTTCGCCAGCCAATACAGGCGGAGTGTTTTTTGTGAATCAGCCACAACTGACGCAAAGCAGCGTGCTGATTGGACATTTAGGCGGACAGTTCAACAGTCCAGATTATCCAGCGCTGAATGTGTTGAATGAGGTGTTGAATGGATTTGGCGGACGTTTATTTAATGAACTGCGATCGCGCCAAGGTTTAGCTTATTCTGTATATGGTATCTGGAGTCCCCGTTACGATTATCCAGGAATGTTCATTGCTGGTGGACAAACGCGATCGGATGCTACGGTGCAGTTTGTCAAAGCCTTACAAGCTGAAATTAAACGCATCCAAGCTCAAAAAGTGACACCAAAGGAACTAGCTTTTGCCAAAGAATCTACACTCAACTCCTTTGTCTTCAACTTTCAAGACCCCGCTCAAACTCTATCACGGCTGATGCAATACGAATATTACGGCTATCCGGCTGATTTTCTGTTTCGCTATCAAAAAGCCGTCGCCGCCACCACAGCCGATGATGTGCAGCGCGTAGCACAAAAATACCTCAAGCCAGAAAATATTGTGACTCTAGTTGTGGGGAATCAAACCGCCATTCAACCGCCGTTGACGCAATTAGCTGCACAAGTAACGCCAATAGATGTGACAATTCCCTCACAACCACAGGCGAAGAATTAGTTGGGTAGATGGGATGATGGATGCGATCGTCATTCAATACGGTTCGGTTAAGCCACCAGACGGCATAAATCGCCGTCAAGACGAAAGATTGATCCTTGTAGAGACGGCGATTTATCGCGTCTTTGGATCTAGAATTTTCATCAAAAAACCTTAACCGAACCCTATTGGATCGCCATTTATACTTCACCCATCGAAAGTTACCAAAAGCAGGGGAAGCTGGAAAAGAAAAAAGCTGAGTCTATAGGTAGATAACAAGTTTTAGTCAAACGATAATAGGGACGCGATTCGTCGTGTCCCTACACATTATGGAAGGAACAAAAAAATCAAATAAATTTAGTTCAATTCATTACTTTATCAGACACAATTTCTTTACTTATGTCTATAAAATTAACCCGAAATTATTGAATTTTCCTAATTTAAGAGCAAAATAATATCAGAGAATAATTTTGATATTAAAGCTCAAAATTATCCACAACTGTGTTACTTGCCATTAAGTATTTTTGGAGTTGAGTCAATGGTTAGAATAAAAATTTACGATTTGCATCCCAGTACGAACAAGCAGTTTCTCAATGAAATCACTGTTGGAGAAATGAAGAAAGTAGAGGGTGGTGTAGGATATACTGGGTTTGACAGAGAGTTCCCCAACACATTTGACACAAATAATTCATCGAGTCCAGCGAATCCTGAGGTATCATCACCAGGAAACTCGCTACAACAAGTAAATTCACTTTTGGATAGCTTTAGATTAGGGCTAGATAAAGTATTTCAGAGGTTGGTATAAGAGCCAATGTGCTAATTTATTAGTGACCACAGTTTTGTGATTGAATTTTTTTCTATATTTTCGTGCGTTCTAATTGTGACTAATATTAGAACGCACTTTTTTATGAAAAGTTTTAACACAGCCCTGCCTGTAGTCCCTCCTTGCTAAGGGGGAACGGCGTTAGTCGGGGGGTAAATATATGCAGCTTCACAGAAAAATGGTATAAACAACAATTTTCTAGAACACCGATTCAGTAATAAAACGCGAGTCTGGAAAACCAGATTTTTAGTTCATTTAAACCACAATTTCCTTCATGCGCCTCAAAGAAAGCCGAATTTTTCGTCATGACTCTGATTAATGAATCGGTGTTCTACTAACTCCAGTAAAGTTCTCACCATCATCTAAGACTCCTATATGATTGCGTGAAAAAACTCCGTGCAACTAGAAAAGGCTGATTCCCTACTCCCTGCCTATAGCGGTTCTCGTTTACGTGAGGTACACCCGTAAGGGCACGGCACTGCCGTGCCCCTACACCTTGCGATATAATCTTGTACCGCATATGAATGGGAACCGCTATATCGTGCTTCGCACACCATGCAAATAAGTTCAAAAATCAAAACAGTTGAGTATATATTTCTTGCTTAAAAATAAAATTCAATAAAGACTCAACTCATTGACATCTGTCTTTCTAAACAGCTTCATAAGCTTGACTTTACTAATTTCCTAAATAAAAATTGCAGTAACAGGTAAGCAAAGCAGAGCTTAATCACCTGTTAAATTAATCTGATTGAAAGCAAGTTTTCTAAGAGGAAAAAATGGCAAATATCACTCTTTCTGAACTATATGTTTCTGGCTCTGAATTATTTGAGGGAGCCGAAAGCTTTCTCAATGATTTAAACGATGCTGATTCCATCTCTGGTGGTAACTATAGTGGTTTTAGTGACATTTCAACATTAACAAAACTGGCTGAAGCATACGTTGATACCTATGCTATTGGTCATGTTACCTATGTAGCCAAGTCATACAGCCACAGTAACGGCTGGGGGTACTAGTTTTGTAGTTAATTACAAAGCTAAATGGCTCTTTGGGGATGAAAAGTAGATAGTCATCTCTATTCAATGCATGAGGTTTCTGGGTTACCAATAATCCTCAAGAGCCAATTAAATGACTTGAACAACGACTGAATTACAACAAGTATTTGAGGAATAAGTCATGGCAAATATCACTCTTTCTGAACTATATGTTTCTGGCTCTGAATTGTTTGAAGGAACAGAAAGCTTTCTCAATGATTTAAGCGATATTGATTCGATTTCTGGTGGTGACTCTTCTCATTTTAGTGACATTTCAACTTTGACAAAACTAGCTGAAGCATATGTTGATACCTATGCTATCGGTCATATCACATTTGTAGCCAAGTCATTCAGCCACAGTAACGGGTATTAGTAATAGTTTTGTAGTTAATTGCAAAGCTAAATGGCTCTTTGGGGATGAAAAGTAGAAAGTGATCTCTATTCAATGCATGAGGTTTCTGGATTACCAATAATTCCCAAGAGCCAACCAGATGAATTCAACGACAGCTTAATTAAAACAAGTATTTGAGGAATAAGTCATGGCAAATATTACTCTTTCTGAACTATATGTTTCTGGCTCTGAATTGTTTGAAGGAGCCGAAAGCTTTCTCAATGATTTAAGCGATGTTGATTCGATTTCTGGTGGTAACTCTTCTAATTTTAGTGACATGTCAAGTTTGACAAAACTCGCTGAAGCATATGTTGATACCTATGCTATTGGTCACATTGCCTTTATAGCCAAGTCATTCAGCCACAGTAACGGGTAATAGTAATAGTTTTGTAGTTAATTACAAAGCTAAATAGCTCTTTGGGGATGAAAGGTAGAAAGTAATCTCTATTCAATACATGAGATTTCTTGATTACCAATAATCCCTAAGAGCTAACCAGATGGATTGAAGAAGAGCTTAATTATAATAAGTATTTAAGGAATAAGTCATGGCAAATATCACTCTTTCTGAACTATATGTTTCTGGCTCTGAATTATTCCAAGGAGAGGAAAGCTTTCTCAGTGATTTAAGCGATGTTGATTCCATTTTTGGTGGTGACTCTTCTCAATTCAGTGACATGTCAATTTTAACAAAACTACTTGAAGCATATGTCAATATCTATGCTATTGGTCAGATTGCCTTTATAGCTACATCATACAGCAAGCAATAGCACTTTTGTCTGATGTAGGCAGATAGTAGAGAGGCGATTGCTCGTGTCTTTATATCATTTATAAATCAGTATTTTCAACGATTTGAGGGCGAGTTTTTCCACGCAATAAAATAGGAGTTATATGTCTAAATTGCAATTGTTTTTATGTGTTTTCCAGAATAATCAAAGAATTTTTATTGAGCGTATATTTGAGCTTAATTCAACTACGATCGCCAATTAAAAAAATGCTCAATTAACCACGAATATTCTGTTCAGCAGAATATTGATTTTCCAGCTTCTTGATTGAGTAACAGCAACTTTTAATTTTGCAAGGAAATATCTGACACTATGCCATTTTTATTAAGTTCTCAAAATGTCTTTGACTACCTAATTCCTCTGGGATTGTGTACTCAAGAAGAAAAATCATCGAGCAAAATTGAGCTAAAGCCTGCCAAAAACTTTAACTTATTAATCACCTTACCAGAAGGTCAGCAACTTTTAGTTAAACAAGAGCGTCACAATCGAGAAGGAAAAACTGCTGGTGAGTTTTTTGACGAATGGAGAATTCATAATTTTTTTCGCAGATTCCCAGAAATTAATCACATTCGTTCCTATTGTTCGGAAGTACTGCATTTTGATGCCGAAAATTCCATCATTGTTTTTAATTATCTGAGTAACTATCGAGATTTGGCAGATTTCTACATCAAGGAGAATTTTTTTCCCACTGAGATTGCAAAGATAGTTGGCAGTATTTTGGCATCGATTCATCGTGTAAGTATTAGCCGTCCAGAATATCGAGAATTTTTTCAAAATGGCGAGAATGTATCAAATCAAGAACCTCCAAACCTATATCAAGGACTAGATAGAATTACACCAGAAATTTACGGTAGAGTTCCTGGCGATGGATTGAAATTTTTCGCCCTTTATCAACGTTACGATAGCTTAGGACAAGCGATCGCTGATTTGGCAAGTGCTTTTAGTCCCTATTGTCTGACTCATAACGATCTCAAGCTGAATAATATCCTGATTTCTCTCGATTGGGAACAAGCTATTTTTCAGCAATCATTCTCAGGTGAGAGTGTGATTCGGTTGATTGACTGGGAACGTTGCGATTGGGGAGATCCAGCAAATGATTTAGGAAATTTGCTAGCCAGCTATCTGCAAATGTGGTTGTATAGTATTGTCGTTGGTAAAGATATAGCGATCGAAGAGTCATTACGTCTAGCTACAACTCCTCTGCAACTTCTCCAGCCGTCGATGGCGGCGTTAGTGGCTAGTTATTTAGCTGAATTCCCTCAAGTACTAGAACATCGTCCTGATTTCTTACGACGAGTTATCCAATTTGCTGGTTTAGCTTTGATTAGATCTATTCAGGCGATACTTCAGTATGAAAAGAGATTTGGTAATTCAGGTATATGTATGCTCCAGGTTGCCAAGAGTTTATTGTGTCGCCCAGAAGCATCTACACGAACGATTTTTGGTGTGCAAGCATCAGATCTGTATCCAACAAACTTATCTCGTGTATAAAAGCAAGTCAATCAATTTTGGATTTTAGATTGCCGATAGCGCAAGCTACGCACAGCATCTCGTAGAGAGGAACGAACATCTTTTGGATTGAAAGAAACTACTCTTTGTCTCTTGTTCATTTCTCCGTGTCCTCTGCGCCTCTGTGGTTCGTTTTCTCGAAAATCTCTAACTTGAAATTCCGCTACATCCCCATCTCCCCTCTACTCCTCTTTTATTTACACAGCAGCCATTATGCAACTATTAGATTCGCTAGAAACTCAACTATCAGAAGTTCCAGAGCCATTGCAGACATCATTACAGGACATCATTCATAAAGTTGAAATCCAGTCTCATTATCGCATTCAGCACCCAGACTACAAACCAATGGAATTACCAGAGTCAGCAATTCCTGGTTTTCAGCAATTACCTTTGGATCTCCAGAACAAGTTTTTAAGTCTGCAATTGCGTAGTTTTCTCTACGGTATCTATTACAACGGTTCTTTGAAATCTGCTCTTGCTCCTGATGCAGACACAACAAATTTGGCGCTTAACCAAAATCTAGAAAACAACACTCTTTTGGGTGTAGATGTAGCTTTTTATGAACGCTTGCATGAAAGCAACAGGGGTGAAGGCTACCTCAGCAATGATTGGCTTGTAATTAAAGAAGAAAGCAATGACGTTTTGATGGTGTATAAGAATGCTTTGAAACTACATATACAGCGCAATATTCATCTGCAACCAGCTGAGCGAAATGTCACTGTTGGTAACTCAGTTGCAATTAGAATGCCTAAGAATCTAGTACAAAATGGATTTTATATGGCAATTGGTAATGCAGCTTCTCATC
>NZ_JACJSJ010000204.1 GCF_014698115.1 Nostoc sp. FACHB-973
AGAACAGCTATGTCTTTTCGCTTTTTTGATTGGTTGACTCTCCATCGTGACCTGTTTGTTTCTTACAAAGCTAGTTTGGGCTATATTTGGGCTTGATTTTTGTTTAAGTCCCGTTAAGCAAGGCGTTCATCCCCGTGAGTTGACCGCACGTAATGTGAAGCGATTTCGAGAAACGCAGTTGCAAAGAATTGGCAATCGTTTCTGCTGGAATCATGAAATTCAAACCACCGATCCCGCGTATTATAAATGGACGCAGTGGATTTTCTTACAGTTGTTCAAAGCTGGATTAGCCGTTCGTAAAAAAGCGGCGGTGAACTGGTGCCCTTGTTGCAAGACAGTACTTGCTGATGAGCAGGTGATTGACGGCGAATGCGAACGGTGCAGCGCGCGCGCCATTCAGCGGGAATTGGAACAGTGGTTTTTCAAAATCACCGAGTATGCTCAACGGTTGTTGGACAATTTGGAGCGATTGGACTGGTCAGAAAAAGTCAAAACGGCTCAACGCAACTGGATTGGGCGTGACGAAACAGATGGCACAGTGCAGTATCACTTGCGAGATTGGTTAATCTCACGGCAACGCTATTGGGGCCCGCCGATTCCGATTATTTACTGCGATCGCTGCGGTATAGTGCCCGTGCCAGAGGAGCAATTGCCAGTGCAGTTGCCCGAAACTGAAAATTGGTTGCCTCAAGGAACGGGAAATTCTCCTTTGGCGGACATTCCAGAATTTGTCAATACAACCTGTCCTTGCTGCGGTGGTGCAGCGCGGCGAGAAACGGATGTTTCTGATAACTTTTTGGATTCAGCTTGGTATTTTTTGCGCTATCCCTGTTGCGATCGCGCTGATGTTCCATTCGATCCAGCAATTACAGCTAAATGGTTGCCTGTGGATATGTATATTGGTGGCGCAGAACATTCTGTGCTTCATCTGTTGTACAGTCGATTCATCACAATGGTGTTGCACGATTTGGGGCATATCCCCTTTGAGGAACCCTTTCAACGATTCCGCGCCCACGGATTGCTGACAAAACAGGGTGCCAAAATGAGTAAGTCCAAGGGTAATGTGGTGAATCCCGATCGCTATATCGAGGAATATGGTGCAGATACATTGCGGACTTACTTGATGTTTTTGGGCCCATACGACCAAGGTGGCGATTTTTCCGATGGCGGGATTGCTGGTATCCGGCGATTCTTGGATAGAGTGTATCAATGGGCGAACAAACACAAAAATAATTTGCAACCAAATGTGCCTGATTTGGCATCACAGCGGCGTTTACATCAAACAATCCACAAGATTTCAACAGATATTCAATCGCTGAAATACAATACAGCGATCGCTGCCTTGATGAGTTACTTCAATATGTTGCAATCAAAGTCGAGTATTGCAGAGGTGGAATTGAAGTCGTATCTATTGATGTTAGCTCCCTTTGCACCCCATGTCGCAGAAGAACTCTGGCAGCAATTGGGAGAATCAGGCTCGATTCATCAGCAAACTTTTCCCCAGTTCGATCCAGAATTCTTGATTACCGAGGAGGTGACAGTCGCAGTGCAGATCGATGGACGTACTCGAACGACAATTACCATTTCACCAGCAGCTTCAAAGGAGGAAGCGATGGCGATCGCCAGACGAACCAAAGCTGTTCAATGGTATCTCAAAAATCAGGAGGCTCAGCGTGTTGTTTACGTTCCCGGTCGAGCGATTAACTTTGTCACCTGAACACAAACTGCCTAGCCTGTGGACACATTCATATATGTTTGGCACCACAGGAAAAGTTAGCACTCAAAAGGTCTTGTAGTACATCAATGACCCACATCACGGATGAATAAATTCAGGAAAGTTCGCTTATATCCCGCGAATAGAATTCGGGGGCTTTACGCATCACGACTCGTAAACTCTCAAAATTAGAGATTACGAATCATTGTTTATCTCCTCAAAATATTAATAGCTGCACCGGCTGCTGCGGCATCTAATAAATCGCCAGCCACATCTTCGCGTCCGCCAAGAATAGCGCGAACCCCGGCGCTAGAACACCGATTCATTAATCAGAGTCATGACGAAAAATTCGGCTTTCTTTGAGGTGCATGAAGCAAATTGTGGTTTAAATGAACTAAAAATCTGGTTTTCCAGCCTCGCGTTTTATTACTGAATCGGTGTTCTAGTTGCTGCACCGAAAAGCAGCAATAGGGATGCAGCGATAATACTGGCTTTGTTCATTTATGTACAACTAACTTTTTATGTATCAGTTGTAACTTTTGTCTATTTATTGCCCTGTGATATGGATCAAGCCTCTTTAATCAATTACGGTTTTATTTGCCAAACTTTAATAGATTTGTCACCACTACCGCTATATAAAATCTGGCTGTCACTACTTATCGCCAGTCCATAAATTCCACCTGCGTGTCCAGTCAGTTCCATGATTGATTTGGTTGTTTTTATGTCACGTAATATAATTTCTCTGCCTAAACCGCCAGTAATAAATGTTTTGCTGTCGGGACTGATAATTAACGCATCAATACTCGTACCCAACGACAAATTATGAACTAGCTTTCCTGTGGTCAAATCCCAAGCTTTGAAACTCTTACCATCAGTAGTTCTGACTCCACCAGATTGAAAACTATCGTCGTAACCACCACTCAGAAGCATTTTCCCATCATTACTAACAGCAAGTGTAATTGGGGCTGATGCTCGCTCCGAACCGTTAATGAGGTCTTCTTTTCTAGGTAATGGTGGAGTAAAACTGCTTTGTTGTTTACCTGTTACTAAATTCCAAACTCGAATTTTACCGCCATTTTCACCTCCACTATAGAGGGTTTTACCATCACGACTAATAGCAAGTGCTGTTGTTTCTACTTTCAGTATCCGATCTATTTTTCGAGTTTTGAGATTCCGAAATTTAATAGTCCTATCGCCACTACCACTAATTAAAGTTTGACCATCTGGGGTCAATAACATGGCACTCACCCCTGTTTTTTCAACAATTGTGCGGACTTCTGAGCCTGTTTGTATATTCCAAAATCTGATAGTGTTATCGAAACTTGTACTAATTAGAGTTTGATTATCTGGGGTAATTAGTATTGATTTAATGCGCTCACGATGTCCAGTTAAAGTACGAATTAACGCACCTGTAGTCGGATTCCACAGTTTGATTGTTTTATCATCGCTACCACTAGCAAGAACTTGACCATTGAAGGAAAGAGTTAATGCACGCACAGGTGCAGTGTGTCCTGACAAAGTTAGTTTCAACCGCTTTGGTTGTTCAGTATTTGTGGGAGTATTAAGTGTATTTGCTATAACCGGAACATTAGCAATCATACTAAAGGGTATAGGCAGGAAAAAACTAAGTAATGTTAAGGTTTTAAATAAGATGAGTGATTTCATAGTGATATTGTTCAAACTGTAAGTCCTGCCAGCTACTAAAACTTGCTTTTCTTAGGCAATCAAAACTGACTCCAGCATAATTCTTCATCCTTAGTTTGTCATTTTTACAATTGATTTGATAATCGACTACATTTTACAAGCTAGGTATAAAGGTAAATTCAGTCGCTGCATTCCTATCCAAACCAACCAACTGACGAATGAACAACTTCAGGCTGAGCTTTTTCCCGTAGACTTCCTCAAATCGCTCTCGGCTTTCGACGGCTTCGGCATTGAACAGCAATTCTTCTAAAGAAGCTAAATCAGCATCGTTCAGTGGAAGGTTACGTTTGAAGAGGAGCGATCGCGGCGATAATTTTCATGCTCTCGAATGTACGCCTTTACCTTCTTCCGGTACTGCTAAGGCCTGAAACCTATTTGTTTTGTGGGAGTGACACGATCGCTTGCTTCAAAGCAGTACACTGGTACTATGAAAATTCCAGACTGCGATCGCTGTTTATTTTGCGCCCATGACCAGAAATAAAAAGGTACAAGCCCCCTATTTCGTTATGGAAAATAAAAATATGTATTTCGAGACACGTAGTGCAAGAAATACTAGTATCACTTATCTTGGCTCTATGCCACCTAGATATCGACTCGCAGTTTCGCCATGTTCCGCCAAAAGTGTCCTAGACTCTCCGTGCCGCCGAATAGTGTGGTGAAGATGGTCGAGTCGGCAAGCAAAATATCGCCGCCACGGTTACCGTTCGGCGGTACCCAGATGCACGTATTGAATTCCCGATTTCCCTCCGCCGTGAACGGATGCGGTCGGGAAAGATCGATCGGCTGCGTCGCCAGAACATGAATGGACTTCGTGTCCTCTGTCGTCAGCGCGTAGTGGGGCAGATGCAGATGGAAGTTGAACGTGGTCACTCCATTCAGCAAACCCAGTTTGTCGAGATCCTTGTTAACGGTCAGGGGTGCGATCTGGTTGCTTCCTTGTACGACAGCAGGCCGGAGTCCAAACTGATTAAGTACGGGCACTTCGAGTTCTTTCATCAGCGATCGCGTGTACTGACCGAAGCGCTGCTGGCGCGGCACGAGTTCGTCGCCGTGATGCTTATACTCCATCTGGCGCTGCTGCATGTCGCTCGTGAAACCCACGTCATGGTGCGGCGCAAGGAGCAGGCACGTACCTTCTCGGTTCAGCCACTCGCGGATCGCGTCGATTTCTCCCTTTTCGGCTTCTTGCTCGGATAGGAGATGATCCAGACCGAACACCATCAATGTATCCGTGTCTGCCAGAATTCTTTCATCAATCAGGAGTTTGTACCCTGCCTGGTCAATGCGTTGGTAAACGGCGACCGACTGCCCAGTAATCTCGCCCACGATTTGCTGAAAATCGATGGTTGATCGGTGGAATAGCTCCAGAGTACCAGCGATGCCCTGCAAGAAATTCATCTTATCCCACTCAGATCCCTCAAAGTTCGGCCAGCCGACCCGACGGACTTCGGTCATAGTCGAAAAACGGTTATCCAATTCGGTCAGATCTCGGTT
Source organism: Nostoc sp. FACHB-973 (assembly GCF_014698115.1). Classification (GTDB taxonomy): domain Bacteria; phylum Cyanobacteriota; class Cyanobacteriia; order Cyanobacteriales; family Nostocaceae; genus Nostoc; species Nostoc muscorum. The sequence continues at coordinate 4,913 of NZ_JACJSJ010000204.1, forward strand.
GGCTTCCCAAGGATAACTCCACGTCCAGTAAATGCTGAACCGACGTTTGTCCGGCGTGTACGGTCGCGGCACATGGTTCTGGTTGTACGTTCGCCCAACTCGATTGAGCTTGCTCATTTTCACCACCATTCCTTTTATTTGATCGGATTCTAAAGTTACCTGCCAGTGCTCAGTGACGCCAAGTACCGAAGCGCCTTCAGTCCGGGCAGAAAGAAGTAAGCCCCGCCCCGAACCGTGGTGAATGCCGGAATGCCCTTGATGGTTTTCCGGATTGGCCGCTTCGGGATCTTGAAGTCAAGGGTGCCGTCCTGCGTGCCGATAATCGGATCGCGCTCGTTGCCGAGTTCGTGGAAGTTCTTGTCATTCACCCACACGTTCTGCGCGAACTCGAACTGACGAATCAGGCTCGCGCAGATCACGAAGGCAGCAATGCCACGCTCTATCCCGTCTTCCGGCGCATCCTCCGGGAGTGGCGGCCCGTAGGTTGCTCCACGACGGATCATCCGCCGCCGGTTCATGTTCGCCCCTGTATCACGAGGATTCAGACGACGGATATGGGAGCCGAGGGGTACGGCATAGCCATGCGGGTCCATAGTCGCATAGTTGAAGTCGTTGTTGCGCTGCATATCCACGGCGAGTGCTGGATCGTCCTTGTCTGGGGACAGCACCAGCGGTGCGCCGCTGCGCCAACGACCCATCAATTTCGCCGCCACAAGTTCCTGCTCTTCCGGCGTCTGACCGTGCTGGCGCAGGAAGTCACGAAACTCGATGATATGCTCCTGTAGGCGTCGATAAGCCATGTAGCTACCGTTTCGGGAGAGGATCTCGGGTTGCGGCAGATTGGCAGGGGGACCGTATTCGTCCGGGTAGCCCAGGATGAACTCGCCCGCCTTCAGCGGCGCACCTGAACCGGGCGTCGGCTCTTCGCCCGATCCTTCGATGACTGGCTGCGAGAGCCGATCGCGGTAGCCGAAGTGGTCGTGTGCATAGTTGAAAGGCGGCGTTGCCTCCAGATCCAATGCCGAGATCACTTCCACGCCCTCGCACTGCGCGACAAGTCGCTGGTGCTGCGCCTTGCAGCGATCGCGCTCTGCGTTATCGCGGGCAAAGAGAATCACAATTGCATGGAGATCCGGACTAGCCACACCTCCCACCCAATTGTCAGGATGATTCGTGCCGGTGTCGCCGAGGATCTCCGCGCGGGCCACCATGCCCTGCTTAAACTCCTCAGGAAACGTGGCCAGTGATGCCTCATCCATACCCAGCGCCCGCAGGCCGTTCCAGGTGAAGGCCACGCTCACCCATCGGTTGTCCTGTTCGACCGAAGCACGAACCTCGGCAGACGACTGTACCTTTTCAAGAATGGCAGCTAGCCATGCTCGTCCACCAGCAGGGTTCCGGAACGATAGAAATTCATACCGTCCGGTGAGCGCAGGCACACGAGTCAACAGAATGTGCTGAATGTCATCGAACTCAAGCATATCAAGTCCTCCTGATGAATTACTGCATCTGGTCAAGCATGTCGGAGAACGCCGCCTTGAGTTTGAGGGCTTTCTTGATTTCGTCGGAACTTACGTAGGGATACTCGCCGTATTCGAGGAAGCTTGGACACTGGTGCTCGCGGACGAATTGGATGAACGCCGGTGTGTTCGTCTTCCAGTCCTCGGGAAATCCCTCAAGATTCTCGAAAACAGTATTGATACCGTACTGTGAAAAGAGTGCGACGGCGTCCTCGGTGTATTTGTCGAAGTCTGTGTCGAAGATGCCCTGGTACATGAAGTATGTGTCCTCGGCGATGTCAAACAGCACCCAGCGCAGGTAATGCAGCTTGAGCACAGCCAGACCGTCCGGCAAATCGGCGATGGTCTTCTCGATCGTCTTCCCATATTCGCGGATGGTCTCCTCCCTGCCGGGCTTGATTTTTGCGATGATCGTGAAGCCGTAGCACGCGGGAGTCTTAGGAAAAATCGGTCCGTATCTTCCCTGTTCTTGTGCGAAGACTCCTCCCTTTGGGATCGCCATAGCGGCGGGTTTCGTCCAATCGTTCTGCATATCAATCTTCCTTTCTTGGGTGGTGTTATTAAACTGTTGTTAGATGTTTAAGCCAAACTTGTAGCGATTGATAAAGAACCCAATAACCAAGTCATGCATTTCCTCAGTTTTAGAAAAGCAAATTGTCTTTCTAGCTAGTCGCTTAAGCCGAGTTCTTAAATTTAGATGTTTATGTTCAATTCTTTGAGTCTTTCTCTTGCCAATCTCATGTTTTTCCGCAGGTAAATGCTGTTCATAAGCCCCCCAACCATCTGTACAGTATTTCTTAACACCAAATGGCTCTAATCAATTTTTAACTTTAGAAATACTTCGTCTTGCACACTGTCCAAATGCGTAAGCTAAAACCTTTCCTATCAGGCGGTAGATAGCACCTACGTAACTCCACATTTCATCTAGTTCGGACTCTTCAATCCCTTCCAGATCAGGAAGCGGGACGGTCATAGGACAGACCTAAATCACTTATTTAACCCCGGCTTCTATTATTACAGTATTCCAACAGTTTGATCACATTACCAACGGATCTATACTTTTCGGTAGATACAAATCACTCTATCGCCTTAATAAGGCAGTAGTTTCAACACGATAATCCAATTTCTTTAGGAGGATGCAGAGTAATTTATTTCTGTTTATAAATCGGCTATGAGTACAGTTTCATAGATAAATTTCTATGTCTATTGAGTCACTTCAAGAAGTAACTTCAAGAATTGTTCAACAGTCATCAGATTAAATAGACAAATATTCATTATTCACCTGCCCATACATTATAGGAAGTAACAGGATATGAACATTCATTAGGAATAAATTTAATTACTAGAATCTGTTAGTTTGCTGGCTGATTGTTGTCCTGCTTTAGCGCAATTTCGGAATCTTGTAGTGATTTTTCACCATCCAGGATCAGTCATTTGAAAACCATGCACCATCCCTTACTACTGATACTCGTTAAAGTCACTATTTTTTCTCTAATGTTAGCCATAGGGTGCAACCTCTCTTTTAAAAAGATGCTCTCCTTCTGGCGAAAACCTGCCTTAGTATTCCGTGCGCTTCTAGCCGTTGTTGTGCTAGTGCCTCTGGTGGTTATTCTACTGCTGAAACTGTTGAACTTACCACCGGAAGTAATGATAGGATTGGCCTTGTTGGCAGCTTCTCCAGGTGCGCCTCTGACTACGAAGCGATCGCAACAGGCTGGAGGCAGCTTCCACTACTCAGCGAGTCTTCAGCTAACTCTGGCAATACTTGCGGTTTTTGTTACTCCCATCACTTTGGCGATTTTTGCCACCTTATTTGAGAGTATTTCCCAAAAAGTAGCAATTGTGGACGTTGCCCGACAAGTGATTATGGTGCAGTTATTACCTGTCAGTCTCGGTATTTTGATGCAAAAGTTCGGGCCTACATTTACCCAACAGATTGCTAAACCCTTGACTTTTATTGCTAACAGTCTCTTTTTAGTAATGGTTGTTTTAGTGTGCATCTTAGGGCTGCCACTGTTTTCCAGAGTTGGGCAATTACCACTCGTAGCGATCGCAATTATGGTGATTGCCTCTCTAGGAATTGGACACACCTTAGGCAGACTCGATGATGATATGCGAGCTACCTTGGCGATTTTCTGTATTGCTCGTAATTTTGGTTTAGCTTTGTTTATCGCTATCTTGAATCATGTACAACAGCAGGTGATTCCGACACTGGTGACTTATCTCATTTTGGGAGCTTTTGTAGGTGTTCTTTACTCATTCTGGAATAAACGCAGATTACCGTAATTTCTCACAAATTAGAGGAAAATATTCATCTGCTCAAAATTAAGGCTAATCGAATTGAGACATAGCTAAGGTAGGCTCATCTGTCTAGGTGACAACTTTTTCGACTTACCACCCTTCATTACTGATGGTAAAAAGTTGCTACCCCAGCGATTTCGTTTTTCTGGTTTCGCCTGTGGTCGATATTTTTGGCAAAACCTGCGATATTTAGCCGCACACTCTTCCAAAGTTCGCCCCAACTGCAAAAATGAGGGGTACTATTGCGTAATGCTATCGTTGCTTAAATTCTACAAACTCCTTGCATTATGAAGCGGTTAAGTTATTCAATTTCAGGTGCAGGGTTAGCGCGTCTCAAAACCTATTGACAAAAGGACTTGCTCGATCAGCAACAAAGTGACACCATCTGAGGTAGGGTAAGATTTAATTCATCGAACTGCCATATAACCCACATTCCGCACCTTAACTGTCACAATCGGTTATTACGGAAGTTAATTCCTAGAAAAGGAGGAAAAAATTACATTTATCTCTAAAAAAACAGATTTGGGATAGGAAAATTT
>NZ_JACJSJ010000205.1 GCF_014698115.1 Nostoc sp. FACHB-973
CGATTGAAATCAGCGGTTACTTAATTGAGGAACTCCGAGATCCAGAGAACTACAAGGAGTTCCAAAGGGATATGGAGAGTGCCAATATATTTATCGCCTCCCTGATTTTTATCGAAGACTTAGCACAAAAAGTAGTAGCAGCAGTAGAACCACACCGCGATCGCTTAGATGTTGCCGTTGTGTTTCCCTCTATGCCAGAAGTTATGCGCCTAAGTAAAATGGGCAGCTTTTCCCTGGCACAGTTGGGTCAATCCAAAAGTGCGATCGCCCAATTCATGCGGAAACGCAAAGAAAAATCCGGTGCGGGATTCCAAGACGGGATGCTCAAGCTTTTGCGAACCCTACCGCAAGTGCTGAAGTTCCTGCCAATGGACAAGGCACAGGACGCACGAAATTTCATGCTCAGCTTTCAGTATTGGTTAGGTGGTTCTCCAGAAAACCTGGAAAACTTCTTGCTGATGTTAGCTGATAAATACGTATTTAAAGGTTTAGAGAAAGAAAATTTTGCACCTCGTACATACCAAGAGCCAGTAGTTTATCCCGATATGGGGATTTGGCACCCATTGGCTCCCAGTATGTTTGAGGATGTGAGAGAGTACCTCAATTGGTACACAGCCCGTAAGGATATCTCTAGCGATCTCAAAGATCCCCTAGCTCCCTGTATTGGGTTGGTATTACAACGCACCCACCTAGTTACAGGTGATGATGCTCATTATGTAGCAATGGTGCAGGAGTTGGAAGCATTAGGCGCACGGGTATTACCTGTGTTTGCTGGTGGTTTGGATTTCTCCAAGCCTGTGGATGCTTACTTCTACGAGCCGAATACCAACGTCCAGTTGATAGATGCAGTGATATCCCTGACTGGTTTTGCCCTGGTGGGTGGCCCAGCTAGACAAGACCATCCCAAAGCAATTGAATCACTCAAACGCTTAAACCGCCCTTACATGGTGGCTTTGCCTTTGGTGTTCCAAACCACAGAAGAGTGGATGGATAGTGATTTGGGCTTGCATCCCATTCAAGTAGCTTTGCAAATTGCCATTCCCGAATTGGATGGGGCAATTGAGCCGATTATATTATCGGGTAGAGATGGGACAACAGGAAAAGCGATCGCTCTCCAAGACCGCATGGAAGCTGTCGCCCAAAGAGCATTAAAATGGGCTAACCTCCGCCGCAAACCCAAGCTAGATAAAAAAGTCGCCATCACCGTTTTCAGCTTCCCGCCAGATAAAGGCAACGTGGGAACCGCCGCTTACTTGGATGTGTTCGGTTCCATCTACGAAGTGATGAAAGCGCTGAAAAATAACGGCTACGACCTTCCAGAGTTGCCAGAATCAGCCGAAGCACTGATGCAAGAAGTCATCCACGACGCCCAAGCACAGTACGCCAGCCCGGAACTGAACATCGCCTACAAAATGTCAGTGCCAGAATATGAGGCACTCACCCCCTATTCCCAACGCCTAGAGGAAAACTGGGGACCACCTCCCGGACATCTCAACAGCGATGGGCAAAACCTGCTAATTTATGGTAAGCAATTCGGTAACGTCTTCATCGGTGTACAACCCACCTTTGGTTACGAAGGCGACCCCATGCGGCTGTTATTCTCCCGTTCCGCTAGTCCCCATCACGGTTTTGCTGCTTACTACACCTACCTAGAGCAAGTTTGGCAAGCTGATGCAGTGCTGCACTTTGGTACTCACGGTTCCTTAGAATTCATGCCAGGTAAGCAGATGGGGATGTCTGGCGAATGTTATCCAGATAACTTAATTGGTTCCATACCCAATCTGTATTATTACGCAGCCAATAATCCTAGTGAAGCGACAATTGCCAAACGTCGGGGTTATGCCGAAACAATTTCCTACTTGACACCGCCGGCGGAAAATGCAGGTTTATACAAAGGTTTGAAGGAACTCAGCGAATTAATTGCTTCTTACCAAACCTTGAAAGATACTGGACGCGGTGTTTCCATTGTCAACTCCATCATGGATAAATGCCGCATCGTCAACCTGGATAAGGATATTAACCTGCCAGAAACCGATGCCAGAGACATGAGTGCCGATGAGCGGGATAATATTGTTGGCAACGTCTACCGCAGGTTGATGGAAATTGAGTCTCGGTTGTTGCCTTGTGGGTTGCACGTCATTGGTAAACCCCCAAGTGCAGAAGAAGCGATCGCCACTCTCGTCAACATTGCCAGCTTAGATCGTCAAGAAGAAGAACTAGTTGGCTTACCGCGAATTATCGCTAACAGCATCGGGCGTAACATTGACGATATTTATCACAATAACGACAAAGGCATTTTAGAAGATGTCCAGCTATTGCAAGACATTACCTTAGCCACCCGTGCAGCAGTTAGCGCCCTTGTTCAAGAGCAAACCGACGCCAATGGGCGAGTTTCTCTCGTTTCCCGGTTGAATTTCTTCAACATGGGCAAAAAAGAACCTTGGGTAGAAGCGTTACATAAACTCGGCTATCCCAAAGTTGACACCGCACTTCTAAAACCCCTGTTTGAGTATTTGGAATTTTGCCTCCAGCAAGTTTGCGCCGACAACGAACTGGGAGCATTACTCAAAGGCTTAGAAGGCGAGTACGTCCTACCCGGCCCTGGTGGCGATCCCATCCGCAACCCCGATGTCTTGCCTACGGGTAAGAATATTCATGCCCTAGATCCGCAATCCATCCCAACAACAGCAGCAGTACAATCAGCTAAAATCGTCGTAGACAGGCTTTTGGCACGTAACAAAGCCGAAAACGATGGAAAATGGCCAGAAACCATCGCCTGCGTCCTCTGGGGAACCGATAACATCAAAACCTACGGCGAATCCCTAGCGCAAATTATGTGGATGGTGGGCGTGCGTCCAGTGCCCGATGCCTTGGGACGGGTGAACAAGTTGGAATTGATATCCTTAGAAGAGTTGGGACGCCCCAGAATAGATGTGGTAATCAACTGTTCTGGTGTATTCCGCGACTTGTTCATTAACCAAATGAACCTGCTAGACCAAGGCGTGAAGATGGCGGCTGAGGCAGATGAACCCTTAGAAATGAACTTTGTTCGCAAACATGCTTTGCAACAAGCCGAAGACATGGGAATTAATCTGCGTCAAGCAGCAACTCGCGTTTTCTCCAATGCTTCTGGTTCTTACTCGTCAAATATCAACTTGGCGGTGGAAAACAGCACTTGGGACAGCGAAGCCGAGTTGCAGGAAATGTACCTCAACCGCAAATCCTTCGCCTTCAATTCCGATAACCCCGGAATCATGGACGAATCGCGGCAGATTTTTGAAAGTACATTGAAAACTGCTGATGCAACTTTCCAAAATTTGGATTCTTCTGAGATTAGCTTAACGGACGTTTCCCATTACTTCGATTCCGATCCCACCAAGTTAGTTGCAAGTCTGCGGGGTGATGGTAAAAAACCAGCATCTTATATTGCAGACACCACCACAGCCAACGCCCAAGTGCGGACATTATCAGAAACCGTGCGCTTAGATGCCCGTACCAAATTGTTAAATCCCAAATGGTATGAGGGGATGCTGAATCACGGTTATGAAGGTGTGCGCGAACTCTCCAAGCGATTAGTAAATACAATGGGTTGGAGTGCAACAGCCGGCGCTGTGGATAACTGGATTTACGAGGATACTAACGAAACCTTCATCAAAGATGAAGAAATGCAGAAACGGTTAATGAACCTTAATCCTCATTCTTTCCGCAAGGTTGTATCAACTTTATTGGAAGTGAATGGACGCGGTTATTGGGAGACTAGCGAGGAGAATTTAGATCGTCTGCGCGAGTTGTACCAAGAAGTTGAAGACCGAATTGAAGGGATAGAATAGATTATAGGCAGGCATAATGCCTGCCTCAATCTTTCAATCTGTATGATCTGACTAAACCTTATGATAAAGGAGAGCTAATCTAGTTATGTATAATCAAATCAGTATTTGGGATTACCTACCAGACACTAATAGTTTAGCGTTAGAAGATCAGCTTCACAAAAAATCTATTATTAATACTGATGGAGAGGTTATATTTTACCCTAATTTTTTTACCATCCAGGAAAGCAATCATTTTTTTTCAGATTTATATTCTAGCGTTAACTGGAAACAAGACACAATCAAGTTGTTTGGAAAAAAAATGCCTTTGCCAAGACTTACAGCTTGGTATGGAGATGAAGGAAAATCATATACTTATTCTGGGATAGTACAATATCCAGAACCTTGGAATCCTGTATTAAAATCAATTAAATCAAAGATTGAGAAGATTGCAGAAGTTAGCTTTAATAGTGTTCTCCTCAATTTATACCGTGATGGAAAAGATAGTGTTTCATGGCATAGTGATGATGAGCCTGAACTAGGAGAAAACCCGATAATTGGCTCAGTTAGTTTTGGTGCAACCCGTCGTTTTTCATTGCGGCATAAGCAATCAAAAGATTACAAAATTGACGTTGATTTAGGTAATGGTAGCTTCCTTTTAATGAAAGGTGGAACTCAGCATTTTTGGCAGCACCAAATTGCTAAAACACCTAAATCTATTCAGCCAAGAATTAATTTAACATTTAGAATTATTCAGTAACTTGGGGTGTTTAATTTTGATGGAAGAGCTATACGAATCTATTTTAGAAGGATTACAAAACTCTCAATATTTCTATAATGCTAATATTAATCAGACATTTGATAGATATCTTGCTTCTTTACAAGAATCTGCAAAATACTTATGGAGATCCTATCGTTCAAATACGGTAAAAGTAAATTATTCTGATCCGCAAGTTCAAGCAGCTTATTTAATTCGCTACTACCCGCACTATGTACAAATGACCCTTGAAATTCTGCGATTATCTCCAGAAGCATTCACTTTTGGGCAGGAAATCAACGCTTGCTTTTTTGGTGCTGGTCCTTGTCCTGAAGTAGCTGGGTTAGCTCAATTTCTAACAGAGCATCGTCAAGAAAGTGAATCTATTATTGCTAATATTTATGATATTGCTGCTGACACATGGACACCAAGCCGAGCAGTTACCAAAGATTTCGTAGTTCCTAAATTATGGAAAGGCAAAATTTCTGGAGCAGTTCACCACTTAGATTTATGTTCAGCTAATGCCTTTGAGTCAATTGCAGAAGTTATTAGTAATTCCCATCTTTTTATATTTCAAAATTGTCTAAATGAAATATGGAATACATCTGCGACTAAAGATAACATAAGATTTTTGCTTGAACGCGCTCCTTTAAACAGTTTTATTATTATTGGCGACCTTCTTTATAACCAAAGCCGCACAATATTAGAAGATATTGTGATAATTTGTAGCCAAAGAAGCGATTATAAAATTATTGAAAGGGGCGAATTAAAAATTGCTTCCTCATTAAAAATTCCTACAATAGTTACGGAAAATTTATTAACTGATGAAGATGGGTTAATACCCAGAAGGTGGATTAATTTTATCTTTTTGGCTCTTCGTAAAGGCCAATATAGTAGTGAAGATTTATTAGATGAGATTTTCTAGGTTAAAAAGCTTTAGCTGTTTTATGTCAGATTTAGGTTCAATAAGCGATATCTACGGGAAGCTTTGCTAACGCTCACTCTTCCACAACAGGCGATGTCTAACGACAAGCCGCTACGCGTCTATGCTTTATTTTTGAGGTTTTCTGTAAGGCGATACCTACGGTAAGCTACGCTAACGCACTTACTCTTCCACAACAAGCGATCGCTTACAATGCAATCATAGAATCAGCAATCGCTTTGGAAGTGTGAGGAGTGCGTTAGCGTAGCTCACCGTAGGTATCGCCTATAGTGGTATTGTGTGTGTTAGGTATCACTAGAAGCAGAAAAATGGATGAAGGGAATAGAATAGTCTTTAGGCTAGCCATCTTTCCTGAGTTAATATTTCAATCTGTAATATCACCATGAATGCTTTAACCGTCAACCTTGAATCAGTATTGGAACTGACAGATGAGCAGTTTTTTAATCTATGTCAGGCAAACCGTGACTTGAGATTTGAACGCACTGCAACTGGAGAATTAATTATCATGCCACCAACCGGAGGAGAAACTGGAAATCGTAATGGTAGACTAAATCAACAATTATTTAATTGGTCAGATACCGATGGTACTGGCATTGCTTTTGATTCTTCTACTTGTTTTAAATTACTTAATGGTGCAGATCGTTCGCCTGATGCTTCTTGGATAAAGTTAGAACGATGGGATGCTTTAACTGAAGAAGAAAAACAAAAGTTTCCCCCGATTTGTCCTGATTTTGTTGTTGAGTTACTTTCGCCAAGTGATAGTTTGAAAGTTGCTCAGGAAAAGATGAGGGAATACATAGATAATGGTGTGCGTTTGGGTTGGTTAATTAATCGTAAATCTCGACAAGTGGAGATTTATCGACAAGGGAAAGAGGTTGAGGTGTTGGAATCGCCTGTTACCTTGTCAGGAGAAGATGTTTTACAGGGGTTTATTTTAAACCTTGAGGTGATTTGGTAACTGAATAACAAAACACAAAAGTCATGATAAATCTAGACGCAGTAGCACATTGAAGATTATGATTAGCTCCTGTATTAATATCATATTAATTGAGTAGACAATGCTAGATAAGGTTAACCAAATTATTAAGTAAGAAGTATTAATTATGGATAATTAGCAAGATATTACTGATGATAGATTAGTAAGACCAATACATCCTGGTGAAGTAATTGCAGATATTTTAGATGATTTAGATATTACTACCGCAAATTTTGCAGAAATTTTAGGAGTATCTAATCAAACAATTCAGGAAGTTATTAATGGTCAAAGATCAATTACAGTAGATATAGCGATACGTCTTGGTAAAGCTTTAGGAAATAGCCCAAGACTTTGGCTTAATCTTCAGCAAAAAGTTGATCTTTGGGATGCTTTGCAAAGCCATAAAGAAGAATATGAGCAAGTTATGACATTGGTTTAGAGGAAACAAGATTGTATCAACTTTGTTGGAAATGAATGGGCGCGGTTATTGGGAGACTAGCGAGGACAATTTAGATCGTCTGCGCGAATTGTACCAAGAGGTTGAAGACCAGATTGAGGGTATTGAGTAAAAAATCTCAATCTGCATAAACACCATAAACTTAAGGGGATACGGTTTGCTCTATCCCCTTAAATATTTTAGCTATAATCTTAGATATAGGGATATAATTTATGTCATTTAAAGGCTTCAGTAAAAAAGTAGAAAATCAAAAAAAAATTAATAAAATTATAAAAAATCTTGAAGATACTGAGGCATTGAAACAAAAGGCAATACATTTTGGTAAAAATATTTCTTATGGTTGGATGAAAAAAGTATAAGCTTGCCATTGCGGCAAACTTTTCCTTTAAGTCACAGCATAAGCACGTAAAAACGGGAATATTATGGTTTCACCGACACTAATAGTTAGTTTCGTATTTTCTCACAACTGATTTAGGATTGCTATATAAACAATTGTCAAAATTTCTCAAGAACTTTTAAATATATTGAATGAATCATTTTCAGCAGGTAGGCATGGTGGACTGTTACCAGAGCCGAAAACACCAGTAAAACGACAAAAAGTAGCAGAATTCCAAAGAAGCGACCCTTTGACATCTACCAAAGTAATCCTAAGTTATAGTTTGTTGATTTAACTAACAATATTATGCATCAATCTGACTTTTCACAGTCAAAAAGTATCACAGACGACAAAACTTTTCTCAATCATCGCACCCAAGAAAACTTTTCGAGTTATTTAACACTGATAGAATTGATTTAAAGACTTGTGGAATCTGCTTTTCCTGAACAGACTGGACTTGCATAAATTACTATCAACAACTTTCGACTCAACATCATGAAGCGCTTTGCCTCTATTTTTCTCGCAGGCTTGATAGCCTCTGCTTCAGCTTTGGCTATTTCTCCAAAAGCTGATGCGTCCTCTCTTGCTGAGTTAGATAGCTATCATCACAACGATGGTGCTAACTATGAACTTCAGAGTCGTCACTATAGAAATGGTGATTATGACCGCGATCGCGACTTTCGCAACATTCGTGACGATTATCGCCGCCATGACCGCGATCGCCGCCGCCATGACCGCGATCATCGTCGCCATGACCGCGATCATAATCGCCGCTATGACCGCGATAACGATCGCCGTTATGACCGCGACAATGATCGCCGTTATCGCGATCGCGACTTCCGCAACATTCGTGACAATCGCCGTCGCTATGAACGCGATCGCGATTGGGGTCGTGGTTAATCCCTCCGCGTTGATTTATTAAATGAATCGGCTGTAGGGGCGTACATCTGTACGCCCCTACTCCCTTAATCGACCTGAGAAAACTGGTCTTTCAGACGCGATGAATCGCGTCTCTACATGAATACTTTATTCACCTCTAATCAGCAAGCCGAAAAAAATCAACTAATTTTCACGCTTTCCTCTACCAAACTGGGAACTTTGACTTCTTGTTCAACTCCCAAGTCAAAGTCATACCACTCGTTACGCCATTGCAAACGAAACTTCAAGCGCGTCCAATGAGGTGGGAGATTCGGACAAGCCACTGGGCCAAATTGAGTCATGCGGATACCACCAAAGCCAAAGACTACTGCTTGCCAAACTCCTCCAGCACTGGCGGCGTGAATTCCTTCACTGGCGTTGAGGCGGACATCTTCCAAGTCTACCAAGGCCGATCGCATAAAATGTGTATAAGCTTCGGTTGGCTGATTCAGGTCGCAAGCTAAGATGGCGTGAATGGCTGGGCCAAGTGATGAACCGTGGGTGTGGTCGGTGCGTTGGCTGTAATAGTCCCAGTTAGTAGCGAGGGTGT
>NZ_JACJSJ010000206.1 GCF_014698115.1 Nostoc sp. FACHB-973
CCTGATTTTTCTGTTGCCTTTGCAAGGTTAATTTTTTACTCTGACACTCGCTACACTGGCCACTCAAACCAGAAGACTTACCACAGCCACATTTACGCTGCAAAATTCCACTATTCAATGGCGTGAAAGATGGTTTAACTGGTGTATGATTTTGTCCGATCGCCATTTTATTCATTTCCCCAATCCCCCATATATTGCTTGTGCTACTTGAATTCCGATAACTTCTGGTTTCGCGCCTTGTGGGACATTAAACGCGCCCCCATTTAACCGCCCAATTTCCCCATTTTGATTTATCGCTGGTGGAACACCGTTTTCTGCAAATAACCGTGTTAATTCTTGTTGCACTGCTGCACCGATGAGATAGCGATCGCTGGCAGCAAATCCATGTAATACTAATTCTTCTATATGCAGTTGAATATCTGGTATCATACCCACCCCCTAACTTCCACGTCGGCTAAAGGTTTTTCTAACTTGGCATATTCACTGTGAGCAGCACGTAATAAATGTATCATTTTTACTGGTTCCCCAGCATCGGCTGCTAAAAAAGCAGCATTTAGGGCAATATTGCGAATATTCCCACCTGCCACATTTAACCGCGCCAATTTACTGAAATCTATTCCCTCAGTTGGCATTTTCACCGGAAACATCCGCCGCCAAATTTCTAGGCGTTGGGCAATATTAGGAAAGGGAAATTCGACAATGAAGCGCAAACGGCGCAAAAAGGCTGTATCTAGGGCATTTTTTAAATTAGTGGTCAAAATTGCCAGCCCCCGATAAGCTTCCATACGTTGCAATAAATAGCTGACTTCAATATTGGCATAGCGGTCATGGCTATCTTTGACATCGGAACGTTTGCCAAATAAAGCGTCTGCTTCATCAAATAACAAAATCGCCCCACCTGCTTCGGCTGCATCAAACACCCGCCGCAAATTCTTCTCAGTTTCACCAATGTATTTATTCACCACTTGACTTAAATCTATGCGGTATAAATCTAATTGCAATTCATGGGCTAACACTTCCGCCGCCATTGTTTTTCCTGTACCAGAAGCACCTGCAAACAAAGCGCTAATTCCCAAACCATTAACCCCTCTAATGGCAAATTCCCAGGTGTCATAGACTTTTGCTCGTTGTTTGATCTGTGCAACTATATCCCGTAAAATCTGATGTTGTGGTTCTGGTAAAATTAAATCGTCCCAATGTGCAATGGGTTTAATCCGCTGGGCTAAATCATCTAACCGCAGACGTGCTTGAATTCGGCAAGTATCCCATACCTGATTTACCAATTCTTCTGAGGAATCAGGATAATTTAGATTTGTGACTTGGGAACAGATGCTATGAATCATACCTGCACTGAGGCTAAATTGAGATACTAATTGATCTATTTGCCCATTTAAGTTTAATGGCACTAAGGCATCCTGCCACAAACTGCGCTGTTCATTGATGCTAAGTCTATTCACCTCTAGGCGGATAACTGGGCGTTTGCGGATACGCAAAGGTTCCTTTGCAGTAACTATGACTAAGCCTTGGATATTTTCCATAAATGGAATAATTACCCGCATTCTGTCTGTATTATCTAAAGCATCACAGTCCACTAGTAAGGCGCTACTACTGAGAAAGGCTTCCCGTTCCCATAGCCTGATTAGTGCTTCTCGTTCGGCGATCGCTAAGGGTATATCTATAGCCCGGATACTGTGTAATTGAATACCTAGATTTCCACAAGCAAAAGTAGCGATTTCGCCTTTACTATCAGATTCATCACCGCTGAGTTGAATTACAGGACGCTGCTGTTTTGTTGACCAAAGTTCGACAATTTGCTGCGCTAACTGGCTATGGGATGGGGCTAATGTTTGGCAAACTGGTAAAAGCTCAATTAACCCTTGCAAGCGATCGTCTAAATAGGATACTCCAGTTAAATAATGCAATATCCGTTCATCAATTCTGATTCGGCTTTGAGTTAAACTTTGATCTCCTATGACTTCAATTAACCGCCACCGCCGCAAAGGTGCAATGGGAGTTAAAGCACTCCAATCCGATTCTGGTAAGGCTGCTAAGGCGAGGCTAAAGGTAGGATAAGCAAATTGATTATTACCTTGACATGTGATACAAAGTTGTGCTGTCGAAGCGCTTAATTCAACTCCAGCACACAGCAATAATACATAACGTTCAAATAAATTTAAGTTAAAAACAGCACATAATGTTTCTAATGCTGGTGGGTAGTCCCAAGTAGCAGCAACTTCTGTAAGCGATGGTTGAATAGGCGAAGTTTCCCCAGGTTGAATATCTTGATTGTGTAAATGTGCAATATAAGTTTGCAATGCTTTTCTCACCTCAGCCAAGGCTAGATTGAGGTATTGTTGATTTGCTGCTTGCCAGTTTTGGGTAGCTATGGCGTTCATCAGGGGATGGTGATTTGGGGTGTACCTGTATAAAGATTGAAGTTAGGACTATTGGGATTTGTCTCGAAATCTGGTAGAGTTTCTGCACCATCTACCTTTACCCGTACTAAATAGTTGCCGTGTTGAACGCCGTTAACTGTGAATTCGACGGGATCTGTATCAAGAGTTCTGGGATTAGCACTAAAGCTGTAAGCTTTGGCTGGTGGTGCATTAGGCGCCAGATTTAGTTGGTTAAGTTGTAAAATAACTCGCTGTGACTGTCTGACAATGGGAGTCAGATTTACGGTGATGGTTCCAGATGAGAGATTGTTAGCATCAGTTTGTAATGTAGGTGTGATTTGAGTAATTGTTGGGCGCAGAATAAAAGCTGCAATATTAGATTCAAATCCTGAATGTGGTTCTGTGGGTGTGCCAAAGTTAAGGCGATGAATAATTTGGACTGTGTTGACTCCAGCTTGTAAGTTATTGGGAACTGTGATTTGAATTTGGCGATCGCTTACACTATTAGCAGTGACTTCTATATCACCAAACCGCACTTTGACAATATCAGCTTTCAGGTTTTGCCCTTGTATGGTGAGGGTACTACCAATAGTGACTATATTTGGTGAAACATCTGTAATTTTTAACTGACCAAAAGGCAATACCACAGTCTGATATTGACGCACTGGTAATGCGGATTTAGTCGATTTCCGACTTTCAATTAGTACTACTGATACCTGATAAGCTACTGTTGGGCGATAGTGAGTTTGAAAAGATGACCACAGTTTTGATATTTCCTCTGTAGTCAAATACTGAGGAGTAATTTTAATTTGCTCGATTTGTTCATCTAGTCCAGAAGTTGATAAGGTTTGTAAAATTGGCAGATTAGCAACGCCATTAACTTGTATTTTGTTTTGGAAGGTTTGGCGGATAGCCTCTCTGGTTAAAATGGGTGTTTCATGCAAAAGCTGCATGGCATAACCCAACAAAATCTCACTATGAAAATCTTGTTTCCCATAGGCTGTAAGCAGATAATGAAGGTCAAGAGCAAGTGGCGGGTTACTCAATCTTTCGCCACTACTATCACGGGAAGGTAAACCCACATTTCGCCAACCTTGATTGGATGTAACGTGGTATAAAAATAGGTTTAATTGACTAGGGTTTGTTGCATTATCAATATTAACTAAGTCTGGAGCTAAAGCGGAAACAGCTACATCACCAACATTTGCTAAGTCGCCATCAATTAAACCATTGTTTATTAAGTCTTTGAGTACGGCGGTGACGGTAGCAATAGCAAGAGCATTACTCATCCTTTACCCCCGTAGACGATCGCAAATAATCATCTAAAGATATTTTAGGCGCTGGCTTTGCTACCCGTTGACTAGGGGGTGTAGACTGCGTAATGGCTCGCACGTCAATTCGTCCAATCGTAATTTGAATTGTGGGTTTTGCTGCTGTCTGCTGTTCTAAAGAAGTTGATGAATGTACAGGGCGTGTGATCTGTGGCTGCTCAAATCCATTTACTTGGTTGGGGTAGACTGCGATCGCATCTGTGGGAGTTTCACCATTAATAACGACTTGTTTAATTGTTTGTTCAGCAATTGGAGATAATACCGTCTGATTAGGTTGATGTTCAAGTAGAGAAAGTAATATTGATTGTTCTGGGTTTGCTTGCTCAAGAACTTGGTTGGTAAATTGCCCAGATACCGCAGATTTTGATGGCATTATTTCAACAGAGTTTTCTGATAATTGCTTGGTAGATTGTTCTGATATTTTAGTGTCAATTGAGACGCTGGGAGGATGAGAAACCAATGAAGTCGGGATTTGAGATGGTTGTTCAGGCGATCGCACCAAATCGAATAAACTATCTAATGGTTGGCTAGGTCTAACAACAGAGTTTTCCATTTGTGTTTGAGATTCTGGCAACAGTTCTGTTGTTGGTTGCTCTAAATTATCAACCTGAATCTGTGCAACTGAAGATGCTTGCAAGGGTGCTTCTAACTCTAAAAGTTTTGGCACTTGTTGGTTTTTTCCTAGAGGTTCAAACCGGGAGGTTAGCCGAGGTTGGATAACTGCTGTTTGATTGAGAGTTTTAGCTACTATCTGAGTGAGATAATCGCTCATTTGCTTATCATCATCTCCATATATAACTGTCGTCGCCCAGGACTCATAGCCAAGATGTCAATCTCACCCCAGCCATAGGCAGAAGCTAGAGTATGGACTTCTCGCAAAATCCGATCAGCCCAAGCGTTGATTTCATTCCAGAAAAAGGAAACGATATCAAAAACTGCTTGCCATTGATGACTACATTGAGGACAGGTAAGCGCTAGTTGCACATCTGCTTGCGGATCAGCTTTTGCCATCTGTGCTACTACAACATCTATCACATCAGTGGGTAATTGCTCATGGATTAGTGTTTCTCCATGACAATCAACTGCTAGTAAACAGCGAGTTAATAAGATTTGTTTACTAATGGCAATATCTGTTTGCTCGATTAGCATCAGCAAATCTAAGCTATTGACTGGGCGAAATTGCACCTGATAATCAGCAACTTGCACTGATAAGGCTCCAGAATTGTCAGCTTCAGAGGCAACCTGGATATCTGCGACGTTAAAGGAAAGTTCTAAGCGATCGCCACAGTTTGGACAAACTGCTAAACTCCTGAGTTGTGAACCAAAAGTCCACTCTCGCAACTTTAGCAAACAGGCATCACGTTCACCAATACTCATCTGTGCTAGTTGATTCAGGGTTGTTTCGGGACAAGCAGCAGCTAGTAACATTAATGCTCTTTGCACTGAATGGTAAGCTACTCCTTGTTCCCAAACATTTAACAGTTCTGAAGCTGACAAAGGACGCATAGCTAATTACAAAGGTGGTTCATTAAAACTAGGTTCTGCTGGTTCGGTTACGTCATAATCTCGCTCCCAACCTTCGTTTTCCAATTTGATTTGTTGAATAGCGATCGCATTGGCATTAGCATCAAGGTCAGGTAAAGCTTGATATTCTGACACCCAACAGCGATAAATCTTGTAGGCGATCGCTAACTGCCCTGCCTCGTTATAAACTTCCAAAATAATATCTTTGCGAAAGTCTTGGAGTGAAACTTCTGCGCCCAAACCTGAGCCGAAATTCCAAATTTTATTAGCCCACTTTTCAAACTCTGTATCATGAGTGACACCCCGTTCTAGAGAAATCGCTTCATACTCAGTCCGCCCTGGAGACTTACGCGAAGTACTAGGATCGCCCCCTTCTCGATGCTTAACTACTTCTGTAGTTTTTTTCAAAGCACCAACTTTACTAATTCCTGCTACATAGCGTCCGTCCCATTTCACGCGAAACTTAAAATTTTTGTAGGGGTCAAAACGCTGGGCATTGACACTAAATTGAGCCATAAAATCCTCCTTAAACCGCTATTTGACCAGCTATTTGTTGAACTTTAATAATCACAAACTCCGCAGGTTTGAGCGGAGCAAAGCCGACGACAATATTGACAATGCCCAGATTGATATCATTCTGTGTGGTAGTTTCTTGATCACACTTGACAAAATAAGCTTCACGTGGTGATTTACCTTGAAATGCACCTTGGCGGAAGAGGTTATTCAGAAAAGCCCCAACATTGAGGCGGATTTGTGACCACAACGGTTGATCGTTGGGTTCAAATACTACCCATTTCAGCCCCCGATACAAACTTTCTTCAATGTAAAGAGCAGTTCGCCGCACCGGGATATATTTATACTCCGAGCCAATTTGATCGGCACCACGCAAAGTCCGCGCTCCCCAAGCTACAGCACCGTAAATAGGGAAAATACGCAGACAGTTAACGCCCAAGGGGTTCAGCGTACCATTTTCCTTATCGGTCAATATATAAGCTACTTTTTGCACCCCTACCAAAGTCGCATCTGTACCAGCGGGAGCCTTCCAAACGCCCCGTGTACTATCGGTTCGTGCATATAAACCTGCGATCGCGCCACTGGGTGCAGACAAACGCAATTTCCCATTATTCAAAGGATCGGCGGTATAAATCCAGGGATAATAAACAGCACCATATTCGGTTTTTGGTAAAGCCGTACCAGAAATTACTGGCTCAATTTCAGCTGGTGTATGGGCATTTTTCGGTGCATCAGCAATCAAAAATGCTCGTCGTTCTTGGCAATAGGCTGCTGCATCTATTAATACGCTTCCGTCTGTAATTCCTGGTAAAGACAGCAAGTTAAACAAATCAACAGCTTCTAGAGCATATATTCCTTTACGCTCTGACTGTTTGCCGAATAACAGATTGTAGGCATCATTTTCTGTATAAGCACTCTCATTACCGTTTTGCAACGTTTCGTTTTTTGCTGGAGTCGAAGTTGCTAACGTTTTTGTCAGTTTGAGAGTTTCTGCTAAATCATTATTACTTGCCTGATCCACAAATACTGATGATCCTGCACCACGCGTTCCTGAAGCTAAAATCAGTTGATTATTGTTGATCACAGTGCAAGTAAACTCTGTGTAAGCTAAATTTCCAAGTTTTAGCGATCGCACTGATGCTTGAATACGCCCAGCCAAATCATTCAGGTTAGTAGCTAAATTAGGACTACTTAAAGCGGCTTGATCAATTGAAATTGTATCTGGATTGTAGCCATCCAGACTAATTTGCAGGCTGTATTTATTCGTTGGCACATCTGTCAGATCAGAATCTTGGATTGTGCCGCTTATCAAAATACCATGATCTGGTTTTTCAGCTGGACGCAATTGTGCAACTGCATCCGTTTCAACACCACCATTAAGAGTGCCGAGTTTTAACCGAGATGAAACATCATTTATTAAACCTGGTAAAACTCGCACACTCGATGTTTCCCCAGTTGTCTTGGAAGTCAGGAGAATAGTATTATTTTCGCGTACAGAATCAATGGGTGCTACTTGTTCTGTGATTTTTTGGCAGATGGAATCTAGTTTATCTTGATCGTTATTACCCAGTACATTGTCAATTATTACGGTGACTGGTCCTGAACCATTGACTACTACTTGTAACTGATTATGACTTGTATCAATCAACTGGCTAATATTACTTATTTGACCACTGCGACTGGTTCCTTTAATGCTACCAATGTTGCCAAGGTTTGCAGTTCGTTCAACTTTTACCAGTTGAGAAATTCCATTAATTACACTTTCTAAATAGCGTGAATCTTTACTGTTAAGGGATAAATTTTCAAATTTTTCCGAAAAGTTATCTTGGGGATTATCTGGAGAAATGTAGTTAAAAGCTAAATTAAATGTACTAGCAGGATTACTAGTTTTATAATCTACTTTTACCTGGATATTATTTCCAGACTTACCTTCATCAACAGCAGTAATCTTCAGTGAAGCTTGACTAGATGTATTGAGCAACTCTTTAAAAGCAGCATTAACATCTTTAGCGATTCTTACTACCCAAGCTTCACTACCACCATTCAGAAAAAACTGCCGCACTGCATAGCTCAATTCTGACTCAACATCTAAACCACCAAAACGGCGTTCATAATCACCAAAACTTAGAATACGAACTGCTGTGTTAATTGGGCCGCGTTTAGCTGCACCAATGAATGCAGCCACCGATGTACTGACTCCGGTGATTGTACGTACACCACTGGAAATTTCTTCTATGTAAACACCAGGATAAGTAGGAGTAACTAGCATAATCAAGCCCTTCTTCGATTAAAGTAAATAAACTGAATAATCTAACCCATATCTAACTTGCATATTTTGATTCATAGGAATAAATATCCTTTAACCAAATACCTGATACAAATGATTAGGTTTTATTTTTCTCTAGACTTTTCTAGATTTTAAATATGTAATTTATATGGTCAATAAAGAATATGAACAAAATCTAGGCTTTGGCTAGATTTTCATTTACTACTGATTTACTGTATGTTGAGTGTAATAATATTGAGGCAAATCAAGTAATCACCATAAGTCATTGTTCTCTTGATATCAGGCTCAATAGACTTAACCTCATAGCATTTTTACGCTTCGGGTGTGTAAATTATTTAATTTTAGGTATGTAGCAAAAAACCTACTAATTTAAGTCTATAGATTATTTAGCAGACTTAAGCTTTATTAAAGTAAAAACTACACATTATCTTAATAATTATGAGAGTCACACTAGACCGAAAATTTTTTTATCACCCAATACCGTTGCCAATTTACGAGGGTTCAACGCCTGTAGAAACGGGATGAATACGACCTAAAGCAGTAAGCTTGGCAAAAATTTGAGTTAATAAAATAGGCTCAGGCATTTCGGGAAGCATTTTTAAGATTTCATGGACATATCGAAAGCCCAGGGCAAACGCATCTAAATATAGTACATGTATACTAAAAAATCAGAAAGGTAGCGATCGCTGATGGGATGGAGGTTGAGCAATGAG
>NZ_JACJSJ010000207.1 GCF_014698115.1 Nostoc sp. FACHB-973
ATTTAATTCAGCAACTAAAACGCCCAAGTGTTCCTATGTGCTTGGTTTGATTTAAATTGTTGCGTGGCGGAGCTACACCCCGCCCGCTATTTGTGCCAGTTGCGTAAGTCCTGCTAGCATCTGGCCAAACCCAAAGTAAATCATTTTGCTGACGAACAGGGAATGTAACTACACAGAAGTTTTTTTGATTCCTAGTCACAATTTCTGGATTTTCTGCTTGGGGAATATATGTACAAACTCCTTGAGAATCAAACTGCCAACCATGATAACTACACATCAAATTACCTGTCTTTTCATCAACACGCCCTTCACTTAGGGGAGCAAGGCGATGAGGGCATTGATCTAGAAATACTTGGTAAGTTTTAGATGATTTAGGCTTCCAAATGACTAAGCGTAATCCCAGAAGAACAACTGTGGTGGGGCAGTTTGGATTGATATCTTCGATAGGGGAAAGCGGATACCACTGTCGAAAAAAATCAAACTCAGATTGTATTTGTGTATTCATTGAGTAAACAAAAAGTAATTCTACGTTTAGTATATGCAACCGCCATCAAGACATTTTAATGGCAAGCAGCCAATGAACTGCGAATCAGCTGCAAGTGATAACAGATAAATGGTTAAGTGAGGCAATAGCGCTTGGTCAAAGGCTAGACCAGAGTGAAAAAGATTAATGCTTTTAAGTCTTTGGTTTTGGAAGGAACTTCTCCAAATGGCAATGTTTCTAGTAGTATACTCACGGAAACAGTAAATACTGGAAAAGGTGGCGATCTAAAAGTTTTTACCCAACGGTTAACGCTTCAGGATGGAACAAGAGTGGGAGCAGCTACATACAGTAACGCTGCTGGAGGTAACGTAACTATTAATGCCTCTGATTCTGTGCAATTGTTAGAAAACAGGCTTGCTAATCCTTTTCGTCGTGGAGATACTATTAGCTTAATTAGTGCTGCTACTTTCGCTTCTGGACAAGCAGGTTCTGTTCAAATGTCAACAGTTCAGCTACGAATTACTGATGGAGGAACAGTGGCATCATCAAGCTTCGGAACTGGAGATGGAAACAACGTTATTGTCAATGCAGATTCTATCGAAATTACAGGGATAAAACCAGAGCGTTCTGCTCCAAGCACCATAGCAGCTACAGCTTTTAATGCTGGAAATGCTGGAAATTTAACCATAAATACATCGCAATTGCAATTGAAAAATGGAGGAGTAGTTAATTCTGTTGCTTTTGCAACTGGAAATGCTGGCAGTATAAATATTAATGCCGAAAACTTTATAGAAGTAAGTGGAAAAGCTGATAACTCTCAACCTAGTTTTATAAGCTCATCAGTCAATGTTGCAAATGAAACTGTCAGAAAAATATTTGATTCACAATCAAATTCAACAACAAATTCAACCCTCTGTTAACATAATTTTAAAAAATTCTTCTACATTCTCTCAATTATCAGCTACCCAACTTGTTTATACCAAGCTCAATTTTGCTAATAGTTTAAGTCAAATTCCAGATCAGCAATTACGTTTATTAGCTATTGAATATGGTCAGTCCGCTTTGCAAACAGCTAAAAGTACAAGTAATCAGCGAATCAAGTCTTACAGTCTTGGCACTCTGGGTAAATTACAACCAGAAAAATCAGAAGCATATTTTTTGAAAGCTTTAAGTTTGGCTCAATCAATTCAAGCAGAAGATATTGCTTACCAATGGCAACAACAGCTAGGAAATTTGTACAACAAGCAAGGAAGGGCTAAAGAAGCCCTCACAATGTATAAATCTGCTATTGACAACCTGGCACATATTCGTGACAGCATATTGTCAAGCAATATACATATACAGTTCTTCTTTCAACAAGAAGTAGAACCTGTGTACCGTGATTATATGAAGTTACTTTTGAAAGATTCTAATCCTAATCTCAAAGAAGTAATTCAAATAAACGAACGTTTACAAACAGCACAGTTAGAAAATTTTTTAAAATGTGGCAAGCTTGACCTAATTGCTCTCAATGAAATTCCAGACTTAAATAGTGCTTATGCAATCATTCATATCATTGATTTGGATGACACTATAGAAGTTATTTTACAGTCTTCAGACCGCTCTCTTGAGCATTACTCTGTTGAAGCAAATATAGTTAAAGATAATGTTAGCGATCTCTTATGGAGTTTACAGGATCAGAAACTCGCTACTATTGATGTACAACAAATTCTTTTGCCTTCTCAAGCACTTTATGAAAAATTAATTGCGCCAATAGCATCATATTTACCTGCATCAGGAACATTGATATTTATCTTAGATAAATCTTTTCAAAGTATACCGATGAGCATATTATATGATGGAAAAAATTATCTACTCGAGCAGTACAGCATTGCAGCCACTCTCGGTTCTAGAATTAGATATCCCAAACCTTTATCAAAAAAGCGGTTTACAGCTCTCATCGCTGCTTTGTCTAAGCCCAGCCCCAGCTTGTTAGATCGCAACGCTCCTAAAGGCGTCAGATCACTACCCAAAGCCAAAGAAGAAGTAAAAGATGTCCAAAGTCAAACACAATCTTCCCTTACACTACTAGACGAAAAGTTTACTACTCCACGTCTAAAGCAAGAAATAAGTAAAAATAATTTCCCAATCGTTCATATTAGCACTCATGGACAGTTTAGTTCTGACCCTTTGAAGACGGTACTTCTAGCCTATGATAAAGTCATCAATATTAGAGATTTTGACAAATTACTAAAAGGTAAAATTCAAACTGATGCAGATGCAATTGAGTTATTAGTTTTAAGTGCGTGTCAGACTGCAAAGGGTAATAAAAGGTCAACATTAGGAATGGCTGGAGTAGCTGCACAAGCAGGTGCGAGAACTACGATAGCGACTTTGTGGCTAGTAGATGCGGATTCTACTGCTTTATTAATGGAAGAATTTTACAAGGGATTGAAAAATGGTATTCCTAAAGCAGAGGCACTGCGGATTGCACAACTAGCATTAATGAAAAATCCTAAATACGCTCATCATTACTACTGGTCCCCGTTCTTGCTCGTTGGTAGTTGGTTATAAATTCCCACAGCTTTAAACCTTCTTGCACCTTTGATAATTCCTTTAAGTTCTTATTATTTTTCGCTAACTTCTTTGCTGTTGTGTATTCACTAAGAGCCTCATTAGGCAGTCCTGCCTCTAAGTAGCGATCTGCCAATACTCGATAAATTTCAGGGTTTTTACTTCCTGCTGCCACTCTTGCCTTTAACGTTTGTATCGATTCATTTACCAGATTTTTTGACATGTATATAGTATCTAAAACCCCAACAGCAGCTTCATCAGGAGGTACTTTTACTTCGTTAACTTGTTTTACCAGTAATGCAATCTCCTGTTGCTCTTTTTGCGGTAAAATACCAAATACTAAAGGAGCGTGACTTATGATTGAGTTCCCTTGGTACGCAAATACAATAATTCTATACACACGTCCAAATCTCAATTGAGGTTGCCGTTCTGGATATGGCAGTTCAGTATTATTTACTTGTATTTGCCAATTAACATTATTACCTTCCATCTCTACTGTGTAACTAGTAGCTCCTGGAACTGCACGCCAAGAAATTGATGGTCGGGTAGTCAAGATTCTACCGCCACTAATGTAAGGACTAATTAATCTTGGTCTTGGTACAGAGTTATCATCATTTGGCCCTTTAAGTGTAGTGGGACAGTTCTGCGGTTTAAGATTTGTACATCGATACTTATCTGCCTCAGTGACTTGTGATGGCGCACATTTGTTGGCAGCGTCAGAAAAATTGTTTTGATTAATGTATAAAATTTTTCGATTTAAATAGCAAACGACTGTAACTGTGGCTCCATTCTTTGGGTGAATCTGATCTCCCGGACACAGCGGACTACCTGCTGGCAAGTAGCGTTCGCCTGAACTAATCACCTTACCATCAACATTCTTGCACTGACGCAAGGCTATTAGTTGAGATTGCCCCCATACACTACTAGAACTTGAGACAACTAGTGTTGATATTGATGCGAGTGCTACAATTTGAACTGTGAATATTTTTTTGACTATTGCACTTGTCGAATTTTGGAAAGTAAGCATCAAGATTTTTGTACAGCTATTTGCTAGTGAGTAGCATACAGCAAACAGGAAATAAAAAAAAGGCTTAGGGCGAAGATGGCGTCACAAACTCTCCCAATAAACGCTTTAATATTTGCAATCTCCACTGCTGAACTTCTAACTGATTAGACTCAGCAATCAAACATATCTCCCAAGTCAGCCTGGCATCATTAATTTCACCTAATGCTTCTTGCGCTTGCGCTAATAAACAGTAAGCATCTGTCCTGGCATCCAGTTTTGTTGATTTCTCCAAATCAGCCTTAGCCTCGGCATAACGCTTTAACTCTAATTTTGCCCAACCTAAGTTTTTGTATAAAGTAGACTTAAATTTAATATTTTCAGTTTTTTGTAAACCTGATTTAGCTAAAGCAATTGCTACATCATATTTGCCATCTAAAATCTTCAATCTTGATAAATTATTAATGGCTGGTATTGCTTCTTTACTCATTTCAATGGCTAATTTATACTGTTTTTCTGCCAAATCATACATTCGTCTATCATCATAGAAAAGTGCTAGCCCAAAACGCGATTCCCAATTGTCAGGCTTTAATTTAAAGGAATTTTCATAATTCTTAATTGCACAGTTATCTTGGTTTAATTGCTGGCAAATAAAAGCTAAATTACTATAAGCATCTGCATCCCGGTTATTGTATTTAATTGCTAATTCATAATATTTTTTAGCTAACTCAAGGTCTTTGGTGCTACGGACAGCTTTATCAAAGTAAAAACTTGATATAGTCCGATTACTCTGAGAACGAATTTTTATAGCCCAGTAAAAAAAATCTTGTGCTCCCTGAGAATTATTTGCTGCTTCTAACTTTTGTCCTTGAGTTACTAAATAGTTAGCTGCTAGAGGTCTAGATAGAAAGATACCCCCAATAAATCCCAATACCATCAATGTATATTTGCTATATTGAAAAACTTTAGAATTAGCTAATCTATAATTTTTAATTTGCTGAGGTAGTTTTTCTAACCTCTGCAAGATTACTCGCGTAGTTTGCGGACGCTGCCCTGGTAAAGGAGCCATTAATTCATCAAGAAAATCAGCGAAGGGCTTGTCAATCTGCGGTGTTTGCTCTCTCCAAATTAGATTCCCTGTCTTTTTATCTGTTGGAAGATCCATCAATTGAATACCAGTAACTAGTTGCACAAAAGTCCGACCCAGAGCATAGAAGTCTGATTGAGGTACTGCTTGACCATTTACTTGTTCAAATGGAGAGTAACGAGGTGTACTGACAGATGTAATTTCGTATCGTCCTCCCCTACCTGTGCTAGATCCCCCACTTCCACTGACTTTTGCCAAGTAGGTATCAGTCACTCGCCGTGCTACACCAAAATCAATTAATGCAAGTTGTCCACTTGACTGAAGAATTATATTAGAAGGTTTAATATCTCTATGAAAAATTTCTGTCCGGTGTACTTCATCAAGGATTTCAACTAACTGTCGAAGCCATTGTAATGCTACGGTTTGTGAAATTCGCCCATTAGACTCTAACCATTGTTCTAAGTTTTCTCCTTCAAATTTATCCATGATTAAACAATACAATGTTAGAGAGCTATTGTTCGGAATAAAAGTGAAAAAGTCATCTATAGTACTTTTAGGAATGCATGGGTGTTCAATAAGCCGTAAGGTGAGGGATTCCCGCTCAATGAGATCAACTAACTTAGGTGTGTTCCATTTTAAAACTTTCATGACTCGCCGCTTAGAACCAGGATTCCATTGAGTACCGGCATCGTCCACTTCAAAAACTTCCATATAGCTAAATGGGTTTTCGGTAAGCTCCCTTAATGGCTTAACTAGACAAATGCGGTCGTTAATTAGCAATGAAGTCCCACAGAAGAGACAGTGATTAACGTCATCAGGATTTTGACGTTGTTTGCAAAGAGGGTTAATACAGTAACCCATATTTTAGTATATGTAACATAATTTTATGTATAATATAATATACAGTAATTTCCTCAAACTACCCCTTCGTGTCGTAAAAGATGGAACAATATGTAAATTGAGAATTTTAGGCAGCCTCATTTAAACATCAATGTATACTATAATTCATTACAACCCTGCATTCCTTAGAAAATAAAGTAACAAATATTACATTGATATTCTAATAATCGTTAGAAGACTCACTGTTTAGCTGAAAATTCAGTAACCCAATTTCAGTAAAGAACCTTAACTGTAAGTGCTAGATGCAATCACGCCGTTGCTTGGTTGTGCTAGATGAATCTGAAGCGTTATTTCAGACAAAAAATTTAGAGCAACGACTAGATTACAGACTATTTTTTCGCCGTTTAGTAGAAGAACAGCATCAAAGCTGTTTGCTCTTGACTAATCGAATTCTGCTTGATGAACTGAATGATCTGATAGTAGCTAAGCGACCTCTTCGATTTTTTAGAATTGAAGGTCTAGATGAAGATGCGGCAATGCGGTTTTTGTCTGAAAAAGGATTGACTGACACAGAAAAGTGCCATCAATTAATTCAAACTTATCGTGGTAATCCTTCGGAACTAGAGGCAGTAATTGAGAGAATTAATCACTTTTTTTCTGGCAGTACACAAGTATTTTTTCAAAACCCAACAACTCTTGTCAGTAGTAAATTTGAAGCAATGCTTAATCATGTTTTTGGTCACGTATTGACAGAAATTGAGCGAAAAATTCTGATTTACACAGCAGAGGAGATAGTTTCAACTACAGAATTTATTAGCTTTGCCAAGTTATTAAGTGATATCAGGCAGAGACAGAAAGCGTCTGTGTCAACTTTAGAGTTGATTAAAGCACTAGAAAATCTGGAAAAACAATCATTGATTGAAAGCAGTAAAAATCCAGTTACTAAAGAAATTAGTTTTACTCTCCAGCCAGTAATTAAAAAGTATATCTTAACCGATCCACAAGGATTGGTGCGTGTATCCGATGCTTTGCCAAATTTAGCGGTCGCATCTTAAACAAAAGCTTTTCATACATATTGCAGGGTAATCTAGCCTACACAGAGGTGCTACCAACCCTCGATTACCCAAAAAAAATCTTTAACAAACGTGGAGGTCAAAAGCAAAAATCAAAACAACGTTAAACACAGAGAGCATTGTAAGATCAGAGCAGACAAAAGATGGAGGTAAATATACAGCAGTACAAAATTTAAAGGACAAAACGTACTAAGGAGTAACGCTTTGTCCAAGGAGCAAAAAACTAAATAACTCCAGAGCGGGGTTATCTCACAAAAACCAAAGCGGTGGTAGTTAAAGTTTGGCGACTTGATTCCACTAACTGGTCAAAAGAGATTAAGTCCACGCTGCTTCTTGTATTATACGAGAAGCCGCACAAACACACCAGTTTTGTGTGGCAATTTTTGCTGTCGAAATTCAGAAGTTTCTGTAAAGTTAAGTTTGGTCAAGAAAGATTCCGAATTTTGTAGCTAAAAGCAGTAGCAGCGCGAATAACAGTTACCAGTCAGAGTCTTTGATAACTGTTGACTGATAACTGATGCAACCCCCTCTGAAGCTTGTCAACCAAGTTATCAGGGAAAAATATCGTGAAAAATGACATAAGGCCAATACAACAGGGTGTCCGGGTTGCAGACTACTGGGCCGAACTTACCACCCAGGAGACTGATTTAATCACAAAAGCCCGAAAAAACAGCTTAACTGTTATCAGTTAACAGTTAACAGTTAACAGTTAAGCTGATCTTCATTCATTTTTCCAGCTTGATTCGCTGTAAGGACAACCCGTAGGGTTCAGATCCTGCGGTACAGAGGGAGCTTTTATCAAGAAAGGCAGAGGGCAGGAGGCAGAAGGCAGAAGGGAATACTGCCTCCTCCCTCTGCCTGTGACCGAAGGGAACAAGGGTATAAAACCCCACCGTCTATACGGTGCTTACAATTGGTTGGGGTTTGAATCCCCATCCAATTGTTCCTTCTGCCCTCTGCCCTCTGCCTTCTGCCTTCTTCAAGAAGAAGGCTTGGGGGTCTTGGGGGAAAGGTAAAAACCTCGCCCGTTCGCGTAGCGTCTCGTAGAGAAGTCAAGCGAAATAATCCAAATTTTATGGGGAAGGTAAAAACCTCGCCCCTCTTGTGGCGCGACAATCATCATCCCTTTCCCCTTTAACATGAGTCCCTTTTATGCAACTTAAATGAATGCTCCGTCCTTATCGCTGATCCCGCATTTCTCACAAGTTTGAAATGCAGAGGGGCGGAGGGGAAAGAACAAGGCATATTGAACTCTCCTCTGCTCCTCTGCTCCCCTGCTCCCTTGCACAAACACAGGCTTTGAGCATTGGTGAGAAATCCGGGTGATGACTGATGACTGATAACTGATGACTGATGAATGCGGCATAGGTGCAATGTCGCTCAGATTGTGATGGAAAATATTGGTATTGATTGTGTTTACAAATAAAAATGCTTTTAAGTGTGGCAACTTTGAGCCAAACGAGCCTAAACCAGATTGCAAGGTATCAATTGAGCAGATATTAAACCCTATTGTTTACCCAAACAATCTCTTGGCTACCGAGTACCATGAGTTATATGTTGGTAGTGCCATTCAT
>NZ_JACJSJ010000208.1 GCF_014698115.1 Nostoc sp. FACHB-973
ACAAATAATTCTCTCGAATTCTTGTGTTGATGTACAGCCCCCATTTATTCGCGAGTAATAGTCGCGAATAAACTGGTCTTTTCACCCTCTTTTTGCACATTTGGGATGCTCCCTTTTCTATGTTGCATTAACTCGTGCGGTTGATAATTTATTTATTATTACTGAGACAGATAATTTTTCGCCTTTTCTTGAGGAATTAAAGGAAAAAACAAAAATTTCCTTCCTAAATTGGTCAGATTATCCACCTATTGTTGAAACAATTAAACATATTACTGTAAAAGTTGGTAATCAGCATGGAAAAGGTGAGAGTGGTACTTACTTGATAAAGCGTTTATTCTATGATGGAGGCTATAGCTGGAAATCTAAAGAAAAGGTTTGGTTTCGCACCTATCCTATAGAGGAGTTTTCAGTACAAAGATATTTTGATAATGCAACTTGGGTTTTGCAGGCTGTTGGAATAGAAGCAAGATTTTATGACGATTTAGAAAATAAGCTGGCAGTCTATCATGTTGATAAGGGAATATGCAATCCAGTATTTGACCGTATTCCTAAATTTGCTTAAAATATTTTCATATTAGTTGAAGTCAAAAATTATTATGAAAAAATACTTCTAACGTCTTGGTTACATAGCAATTAAAATTAATCTGCTGAAGGATGCAATTGGAGTGATTGGCAAGAAATTTAGTCTTCATTGTTAGTTGAAAATTCAGTTTCGGGTGTAGACATAAAAGCGGATCATGAAGGTAAAAGTTCCGCGCTGTTCGTGCCAAATCCTGAAAAATGGTCGCATGAGGCGATTGTAGCGAGGTCAAATATGCGGCCAGCACGTATGCAGAAACTCAAACTTGCGGCGAATTCAGGGCAGAATCCAGGGTTTGATTTCTTGCAGGAGTGTTGGAATGATGATCCGGCTTTGCAAATTGTGATTAAAAAGTTGCTGGCGAAGTGTCCGCAGTGGGGGATTGCGATTGTTGATGGGGTGTTGGGGGATTGAGACGAGTACATCACGGAAAATTTTGACTGTACTAGAAAAGAGGGGTAACAATAGTAACAATACAAAACTGCTTTTGGAATTGGTAATTCCCCATTCCCCAAATTATGGTTATAGTCAGAGCTATCCCAGAACAAGGTCAACTGGTTAACGTTCGCTCCCGGCAATTCGTCGTCACGGATGTGCGTAATACGACTTTACCCACCAATCCAATGCTGAGTGCAGTGGAAAAAACTCAGCATTTGGTCAGTTTATCCTCCGTTGAAGATGATGGTTTGGGTGAAGAACTACAAGTAATTTGGGAATTAGAGCCTGGGGCATTAGTTTATGAAAAGATGGAGTTGCCCAAACCTACAGGTTTTGACGCACCCGCGAGGTTAGATGCATTTCTCGATGCTGTGCGTTGGGGAGCAGCATCAACAGCTGATATTCGCACTTTACAATCCCCCTTTCGCAGTGGCATCGATATTGAAGATTATCAGCTTGATCCAGTAGTGCGAGCAATTCAAATGCCTCGCGTTAATTTGCTGATTGCAGATGATGTCGGATTAGGTAAAACCATTGAGGCGGGGTTAGTTGCCCAAGAATTAATTATCCGTCATCGCTGCCGGCGCATCTTGATAGTTTGTCCATCTTCACTGCAAATTCAGTGGCGAGACCAAATGCGCGATAAGTTTGGTTTAGATTTCCGCGTCGTGGACAGTACCTTAATGAAGGAACTACGACGGAAGCGGGGAATCCACGTCAACCCTTGGCAGCATTTCCCCAGGTTGATTACCTCAATAGATTTTCTCAAACGCGATCGCCCTCTTCGTCTTCTGCGAGAAATGTTACCAGGTGAAGGGGAACCGATGTATCCTCGGCGGTTTGATTTGCTGATTGTGGATGAAGCACATAATGTTGCTCCCTCTGGCGGTGGGAACTATGCTGTTGATTCCTTGAGAACTGCTGCTATTCGGTTTTTAGTACCGCATTTTGAACACAAGCTATTTTTGACGGCGACACCGCACAACGGTTATCCCGAAAGTTTTACAGCGCTGTTGGAATTACTTGATAGCCAACGGTTTGCACGGGGGGTATCACCCGATCGCAAGCAGTTACAAGTAATCATGGTTCGCCGTCTCAAATCGGAGATGAAAGGTTGGGACGGTTCTGACTTATTTCCACAGCGTCAGTTAGAAGCTATACCTGTAGACTATCCTGAAGCAGAACGACAAGCACACACTAACCTCAAAAGATATACTGAATTGCGCTGCAAGGGGGTGGCAGATAATACAGAAAAATATGCGACTGAATTTGTCCTTAAGTTGTTAAAAAAACGGTTGTTTTCGTCTCCCCAAGCGTTTGCAACTACTTTGGCACAGCACGAAGAATCGCTAAAAAATGCCCGTCGCCGCACTTATAGCAGTTTATCTCGACCGACAGAAGGTATTTTGCGCCGCCAATTGGCACAAATTGAAGAAGATTTTGCAGATGATGAAGTTTATGAAGAATCGACAGATGAGGCAATTACTAATACAACTAGGTTATTTCGAGAACTGAGTGCAGAAGAACAGGCTTTGCTGCGACAGATGCGGGAATGGGCAGAGACAACATCGAGAGTGTCTGATGCCAAAGCCAAAGAACTACTTAACTGGATTCATACTCACATTAAACCTGATGGTAAATGGTCTAACGAGAGAGTAATAATTTTTACAGAATATCGAGCTACCCAGAAATGGTTATATAACTTATTTGCCACAGAGGGGTTAGTAGAAGGCGATCGCCTAATGACACTTTACGGTGGGATGAAGTCGGAAGACCGAGAACAGGTAAAAGCGGCGTTTCAAGCATCTCCTGATATATCCCCAGTGCGGATTTTGCTGGCGACGGATGCGGCGAGTGAGGGTTTGGATTTGCAGAATTTTTGTTCGCGCCTTATCCACTATGAAATTCCCTGGAACCCGAACCGGATGGAACAGCGTAACGGTAGAATTGACCGTCATGGGCAAAAAGCCTCCCTAGTGAGGATTTACCACTTTGTCGGCAAAGATTATCAACATAATACAACTGGGCTACGTCCCGGTGAGTTAGAAGGCGATTTAGAATTTCTCATGCGGGCGGCGTTAAAAATTAACAACATCCGCGAAGATTTAGGTAAGGTGGGGCCAGTGATTGCGGCGCAGGTGGAAGAAGCGATGATGGGGTATCGTAGCGTTTTGGATACTTCAGTCGCAGAGAGAGAGTCTGAAGTTGTGCGGCGAATGTTGAAATTTGAGCGCCAGGTGCGGGAGCAAATTGAAAAGCTGCGAGAACAGTTGAATGAGACGCGCCAGCATTTGCGATTGACACCGGATAATATTGAGGCGGTGGTCAAAATTGGTTTGGAATTAGCTCAACAACCACTTTTGATTGCAGGGAAAGTAGAGGGAGTTGCTGGGAAGGTGTTTTACCTACCACCATTAAAAAGCAGTTGGGCAGTTTGCAGCGAAGGTTTAGCCCATCCCCACACCAAAGAAATTCGTCCGATTGTTTTTGACCCGGAATTGGCGCATGGTAGAGATGATGTAGTCTTAGCCCACTTGAATCATCGTTTAGTGCAAATGTGCTTGCGCTTGTTACGCGCTGAAGTTTGGTCAAAGGAAGGTAGAAAAGCTTTGCATCGGGTGACGGCGCGTTTGGTTCCTAATTCGGTTTTGGATACACCTGCGGTTATAGCTTACGGTCGATTGGTGATTTTAGGAAGCGACCAGCAACGGTTACATGAGGAAGTAATCATGGCGGGTGGGTTACTTAAAGAAGGAAAATTTAGCCGTTTGGGTGTGATGAAAATTCAAGAAGCTGTTTCAGTGGCTTTACCAGAATTAGCACCGGAAAATGTTACAGAGAAATTAGCCCAGTTATGGGATAGTCACGCATCAGCTTTGATGCAAGCTTTGGAGGCACGGCTTCAAGACCGTAGTAAAAGTTTACAACGAGACTTAGGCGATCGCGCTCAAAAAGAAGCGGCTGATATTACAGCAGTTTTAACGGAATTGCGTCAAAGCATTCTCAATGAACTGGATGAACCTGAGTTTAAGCAGTTGGAATTGTTTAATACCGCAGAGAAGGAACAATTCGAGCGTAATGTCAACAGTCTTAAGGCGAGAGTAGAGCAAATTCCCGCAGAAATTGAGCGCGAAGTGGCTGCAATTCAAGCTAGGTTTGCAAATCCGACACCGCGACTGTTTCCCTTGGCGGTTACTTACTTAATTCCCCAAAAGCTAGCACGATAATGTGACTGAGAGGATTGGAGAATTTACTGAAAAGAAAATTCACCGATTTTATGATCCCTATAAAATTTTGATTGTAAACCAAATGAACATTGATATTGAATTAATTCCTACTGTCAAAAAATCAAGTATTAAAGAAAGGTTGAAAGAGTCTCTGTGTAAATGTGAAAATGTTAAAGGGGCTGTTGCTTACTGGACAATTGATACTGACTTTATTAAGGAATTAAAATCAGTTCTTAAAAGAGAGAAATCTTATTATTGCATTGATCTACACAGCCCTACTAATATTGATTATTTAGCAGATTTTAAACGCTTTGGCTCTAATATATTCTTACATAATTACGAGATTAAAACAAATTCAAATAATTATGAGCTAAAAGAAAAAAAGAAAGTATCTTATTTATTACATTCCAAAATAATTCTGTTTGAGATGCCTGATAACAATGTTGAAATTTGGTTAGGTAGCCATAACTTCACTCAAAGAGCTATTCTTGGGGTGAATATTGAATCTTCTTTTATTGTTAAAAGCAAGAAGGATAGCAAAATATACAAAGATGTATTAGATTATCTTACTTTTATTAAAGATAATTGTATTGTTTTTGATGTTAATGATGTAGATTTTTATAAAAAATTGCAAGGGCAACAAGAAGAAGATAGTGCTAAATGGGTTCTAGAATTAGTTGGTAAGAATGTAGATAACCTCGTTGAAGAGAAAACGATACAGTTATTAGGTGTTGGAAATAACGATATAGGTGATACATTAGGAAAAGAAATTATTATTCAGGTTTTAGATGTAGATAACGGTAAAGAATATATTTATGAAGCGAAAATCATCCAAGCAGGAGAAATAGATCCGCAAAATCCAAAGTCATTAGAAATTGAATTTTCGGCGAGACGATATGCTGTACGCGGGTTAGATAGAATTCCATATTTAAAACAAGAAAAAGAAATAGACTCGACTATTTTAAGGGAGCATAAATACTTTATTATTTTGGAAGTCACTAAAATAGTGATAGGGCATAAGATTTATATAAAACCACAAAAAAGTAGAGCTATTTGGAGTGATATTGCAAGCTCTCCTCATTTAGAAAGAATGAACCAGGAAGATGTAAAAATAGTATTTAAAGCTAAAGGTAAACCTATCAAACGTTCGTGTAAATCCAAAGTGAAATATAAAGAGGTTTCGCTACAAAGAATTTATCGTTTTAGGAGTGAAATCACAAATTACTTATTAGAAGACAATATTACTTCCTCTAACAATGAAGAAATGATAAAGGAAATGAAAAGAGAAACTATCCTAATTAAAAGATTATTAAAACCAGTGAATAAAGATGAGAAATAGTTTCAAACTTATCGCTAACTTGATCGTGTAACTCTTCAAATTATAATCTCTCCCTTATTTATTTCCCATGTCTACAGCCCGTCACCACGCCGAATGGTTATCGCTAGTTGAAGCTTCTGGCCCCTTTCTCAGTCTACCTGTACTCCTCAAAGTATTTCCTAATGGCTTAGATGCCCACGATCCAGAACACTTAAAGCTGTTACGATTAGCATACGAAGAATGGCAAGATAATCAATTAGGGGCAAAACCTGAACCAGCAATTCATCGGGCGTGGGTAGATTTTGTGCTGCGGCAGACTTTAGAATTGCCGGATGAAGTTTTATTAACAGGTCAACGCATCCCCACGGGGCTGGCTGCCACAATTGCTGAACAGGGTGAAACTTTGCGTCCCGACTGGGTGGTAGTTGAACCGGATG
The DNA here is from genome assembly GCF_014698115.1 of Nostoc sp. FACHB-973. Lineage (GTDB taxonomy): Bacteria > Cyanobacteriota > Cyanobacteriia > Cyanobacteriales > Nostocaceae > Nostoc > Nostoc muscorum. The sequence goes on from NZ_JACJSJ010000208.1 coordinate 6,001, forward strand.
GGAACAAACCTCGCTTATTAGTGCAGATTGTATCGCCTCAGCAGAATTTAGAAAAACCCCTCAAAGACCGCCGTTGGAAAGCAAGTCCAGCAACGCGGATGATGGAGTTGCTGCACGCTTGTAATGTACGGTTGGGATTGGTGACGAATGGAGAACATTGGCTGCTGGTAAACGCCCCACGCGGGGAAACGACTGGTTTTATTTCCTGGTATGGGGCGCTGTGGCTGGAAGAACACATCACACTGCGGGCATTTAGGAGTTTGCTGGGTGTACAGCGCTTTTTTGGGGTAGATGACTCAGAAAGCTTGGAGGCTTTGCTGCAAGCAAGTGTTACCGACCAGCAAGAAGTTACCGACCAACTTGGCTATCAAGTCCGCAAGGCGGTGGAGGTGTTGGTAGAGGCGTTAGACCACATCGACCAAGATAGAAACCGCACTCTCCTTCAAGGTATTTCTGAAACAGACCTTTACGAAGCTGCGTTGACGGTGATGATGCGGCTGGTGTTTTTGTTTTCGGCGGAGGAACGGGGTTTGTTGCTACTGGGCGACCCCCTTTATGACCAGTATTATGCTGTTTCCACTCTGCGGGAACAGTTGCAGCAACGGGCTGATAAAGAAGGTGAGGAAGTATTAGAACGGCGTTATGATGCTTGGTGTCGGCTGTTAGCGACATTTCGGGCAGTTTATGGCGGTGTTCAGCATGATATTTTGCAACTTCCCGCCTATGGTGGTAGTTTATTTGACCCTGACAGGTTCCCATTTTTAGAAGGTCGAATGTTGGGGACACGCTGGGAAGAAATTTCTGCTGACCCGATTCCTGTGAATAACCGGATTGTGCTGCACTTATTGGAAGCTTTACAAATATTACAAGTTAAGGTGGCTGGTACTGTAGAACCACGTAGGCTATCTTTCCGGGCGTTGGATATTGAACAAATTGGTCATGTTTATGAAGGTTTACTCGACCATACAGCAGTAAGGGCAACTGCGCCTGTTTTGGGGTTGATGGGAACGCGATCGCAGGAACCGGAAGTTTCTTTGGAGAGGTTGGAGGGAATTGGGGATGAGGAATTGATTAAATTTCTGAAAGCGGAGGCTGGGCGATCGCAGTCTGCTTTGCAGAAGGCTTTAAAGCAAGAGTTGACGGCGTATGAGGAACAACGTTTGTTGACGGCGTGTAATAATGACCAGGAATTATTTAACCGCGTGTTGCCTTTTGCTGGGTTAGTCAGATTAGATACTTTAGGTTATCCGGTGGTGATTCCTACGGGAAGCGTGTATGTGACGCAGGGAAGCGATCGCCGCGAGACGGGGACACACTACACGCCGCGCAGTTTGACGGAAGAAATTGTGCAGTACACCTTGGAACCGTTGGTGTATGAGGGTGTGGTTGAGGGGAAGCCGAAGGAACAGTGGAAACTCAAGTCAGCAGCAGAGTTATTAAAGTTGAAAATCTGCGATATGGCGATGGGTTCGGGGGCGTTTTTGGTGCAGACTTGTCGCTATTTGGCGGAACGGTTGGTGGAAGCGTGGGAAAATGCGGAAAAGGCGAATCCGGGGAAGGTGGTGACAGCGCCGGAGGGAACTTTATCTAAGTCGCGTCCAGAGGAGTGTGTAATTCCCAAGGATGCGGATGAACGGTTGATGGTGGCGCGGCGGATAATTGCGGACAGGTGTTTGTATGGGGTGGATAAAAACCGCTTGGCGGTGGAAATGGCAAAGTTATCGCTGTGGTTGATAACGTTGCAAAAGAATCGTCCGTTTACCTTTGTGGATCATGCCCTGAAGTGTGGGGATTCGCTGATTGGGGTGAGTTTGGAACAGTTGCGTTATTGGAATTTAGACACAACTGGGACACCGGAGTTATTTGCTGAGGAGATTCGGCGGGAAGTTGATAAGGTGATTGAGTTACGGCGAGAGATTGCATCGCTTCCGGTGTTGACGAGGGAAGACCAAAATCGCAAGGTGTATTTGTTAGCCCAGGCGAATGCGAGAAGTTTTGATTTACGCAGAGGTTGCGATTTATTGGTTGGGAGTTATTTTAATGATTGGTCGGAGAAGGAAAGGGAAGGTTTAAGGAAGACTTTGTTAACTACTTTTCGGGATGGTGCAGATATTCCTGATGGGATGGGTAAGGCTTTACCTGATTTTGAAAAGTTGCGTCCTTTTCATTGGGAGTTGGAATTTCCAGAGGTGTTTGTAGTGAGCGATTTATCGCTTAATAATGATAAGGGTGGCAAGAAAAGCACTAAAGTGCTGACTACGAACGAAAATCAAAAGTTAGGATTTGATGCAATTGTAGGAAATCCCCCGTTTATGGGTGGAAAAAAAATCACAGGTGCTTTAGGTACAAGTTATCGAGATTTTATTGTTACATGGCTGGCGGATGAGAAGCGAGGTAATGCTGATTTATGTGCTTACTTTTTTTTACGCGCTAAAAGGTTGTTAAATAATAATGGTGGCTTTGGTCTAATTGCGACAAATACCATAGCACAGGGAGATACGCGAGAGGTAGGATTAGACCAATTGTTTGCTGATGGTTGTGTAATTAATCG
>NZ_JACJSJ010000209.1 GCF_014698115.1 Nostoc sp. FACHB-973
AACATAAATACGTAGTTTCAGGTTTTTACTAATCATTTTTTGATGGTAAATAGACCTGCGCTGTAGGGGCACAGCAATGCTGTGCCCCTACGACAGATGTGGTTTTTCAAATGAATCATAGTTTGTCTTTCCTGTCAATGCATAAGTCCTATGACTTACCAATTTTGCATTTCTACTAATTCCATGCACAAATCATTAATTTGCTCTAAATCGGGTTTGTGAGGTAGGGCAGATTGTTCGTAAACAATTTCCATTTCGGCAACTAAATCTTCTGCCATTTTCATCACCTGTTCATAAGAATACTCACCCTTGAGGATAGCTTTTAAATCATCAACATCACCAGCTATTCTTCTATCTACAATCACTTCCCCTTGACGCAATATTTCTAATCCACTGCGTAACAATCTAATGCAGTGCATCCCATGTTTGAGGTCAAAACCAGACTTGATTTCCATTTCTGCTCTAGCTGGATTTCTATTTTCCTGCCAAGATAAGTAAGCCTTCCATTCTCTTAAGGCTGTTTGATAACTTTGACTTTTCTGAAGCAGGCGGATAAAATCTTTACGGCTATTAGTTAACTTTTGGGTATATTCTAAAGTCTCATCGGGTAAAGTATATTGTTTTAACACTCCTTTAAAATCAATATCTGCTGTCAGCAATTTGTATAATTGCTCAGCTTCTTCCAAAAACTCAATCCGCCCTCTAATTAAGTTATAAAGATATTCCAAAAAAGCATTTAGCTCATCTTTGGTTAGCGCTGGTTCGTCTTCTATGCCAAAGTCAGATGGTATTGGCTTTTTTTGCGGTGGCTTTAATAACCACTTGCGATGACTTTCCATTTTTTTGATTTGAGCGAAGGCATAACCAGTGTAAGTATGCTTTACCTTTTTGCTCAAAAATAACTGTTTATGGTTAATTAAATGCTGTCCTACTGGAGTTAAAAAAGGATAGTTATTTAACCACAGTAATTCTAAAACATTGGGGTTGGCTCCCGATAATAAATGGAGGATTTTCTTTAATTCATATATAACTGTATCTTTGTTGTTATCTATAAATGGAAATATTCCTGGCTCATCCCAACCAGCATCTTTTTGTTCTATGTGGTCGAATCCCAAATAGTATCTTTTGGGTGCGATAAACACTCCCCGATAATCCAAGTCTGAATCTGGACGATTTAAACCATAGCCGTGGCTACCTGCCAAACCAATAAAAATAGTTCTTTGTTCAACTTCTATTCTTTTCATTGTACATTTATGATCGCTCTCAGCATTTCCATCGTACTTGGTGCGATCGCTGGACTGATTAAATCTGTGACAAAATAATATTGTTGTCCTCAAAACAATGTAATCAGCCACGGCCTATGATTTCTGCCATCAAGCGCCGCTACACTTTGGATGAATATCGCGCGATCGAAGAAAAAGCAGAAGGACGCAGCGAATATCGAGATGGAATTTATCGCAGTGTTGTTTTTGAATAAAAATATGCCAGCTATGTTTGGGGGTAAAAAGTGAGGAAAATTTGGCTACTGGGTTTGACATTGGTTACTTTGGCGATGGTGTTGTGGTTTAATGTGCGTTCTTTGCCAAGGTTAATACCAACTGTTGCAGCTCCACCACCAAAACCTATCCTCTATGAACAGCGCAACTTGCCCGAAAGTATAGCTCATATCCTATTGATTCCAGCTAATAGCCGATTTTTGGTAACTCCTGCATTATCAGAGAAAGTAGGGACTGTAGAAGAATTTGCCCAGAAGTATGGAGCGATCGCCATTTTCAATGCAGGCTTTTTTGACCCAGCTAACCAAAAATCTACATCCTATGTCATCATACAAGGAAAATTGGTAGCTGACCCCAAACAAAACGATCGCTTAGTAAACAATCCCAACTTAAAACCTTACCTGGGTCAAATTTTTAACCGTACAGAATTTCGTCGCTACCTATGCGGGCAAACTATCAAATATGATATTGCTTTACACAATCAATCAGCACCAACTGGTTGTCAGTTGGTGGATGCTATAGGTGCTGGGCCGCGCTTATTACCAAAACTCACCTTAGTACAAGAAGCTTTTGTGGATAATGCCAATAAACGAGATGCACTTGGTAGCAATCAACCCAATGCTAGAACTGCTGTAGGAATTACCCATGATGGCAGTATTGTTTTAGTCATGGTGGCTCAAAAACCCTCAGCTAGGAATAACTCTGGTATATCCTTACCAGCGTTGGCAGATTTCATGAAAACCCTTGGTATTCAAAAAGCAATGAATTTAGATGGGGGTAGTTCGTCTTCCGTCTACTACAAGGGTAAAACCTTTTACGGAAAAATTGATTTGGAGGGAAATTCCATTAAGCGACCCGTGAAATCAGTTTTACTGGTTCAGGAAAACTAGCAAAATCAGGTTGGGCTAAATTTGAAGGCAAGACGTATTATATTATACGTTGTATAATATAAATCGATACAGTTCAGGCTAAAGCTCTTTGTCAATTTTAATTTTCTCTATGCAGATTCCAAGGAGTGATAACTGGTGATGGAGAAGATCAAGAAAGATGACGGAGTAAAATAGTTTTGATTAGTTCAAAGATTGAATATTTATGAGTAAGTGAGTCAAGGTTATATGAAACTAATTAAGAAGTTTTTAGCATTTTGTTTTCTCTTATTTGGCGTTCCATTGTCTGCGGCTATGTTCTGGGATATTATTAATCCCAAAACTCCCCCGAAAGATAAAGAAAATGCTGTAGCTGCTTTAACTATTTTAACTGTTCCCTCAACACTCATAGGAGGTTGGTTGAGTTGGTCTTTAGTCCAGCAAAGCAAAAAAGAAAAAGCGTTACTTCTTGAATCAGAACAAAAGCGTCTTCGGTTGGTGTTTTTAGAATTAGTTGAGAACAATTCTGGAACGATAACAGTATTGCAAATGGCGAAAAATGCCGAAATATCAACCGAGAAAGCTAAAGAATATTTAGATGATAAAGCTAAGGAACTCAATGCTTCTTTTGAAGTAAGTGAAAATGGAAATATTTTATATCGGTTTTCGTAAAATTTAAAATACTCTAATCGAAAATCGGTGAATTTATAAGAATTAGAGATTCCAAACAAAGCACTTTGTAAGTCAATAAATAAGTCGGAAGTCGGAAGTCGGAAGTATGGTTTTGTGATGGGGATTTAGACCCCAACACAAAACAAGCTTTGGCATTGGGGATGGGGTTTTAAACCCCTTTTAGCAAGGATAAAGTAGACATCTTAAAGGACTTCCAGAAAATAAATTATCCCAAATTATTTGTACATTTGTAGGGGCGCACAGCTGTGCGCCCCTACTATGGAATATTTTTTCCTTGGAAGTCCCTAAGATGATAAATCTTGTGGGCTGGGCATCGTGCCATTGGTGTAAATTTAAGCTCAAATGCTTGTCCCACATACGCTTTACCCCACCCTCAACCCCTCCCCTTAGCAAGGGGAGGGGAGCTAAAGCACAGCTTTAGGGGGGTGGGGTTTCGAGTATTATGCTTAATTGCCGGGACATGATATAAGCCCAAAAATCAAATAGGAGTCGTATATCTTTTCATACTTGGGGAAGAGGTAATCTTCACCAAGATAATTGTCATTATGGCAATAGGGTAATGTACAAGCCCTCTTTGTAGCACTCTGGGATAGTTATATGGATACCTACATCAAAAAAACAACTTTTAACATATTTGCCTCTGAGATGACTGATGAAGATTGGTTTAGCTTAGGCAAATCTGATGCTTGGGCTGGACGGTCTAAAATGCCACCAGAACAAGATTCTCAAGCGGCGAGTATGTATGACTTAGGTTACAGCGAAGGCAAAACTCAACGTTCACCAACTCAAACAACTAAACGATATCAGTAATCAGAAATCGCTAAAATCAAATATTTAAATCGCGTAGAGCTAAACGAATTTGTTCCACACGTCTGCGGTTAACGCCGAGATCGGACTCTCCGACGCGAGATGCCGATCGCACATGAATTACTGATTCATTGGGAGGGAAATAAAACTCCACATCATCAGTAAATTGAAAGATGCGGCTTTTAGAAAGAGCGTGGATGTAATTATCTGTTTGTTCGATAACCTCTGTACGGGGAACAACAGTGAGAACTTTTAGTAAGGTTTTTTTTGCTGCATCCCGGTCTACATGATAAGCAATGGGGTCAATGGCGTGTTTGGCATCTGCGTTTTGACTGACAACACAGTTGTTTGAAGCTGGACAAGAACTCAGATTACCATTGTCAACTCCCAAGCTAGAAGCAGCCCAAGTAGCACTAGGAAGTATTAAAGTTAGGAGTATTGTAAGAGTGACACTGCACAAGAGTTGCTTGGCGTAGGCGTAGCCCAACTTAGGCATTGCTGTTAGCAGACGAGACATGATCAATTTACTCCTGTTGGTTTGACTCAATTATTTTCGGTCATTTTGGGCCAGTTGTGGATCGCCGAACATTAATACTGAGGCATTTAGTAATTTTTAAGACTTTAGGCAAAATTCGGAAAAATTCTGATAAACTCTTGAATAATTAAAATTGTTACAACTTTAAACCTATTTACGTATCATTACTGCCCATCAAAAATCATGGAGTTTGAGCAAGGACTTGCGATCGCCAATCAGGCAGTATTCTCAAAAATCAGCAGAAAACTGAATGCAGTAGAAATTGCTGTCTTGCAAGGTACCTGGTTAGGGCAGACTTATGAACAGATTGCACAAACTACAAACTACTCGGTAAGCTACCTGAGCCGCACTTTTTGTCCGCAGTTGTGGCAATTATTATCCGATGCTCTCGGTGAACCTGTAAGTAAAAAAAGTTTTCGCTCCTGTTTGGAACACATAGGGCAGCAGGAAACGATAGCCTTAAATACATGGGAATTTCCAGGTCAGCATCTGCAAAATCATCAAGCTGATTCTATTGTTGAATTGGACAGTGGTATATCTCCAAGACAAACCCTAGCTACTAGCCCCATTGTCAACACCTTAGAAAATTCTTTGAATCCTGAGTGTAACTGGGGTGAAGCAATTGATGTCTCAGTTTTCTACGGTCGGACAACGGAACTGTCTACCTTAACTCAGTGGATTGCAACAGATCATTGCCGTCTAGTGGCATTATTGGGTATGGGTGGCATTGGGAAAACAGCGTTGTCTGTAAAGTTAGCACAACAGATACAAAAAGAATTTTCCTTCATTGTTTGGCGATCGCTACGTAACGCCCCATCCTTGGAAGATATCTTGACACAAATATTACAGTTTCTATGTAGTCAACAACAGACTGATTTACCTCAAACCATAGATGGTAAAATTTCCCGACTGATCGATCATTTGCGTGAATATCGTTGTTTACTGGTGCTAGATAATTTTGAATCTATCCTACAAAGCGGTCATAGCGCCGGGTATTTTCGAGAAGGATATGAAAATTATGGTGAGATGTTGCGCCTACTGGGAGAAATCTTTCATCAAAGTTGTTTAGTAATCACTAGCCGAGAAAAACCTGAAGTTATAGCCGTACTAGAAGGTGAAAACATGCCTGTTAGAACTTTACAGCTTACAGGTTTAAAAGAAGTAGAAGGTACAGGCATTTTACAGATAAAAGGTCTTTCAGGATTAGAGAGCGATTGCCAAAAATTAATTAATCACTATGGTGGTAGCCCTCTAGCATTAAAGATTGTTTCTACATCAATTCGAGAATTATTTAATGGGAATATAGCTGATTTTTTACAAGAAGGAACTATCGTTTTTAATGGCATTCGTAACCTATTAAATCAACAATGCGAACGCTTATCACCGCAGGAATTGCAGGTGATGTACTGGCTAGCTATCAATCGTGAATGGGTAACTGTTGCCGAGTTGTCCGCAGATATATCTCCACCGTTATCAAGACAGAAACTACTAGAAATACTAGAGTCGCTAATGCGGCGATCTCTAATCGAAAAAGCTACACAAATGAATACAGGTGCAGCTCGGTTTACCCAGCAAGCTGTGGTGATGGAGTATATAACTGAACAGTTAATTCAACAAGTTGATCAAGAAATTGTCAATTCAGAAATTGATTTACTGCAAAGCCATGCTTTAGTGAAAGCGATTGTCAAAGATGATATTCGGGAAACCCAAGTCAGGCTGATATTAGAACCCCTGACTAATAAGCTACTAGCTCACTTTAAATCAAAATCTGAACTGGAACATCAACTTCAGCGAATACTTTTAAAACTACAAGCAAAGTATGCCAATACACCAGGTTACGGTGGTGGAAATATTATTAATTTGTTGCGTCAACTGAAAGTAAATTTAGCAGGTTACGACTTTTCCCACCTCAGTGTCTGGCAAGCCTATCTTCGAGACGTGACATTGCATTCTGTTAACTTTGCTTATACAGATTTAGCTAAAACAGTTTTTGCAGAAACTCTTGGTGGTGTAGCATCAGTTGCTATTAGCCCCAATGGGAAACTGTTAGCAACAGGCGATCTCAATGGTGGGATTTGCCTGTGGTTACTGGCAACTGGTGAACAATTACTCAGCTTCCAAGGTCATACCAGTTGGGTTTGGTCAGTGGCTTTCAATCCTGAAGGTACAATACTGGCTAGTGGCAGTGTTGACTGTTCGGTTAGGCTTTGGGATGTGTCCACAGGTGAATGTCTCCAAGTCTGTCAAGGACATACTGCTAGTGTTTGGTCAGTGGCTTTCAATCCTCAAGGTAATGTTTTGGCTAGTGCTAGTGATGACTTTTCAATCATCATCTGGGATGTTGCAACAGGAAGCACCTTAAAAACCTTGCAGGGGCATACAAGTCATGTCTATGCAGTCGCTTACAGTCCGGATGGTGCAACTCTAGCTAGTAGCAGCGATGATTGTACAGTTATTATTTGGGATTTTGTCGCAGGAAGCATCTTAACAACCTTACAGGGACATACTCGCCGGATTTGGTCAATAGTTTTTAGTTCTCAAGACATTTTAGTGAGTGGCAGTGAAGACCAAACGATCAAAATTTGGGATGCTAAAACAGGAGAATGTTTGAATACATTGCCAGGACATAATAGTTTAGTGCGATCGCTCGCTTTGATTCCCCAAAGTAATATCCTAGTTAGTGCCGGAGAAGATAAAACCGTTAAACTCTGGGATCTTCACACTAGTGAATGCTTAAAAACCTTACAAGGACATACCAGCTTGATTTGGTCAGTAGCTTGTAGTCCAGATGGCCAAACCATAGTTAGTGGCAGTGGCGACCAAACAGTTAAATTATGGGATGCTAAAACAGGAAACTGCATCAGAACATGGCAAGGGCGTATTGACTGGTTACATTCAATTGCTTACAGTCCCCAGGGTGACACTATAGCTAGTGGAAGTTGTGTTGACCAAGCTTTGAGAATATGGGATGTAAAGACAGGCAAATGTCTGAAAACCTTGCAAGGTCGCACCAGTTGGGTTTGGTCAGTAGCTTACAGTCCAGATGGTAATACCTTGGCAAGTGGAAACTTTGATTCTTCCATACGTTTATGGGATATCCGCACCGGACAGTGCTTCAAGACTTTGAATGGTCATCATAATTGGGTAGCTACGGTAGCTTACAGTCCAGATGGTAATACCTTGGCAAGTGGAAGCTTTGATTCTTCTATACGCTTATGGGATATCCGCACTGGACAATGCTGGAAAACTTTGTCTGGTCATACTTATGCTGTTTGGTCAGTCGCTTTCAGCCCTCAAGGTACAATTCTAGCCAGTGGTAGCGGTGACTCATCAGTGAAGCTATGGGACGCAAGCACCGGAGAATGTCTGAAAACTTTCACAGGACACATGAATCGGGTTCGTACAGTTGCTTTTAGTCCTGATGGGCAAATACTTGCCAGTGGGAGTTTTGATCAAACCATTCGCTTATGGAATGTTCAGACTGGTGAATGCTTGAAGATTTTGCAGGGACATTCGTCACATATATATGCAGTCACTTTTAGTCCTCAAGGAAATATCGTAGCTAGTGCTAGTAGCGATCAAACAGTCAAAGTATGGAATTTGGCTACAGGGGAATGTCTAAAAACATTACAAGGACATACAAATATAGTGTCTTCCATTGCTTTTAGTCCTGTTTCTCTTGAATTGACTACAGACACATCTGATGATATACGTTGGCATCATAGGCAAATTCTGGCAACTGGTAGCCATGACGAGACAATTAAGTTTTGGGACATCAACACAGAAGAATGTCTCAAAACTTTAAGCTTTGATAGGACTTATGAAGGTATGAATATCACTGGGATTACAGGTTTAACAGACGCAACTATTGCAACATTAAAATTGTTGGGAGCAGTTGAAGATTAAATACTTTCTAGTGCAGTGGAAATTTCTGCAATATTCATCATCTATTGCTCTCGGTCAGGTCATCTTTAGTGTTATGGATTGACTCTTGAGAGTCCATAGATAAAGTTCGTGTCGTCATTAGACTTCTTGCATAAATCAAAAAAAAGAACCCCACCCCGCCTTTGACTTACGTCAAAGTCTCCCCTCCCCGCTTGCGGGGAGG
>NZ_JACJSJ010000021.1 GCF_014698115.1 Nostoc sp. FACHB-973
CCGATCTGCATGGCTGCGGGGGTGGTTTCTTTCATGAGCTTTTTTCAACGTGAAAGCTATGCTAGTTAAACATTATACCCTTTTTTCCTTTTTAGTTTTGTTTAAGTCCCACTAGTGAGCATTAGAGAAGAGTTTTGCTAGTACCCAATACCCAGTCCTTTTAACACAAATAAATCCAAAATCTAAAATCTAAAATCTAAAATGGAATTATGGATAAAATACCGAAAATTGACCGTCAAAGGGAGCATCAAGCGAACGAACGAACTTTTTTAGCTTGGTTACGCACTTCTATTGCATTAATTAGTTTTGGAATTGCCATTGCCCGATTTGCTATATTTTTGCGTCAGCTTAATGTTGCTATTACTCAACAAGAAACCCCGGTAAATCCATTTACTAATTCGGAAAATTTGGGTCTAGCTTTGGTCATTTGTGGAATTTTCACAATTGTGTTAGCTGCGTGGCGATACAACCAAGTTTTCTGGCAAATTGAACGCGGAAATTATAAACCGAATAGATTAATTGTTTGGATTATGACTGGAGTCGTAATTATTTTAGGACTTTTCTGTATTCCTTTGCTTCTATGGCGTAATAAAGTACCTCTTCGCTCTCCTATTCCAACTCAACCACAGTCACGGAATTTGCAAATATCAAATGCCAAAATCAATTTTAAAAAATTGGTAATTACTAATCAGTATAAAAACATATTTTTCTTGTTTAAATCCGTTATTAAATAATATTTCGTAGAGACGGCGATTCATCGATAGTGAAGACGCGATGAATCGCGTCTCTACAAATGGTCTATTTTTCGCATTCTTTATTTAAAATTGGTATAAATTCAATTAACAGTAGTTTCAGAAATAACTGTGACACAGGCATTTACTAAGGGTAACAATGGCCCTAGTTGCTCTTGTCCACTGACGGCTAAATCGCTGTGACATAAATAAACTCTCTTGGATACACGAGACAGCAAATCTACCAAAATTCTGCGTAGTCGTTGTTGTTCTGCTAGTTTTTCATCTTCTGCTGTCCAAGGTTCGCCTAATCTGTCTCGCAGGAAAAACGGCGCACCAAATAAGGTAGCTGCACCACCTTTAGCCCAGAGAGGTGAACCAGCATCGAGCCAAAAATGCCAGCGGTGCGATCGCCTACTAGCTCGATATTGAAATATAGTTGCTAGTGTGACAGCCTTTCTCGTTCCACCGATGGGGCGCACGGGGTAAGGGTTGGCGGTAATAGTCCCACGTCGCAGTAATTGAATGAATTCGATAATAGTTGTGTGAGGCGTTGTCTCAACTGGGGCAATTTGCCGTAACCTGGTGTCAATTTCCCAGTAGTGTTGAGCGGTTTCTAGTAATTCCCGCAATGCTGCTAGTTGTTCGTAGGGGAGATTGCTACCATTCCATAAAAAGCGCTGAATTGCTCTATCTAAAAGGGAAATGGGACTGGGAATTAACCGCAATTCTTGTTGCGATCGCTGTTGTTCTAACCACTGTAATATTTCGTTGTAAGCTGTGGTAGCTGCATAGCCAATTCTATCCCAGCGATCGAACGTTGAAACTGGTAGCAAGTTGGGGCGATCGGGATGGGGTACAAAGCAGTAATCTGCTATTAAACCAGCGCGTACCGGGTCAATATCCGTTGTAGAGACGCGATGAATCGCGTCTCGATTCATCGCGTCTGTAGAGTTTTCAGGTAGTTGCTGTTTCCGACTCAAGACAACCAGCATTTCTGCCACGGCATCCCGATCTACTAGGCGTCCCAAGCCGGGATAAACTAGTGCCAGCATGGTGAGCAATGCTCGAATTACGGGTGAACTAATTAGGGGGCGTTGGTCGTTAAGCGATTCTACTGGGATGTTTTGCTTGACGAGGATTTCTACTAGGGTATAACGAGCGATCGCATCTAAACCTGGTGCTATAATCGCTATTTCTTCTGGTTCCACTTGCTCTGATTGGATGGCATTGGCAATCACTTGCGCTGTTTGCCGCAATAATTGGGCGCGGGAGGTGGTTTGAATTGAGTGTACGATTTCTGGTAAACTCAATGGCATTATGGATTCTGTGACTAATTCCACCATTTGTGTAGCTAGCTGTTGTCCCAGGGACTCTGGAGGCGGCTCAGTTAAGGTTTCTACTCGACAACGGTCTGCTAAGCCTTCTAGGTAGTTCGGGTCTGCTCCTAATCCCAATCGCACTGCACCGTCGGGATTATAGCTAAATGCTCCTACCGCGCCTTGGTCTAGGAGCAACTCAAACAACAGACGGGCTACCCCAGGATAATCATCCACATCATCGGCGAGTACTGCTTGATAGCGTTTTGTTAAATGCTGTTGGTAATTGCGATCGCTTAACAAATGCTGACTATAAAGTTCAGTAATAATCCCATAAGTTAGTAATCCCCTCTCTAAACACCAGTTACGCCAATCTAACAGCAAAGACGCCAAAAATTCCGGCTCTAAATTGGTGCTATTTTCCCCCAAACCCCTGGCTAAAATCTGGGCAATATCAACGCAAGGTGTACCACTATAGGCTGCTAATTGGAATAAGTCTAAGATGCGACGCACTAAACGAGACTCATTCACACCCGCAAGACGTAAAATTTCTTCGTCTAATTGGGAACGCCACAGTTTCGTTGCTAACTCTTGTTCGGTTTCCGGCCGCAATCGTACCGGAAACTGCGCCTTCAGGTTCAACGAATTAATTAGCAATGGCCAAAATAAAATAACCTCATCCTGAAAAAAACCTAGCGGTGTCTTGGCACGAACCGGATATTTTCCTAAGGTAGATGTAACAATTTTATCACCAAATTCTCGACGATTATCATCATTCGCAGCTAAAACTAAAACTCCTGGTTCTGTTGGCTTAAGATATAAAAATTTGGGGACATTATCACCTTTTTTACGGTCTTGTTTTTTCGTATAAAATGAATCAATATACGTACTCTTAGGTTCTACCCAACTACAAAATTGCTCTACTAAGCGAGTTGTCTTACCACTGCGGCTGGTGCCAACAATCCAAATCGAATGAGAAACCACAAACTTTCTCCTTGTAGATTTGCTAGTATACCTCGTGCGTTAACTTAAGGTTAAGAATCACCAAATAATGCTGGATGATTGTCTGCAATGAAAAACTCTGTTTTTAGCCAAAAAATCTATTCTTTCCTACTTGCTGCTTATCGACGGTACTTACAAACTCCTGAACGTTCTTTACATGAAGCTTACGATGCAGCATTAAAGATAAAGGAAATAGAAGATAAGCATTTTAATGGTAATAAAATAGACATTGACTCAGCCATGTACAGTAACACTGTCATGGATTATTTTGAGTCAGACTTAAACAAGCTATTAAAAACTGCTAGAATGCGGCTTACAGAATTTAGAGCCAGCCGTTGGTTTCTGGATGAAGAAAATCAAAAAGCTGCTGATAAAGTAGGTATAGAATACCTCAGTGCTTCTTTCGTTTTAGAAAGGCTCAATTTTATCGATGGAGTTATATCTAAATACACAACAGTTCCCGAACAAGTGACTTCTAACGCTGTAGTGGTAAAACCTCCAACTCCACCAATTGATTCAGCAATTACTCCAGCATTACCGCCTAAGATACCAACTAAAGATGTGGAGAAAAGATCCGATAAAAAATCAAAGGGTAAAACCGATACAATGGGCGTTTTACCCCGTTCTATTTTAAGTACTATCAGTCGTTTGCAAGTTGAACTAGACCCTAATTCTGAAGAAGAAGTAATTCAGAGTTTTCGTCAGGCTCAAAGAAGAACAATAATATCTATCAGATTTATTTTACTCTTAATTATAGTACCACTTTTGACGCATCAAATAGCAAAAGCTTTTGTAGTAGGCCCAGTTGTTGACCGATTTAGAACTGCTGAGCAAGTGCAGGTATTCCTGAATTCTGAGATGGAAGAAGAAGCGCTGGGAGAATTACAAAGGTTTGAAGAAAGAATCAAGTTTGAAAATATGATCAGTAATGCACCTCCATTGTCGCCTGAGCATATGGAAATAGAACTAAAAGATAAGGCGACAGAGATTGCTGAAGAATTTCGCCAGGAAAGCTCTAATTCCATTAAAAATGTTTTTGCAGATGTTTTCTCTGTGATTGCTTTTATTTGGTTGATGCTTTCCAGCAAATCTTCTATTGCTGTGGTGAAAGATTTCTTCGATCATATTGTCTATGGACTGAGTGACAGTGCTAAGGCATTTATTATCATTTTGTTTACCGATATATTTGTCGGATTCCACTCTCCTCACGGTTGGGAAGTACTTTTAGAAGGTGTATCGCGCCATTGGGGATTACCGGCAAATAGAGATTTTATATTCTTATTTATTGCCACATTCCCAGTGATTTTAGATACTATTTTTAAATATTGGATATTCCGATATTTGAACCGCATATCGCCTTCAGCAGTAGCTACTTACCGGAATATGAATGAATAACAGAATTAGCAACTAACCGAAAATTTCTGGGTGAGGGTAGGGAGTGGGGAATGGGAAAATTTTTGTAGTCTAAATTTGATGAACAAGATATTTGCTGAGTTAGTAAAATTTAATAATTTTCTGGCTATTAGTGTAATTGTAGTTCTGTCAATTTCTTTGTTGAGGATACAATCTTTGGCAAATCCAAAACTCAGTCCGCCAGAATGTCGGGTGAAGAAGTGGGATATACCAGTGTCGTTGACAGGTGAAAATCAAAATGTATTGATTCAAAGGAAACCAATTACTTGTTGTCAGGGTGATGCTTCTTGTTTGGATGAGGTTATTTATGGAAAAATACCAGATAAAAAGGCATTATTAACAGCTATCGATCGCAGTTTACAATACCTCCAAACTTCTAATGCTGCGGCTGCTTACCAAAAATATCCCGTGACTGGAATTAACCGCGATCGCGTATTCAAAAGTTTGCAAAGATTCCGCGAAATTCTCTTAAAAACTAATTCTCCAACAGAGTTATATACAGCCATAGAACGAGAATTTGTTTATTACCAGTCAGTCGGGAAAGATAGCAAAGGTGCCGTTTTATTCACCGCCTACTATGAACCGCTTTACGCCGCCAGTCGTGTCCCCACACCAGAATATCGCTATCCGGTTTATCGATTACCTCCTGATTTCAACTCCTGGTCTAAACCTCATCCTACACGCCTACAATTAGAAGGAGCAGATGGTTTACAAGGCGCAAAAGGTAAATTACGAGGCTTAGAATTGTTTTGGTTCCGCGATCGCCTCGAACCATATATGGTTCAAATTCAAGGTTCAGCCAAACTTCAACTAACTGATGGAACTCAAACAACCATCGGTTATGCAGGTAATACTACTTATAATTACAAAAGCATTGGTCGAGAATTAGCAAATGATGGCAAATTACCGCTACAAGGTATGACAATGCCAATTATTCTCGATTATTTCCAAAAACATCCCCAAGAATTAAATATTTATATTCCGCGCGATCGCAGCTTTGTTTTTTTTCAAGAAAACCACGGTGAACCAGCCCAAGGTTCTATCAATGTACCACTAACAGCAGAGCGTTCTATCGCTACAGATAAATCTCTCATGCCTCCTGGTGCTTTAGCATTGATTCGTGCTTCTATTCCCTTTGTTAATTCTACCGGAAACATGGAAGAACGAATTATTAGCCGCTATGTTCTCGACCAAGATACCGGAGGTGCAATTAAAGGTGCAGGTAGAGTAGATTATTTTTTAGGTACTGGTAAAATAGCAGGCGATCGCGCTGGCGTCACAGTTAGTAATGGACAATTATTTTATCTATTACTCAAGTAGACCATAACATTTTAGATTTTGAAGAAGAATTCAGAATTCTGAATTCTGAATTCTGACTCCTGAATTCTGCTGTAAGAATTACAAATTACCCAAAGCGGTACTAAGCTTCTAAATCCAGATCAACATCGTCATCATCATGATCGTAAGGAATATCATCAAGATCTATCATTTCTGAGATTTCTTCTACTTCACCGAGATAGTCAGATTCTTGATGTTCACGCTCGATGAGACGACCAGTTGACTTTAGCCATTCCAAAAGAATAAATTCATTACTTGTACGAATTACAGGCGCTCGTTGATTACGAGGTTCTTCACGCAAAGGACTTGTAGGCATAAAAAAAACTCACTTTTGATATAAGTTCAAGTAGTAACCGTATGCTATCTCGGTTTTTGACATAGTTTACTGTCCGTTATGTAAATTTGTGACAGTAATATATGTCAGTTTCTCAGAGGTATTCCAGTAAATTTACTTCGCTAAAAATTTTAATTTTCGGAATACTCGAAAGTAAATTTTTCAGGTCAATTACTGACATAAAATACCTCCAGAATCAAAGGGTGTAGAGATTTAGATTCGGAGAGGCCTCCATGTAGTCACTAAGATGACCGAAAATATTTCTCAACCTATCTAATGATAACATAGTTGACGATTGAACTTTTTTCAACTGTTCTGACCCATACATAACTTGGTGACTCAAAACAGTAGAGTAGTATTCGACTACGACTTTTAGCTCACTAAATATGCTTATAAAACTAGTTTTAATTTTTACCACGTAATGCTAGCTAAAGAATAAATAGCGATCGCGTTAGCGAAGCTCACCGAAGGTATCGCATCATCTTATAAAGTAAGGTCGGCATGACTTCCGGTTCGCTCAAATCCTTACTTTGAGCTTGTAGTTAGTGCCCAACGCTAGATGTTACCATCCAGGAACCCCAAAGGTGAACAAAGCGACGACAGTTGTGATATTGATACACTTGGCTATCTTAAGACTGCTTTGTTCACCTTTTTTAGTGGTTATAAACTCCTAAAATCACTAGATAACACTCAAATTAGCTCGGATAATAACATCGTTAAAATCTTTGTCACCACCATTTGCTAAATCCTCAAAGCCAAACGTGTTATTCCCTAACAGACGAATATGGTCTACCTTGTCAGCGTTAGCACCCAAGAATGAGAAGTAAACGGCTGGATCGTTATTAGAATTGTTATCCAAAATAGCATCTGGTCTGCCATTGATGATAATGAACGGTGCAAAGATCGAACCAGGCTCGAAAGTACCGGTAGAAGTTGCCGTACCTTGATTGCTGACTGATAAATCAATTCCTGCAACGCGCTGACGTACTGCGGCTTGGGCATACCCAGCTTGCCCAACCAGAATATCTGCCTTACCATCACCATTGGTGTCAATACCACCATTTTCATCAGCTACTTTATAAAACCCGACGAAATTATCGTATGCAGCCTCTCGGTTGACAGTAAAAGTAGCTCTCACCCGTTGTTCAACATCGCGTAAATCAATCAATTCTCCTTGTGGCTTACCTTGTAGACTTGTACCCAAAGGTAATGGGTCATTTGTAGGCTGAATTTTTACTACCAGATTCTGGAAGTCATTGGTTCTATTACCAGAACTATCCTTCCAAGCTAGAGAAAATGCATTGTTATCTAAACTTGTAATCTTTTGGTTTGAGGGGTCAGAAAATAGTACCTCAGTGATTGGTGTGATATTATTCAGCACATTTTCCGTTGTACTATTTTTGACTAAATAAAATCTCAGGTTAGTATCAGACGAAAATTCTAATAAATTCTCGACAAGACTGTTGCTGAACCCATTGGGTTGATTGGCAATAGCTGAGAGAATCACCTGTCCTCCTTCTAGAGCTTTGCGGGCATAACCTGCTTCGCCTGGAGCAATACCGTCAATTTTGCCTGTAGCATCATCAACACTATACACAGCCAATTCATTCACCACCCCAGAATTACTGCCTGTGATAGCAACTTTGAGTTTTACTGTAGGATTGTCACCTTTGATATTAAAGACATCATTACCACTATTTATCAGTTGTGGAGGTTTGGGTTCGGGTTTGGGTTCGGGTTCAGGTTCGGGTTCGGGTTCAGGTTCAGGTTCGGGTTCAGGTTCAGGTTCTGGTTGTGGTTGGGGAGTACCAAAGACAACATAACTAGAACCAGCACCAGCATTAGCCCCAGTTGCACCGACAATTAGGTCATCAGCACCATCATTATTGATATCCCCAGCAGCGCTAACTGAGATACCTGAAGAATCATTGGCATTAATGCCGTTGATGGCAAAGCCCTTGGTTGGGTCAAGGTTGGAGAGGTCGAGTTGGGCACTAAAGCCGTTACTGCTACCGAAGAGGACATAGCTTTGTCCGGCAAACTCAGAGGCAAAAGGTGCGCCGATAATCAGGTCTGAGATGCCGTCGTCGTTGACATCCCCAGCACTGCTAACTGAGTAGCCTGAGGCATCATTGCCGTTAATACCTGTGATGGCGAAACCGTTGCTGCCGTCAAGAGTCGAGAGGTCAAGGCTGGCACTAAAGCCGCTACTTTTGCCAAACACCACGTAGCTGTTTCCGGCTCCGGAAGCCGTGTTGTATGCACCGATAATCAGGTCTGAAATCCCGTCGTTGTTGATGTCTTGAGCATTGCGGACTGAAGCACCAGATAAGTCAGTGGCACTGCCGTTGACCACAAAGCCGTTGCTACCGTTAAGACTAGATAGGTCAAAGCTGGCACTAAAACCGCTACTGCTGCCAAACACCACGTAGCTCTTTCCGTTACCGGGTGCGCCAATAATTAGGTCTGAGATTTCATCGCCGTTTACGTCTCCAGCGCTACTAACTGAGTTGCCTGAGGAGTCTGTACCACTGCCGTTGATGGCAAAGCCGTTGCTGCCATCTAAAGTTGACAGGTCGAGAGTTGGGCTAAAACCGTTGCTGCTACCAAACACCACGTAGCTCTGCCCTGCTCCCAAAGCTGCACCGGATGCGCCAATAATTAGGTCTGAGATTTCATC
Source organism: Nostoc sp. FACHB-973 (assembly GCF_014698115.1). Lineage (GTDB taxonomy): Bacteria > Cyanobacteriota > Cyanobacteriia > Cyanobacteriales > Nostocaceae > Nostoc > Nostoc muscorum. The sequence continues at coordinate 8,818 of NZ_JACJSJ010000021.1, forward strand.
GCCGTTTACGTCTCCAGCAGTGCTAACTGATTTGCCTGAGGAGTCTGAGACGCCATCGGAGTTCCGCCCATTAATGCCGTTGATGGCAAAGCCGTTGCTGCCGTTGAGATTAGAAATGTCGAGTTGGGCACTAAAACCGTTGCTGCTGCCAAACACCACGTAGCTCTTTCCTGCTCCCAAAGCTGCACCGGATGCGCCAATAATCAGGTCTGAGGTGCCGTCACCATTAACGTCTCCGGCATTGCTGACTGAGCCGCCAAAGAAGTCGCTGACACCACCGTTGATGCTAAAGCCGTTGCTGCCATCTAGAGTTGAAAGGTCGAGAGTGGTACTAAAGCCACTACTGCTGCCAAATACTACGTAGCTCTTTCCGTTACCGGGTGCGCCAATAATTAGGTCGGCGATGCCGTCAGCGTTTACGTCTCCAGCGCTACTAACTGAGTTGCCTGAGGAGTCTGTGCCACTGCCGTTGATGGCAAAGCCGTTGCTGCCGTTAAGCTCCGAAAGGTTGGATAATGGATCAGCCATGATTTTTTTGTATGTTTGTTGTTAGCAATGGGGTAGATTTAAAATTTTTAAACAAATAACATTAGCATTAGTTAAAATTTAGGTTAAGTAAATTAAATTGAAAATTTTCGTGTTTTTATGAAAGGAATGCTGGAGGTTAATATATTTTTTTGATTATTAAAATAATTACTATTTTTTACTTGCTTTTACGAAGGTAGCTATATGTAATTAAACAGGCACAATTTTCGTATTATTTTCAAGATTTTTTCACAAATACTGAAATAGGGTGTTGCTGATTAAGAGTATGAATTTGGTTTCGCACAAAGGGATAAAAACAAAGGTTTCAACCCTTGAAGTTTGAAATTTCATATTTAAATTCAGCAACACCATTAATGGCCATTAAAATGCGCCAACTAAATTAACAACTGAATTCTCCAACAGGTTGTTGGGTCGATTTAGAAACCTAAGGGGTGCAAGGAGAAGGACCAGTAGCGGTGTTTACGCAAGTATTCACAACAGTTCTAGCCACAGTTTTGATATTATTGGGAAGAGGAGCATATCCCCGATTTATAGCTATCTGGTCTGGAGTGGGGTTGGAGGAATTAGTGGCGGGAGGAACAGGTTGGGTCGAATCTGCTAAAGCCCAGTTGATCAAGGTTCTGATATGACTTGCTATCAAATTACCTGTAGTAGTGTTTTGGTACTCGTCATAAAACAGCGTGTAAGTTACTGTGGAAATGGGATAGGCAGTTGAATTGGTTGTGTTGGCCAAATTATCAATTCTAATCAGCCTGTTATTGGGAGCAGTACCATATTTGACGATGGTTCCAACACTCAAAGCATTTTGAATTCCAGTTGTTGTCGGACCAACGTATGAATTTGATTTATTCTGTAAGAGTGCAGCAGGTAAACTTCTAGCTAAGCGGGTAGCACTATCTACGTAACCAATTGCACCCTGAGTATTTGCAATTGTAGTGGCTACACCTCCACCTCCTGAGGCAGATAGGAAACTTGCTGGCCAAACAACTGTATTAGCTGGTGGTGCTGGGGGTACGGTGCCTGAAGTACTTACGCTCCCCACTCCTCTATTCCATACACTAGTCGATTTAACTCCTGGTGTAAGACCCGGAACTGGAAGTGTAGGATCTACAGCAGTCTGACACACAGTATTTAAATGAGTGCTTAAAACAAAAGTGCTACCACTGTTGTCACTACGGCGTACAACTCTGATGGGTAAATTGACTGCAATTACTGCGCCGCCGTTATCATTTCTAATTCTAGAATCGTTCCAATTTACGATGCTACCATTCAAAATACCACAGTAAGTATTTCGGGAAAACTTAAGTCCAGCTGCTGGTATGGTAAGACCAGTACGGTTGTAAGATAAGGTGATTCCGACACCTACCACAGGTACTTGAATGGCCTTTCCACCTCCAGTACGCTGAGTGGCAGTGCCAGCAGCTACTTGTTCTATTTGTGTTCCTGCTAAGGGATCGTCAGTAGCTGCAAAAGAGATTGCGCTTACGATGTTAGTATTATTGTCAGGTGTTGGTCGTGATGGAACAACAACTACAGTTGGTGTGCCTGGTGGAGTGAAAAAAGCTGATATGCCTGCGCCACTACCAACCGAAGCATATCTGAATGTGTCGTTAGAAACGACTGGGCCATAAGTTCCAATTGGGCAAGCGTCGGAGCCTACAGATGTTACATCAGCATTGAGGGGCGAAGGATTTGTTGTACCAGTGTTTCCAACACCGAAAACGTTAAACCATGAGCCTTTCGCACCAAAAGGACATGATAGAACCGGCGTTGGAGGTGTTGCAGTACCAGTATATGAACCTATAAACAAAGTATTTACAGTACTTGCACCTGCACCATTTATTATGGTTACTCCGGTTGGGGCAGGACTGGTGGCGTACTGAGCTAGAGATTTCTGAGTAGCAGATTGAGCTGCTACTAAACTAATTGTGATGGCAAGTACAGAAACTGAACTTGTCAACTTATTCGATTGACTATAAAAAGCCATGTCAAGCTCCTTGAAATTAACCTGCGAATCTACACCTGGAAAAAACGAAATCAATTATCAAACTAGTGATTAAAAATAAGCTTCTGTTAAGTCCAAAATTTTGGCACTAAAAACTTACTTATCAATCACAAGTTTGCACAAACTAGTGAAAAAATAAGAGCAAATAACATGAACATCACTTTCTTTGATATAGACGCACGAAACGGCGCCATCAGCTATAGCAAAGGCGCTAATCAAAGAAAATAAGGATTTGATGATTTTTCTAGGACTGCTATGAGTAATAGCTGTTAGAATTTACCAACGAACTTAACAATAGAGTGTTAAGGTAAAATTCCAATCATGATTGCATTATGGAAAGATTAAAAGAATTAATTATATTGCTCCCATTTAGAGCAGGGTTTAAAAATTAGCTTCTGACTGGTTTTTATTAATGTCACCAGAGTAAAAGCTGAAATTTTCGCCCATAACCTAATATATATATGGTTTTGCTTGTTAAATTTTACTTTCAACGTTGCAATGGATTTAGAATATAATTTATCTTCTTGACAAATGAATCATTATGTATATTAGGAAAAAACATACATTTTCTATTTGGTCTTTTTCGTCAATGCCTAAGTTTGAGTATCTTTTATCGACAATCAACGAATTTCTAAACATTCTAAATATTTAGGTCAGGGATTTTCAATTAAACATCGTGGGGGCGCAAGGCCTTGCACCGCCAGAAATATACAAGTAATTAATTTTGGATAGTTTATTTTTTGGAAGTCCCTAAAAGCATAAAACGTAGCCTACTTAGTGGTAGTGGCCGTAGACTGATTAACACGGATGTGAATGGTAGTGCTAGTATAATCTCTAAAAGTATTCCCAAAAGCCTTGGCAAATGGGATATAGCAGCCGTTGGCTTCATTTGTTTCCCAAATTTGTGGCAATTGAGGTGAGGCAGCAAGTTAACTACTTAAGCCCAATGGGCAAAACTATCTCTGGACAAGGGATTCAGACTTTACTCTGGCTATAGGAATTAAATAGCGCTATCCTTCCAAGGATTGTCTGGTATTACCACTGGATTCCTCAAACTGATAATTAAAACAAAATCCCTGGCAGAGAAAAACTTTAGGAAGACTGTAGCAGTTATGGTTAAGAGCTAAAAACCTAGTTTCTGAAGCCATAGACACTTATTAAATAAATATTAATATTTTGTTAACTTAAATTAATAAAAAATCGTATTATGATGTATAACTTTGCTGAACTTTATAATTTGAGGAAAAATAAATGTTAAATCATGTAAAATTATCTTGTCTGTAAAATTTGAAACCACCAACGCCCATAGTACACCATAGGAAAATTAGCAAATGTTTAGACAAAGTTCTCACCAGAGAAACTTTTTCAAAGCTTTAACTGGTAGTGCAACCACAGGATCTCATAAGTTAACACTGGCACTGAAATCAAGTCTGGTTATTTTGGTTGAATCTGTACCTTTTTTGATTGCTTGTGCTGTATTTGTAAGCGTTATCAGCCTAAAAAGTCCTATCCTGCTATTTTGTTTACTTGTTGGTAGTTTAATTGCAGTCATCACGCACAAAATCGGGCAGCAGGTGAATTTGCCAAGGCGATCGCTGATAATATTACAAATCCTAGCAACAGCGATCGTTCTGAGTTTATTTTGGTTAGATTACTTTGCGGCTCCTGCACAAGCGCAGTTTTTTGGCGAAGCGGAAAAGTTTTTCAAAAAGACTTTATCATCAACTGATGGTTCAACAACAAACAGTGGTGGTAGCGACACCGCAGTAAGTTTGATATTTAATATATTGCGGGCACTTTTCTTGCTGTATATTGCAATTTCTTTGGTTGGTGTAATCAACGCAGTCCGTAAAGATGAAGATTGGCAAAGTATTGCCAGAACTCCCCTATTAGTTGTTGTAGCTGTTACCATTGCTGATGTACTCACACGCTTTGTAATTGGCGATAGCAGTAAATAATTTAAGATATTAGAAATGTCTGAAGAGCGGGAACAAGAATTTCGTCCAGTTAACCAAGTTCTAGGAAGCCAACCTTCATTAGGGCCAATTCCAGCCGACCAAATTCTTCCTTGGACAGTAATCGCCTTATCATCCTACTTAATTATCAATGGGATTTTTGGCGGTCTTTTCCAAGAAGAATTTCAAAAATGGCTGTGGACGCTACTAATGACTGGTTGGGGAATCGGAACTTGGTGGATATTAACTGGCGGGAGAAGTTGGAGTTTTTTAAGCAAATTTATTGGCGTTCCCGCTTGGACAAGAGGCTTTGCTCGTTATCAAAGCTTACTGGAAGTAAACCATGAAGCAAAAAATCGGAAAACAAAGCGTCAGCGGCGCCGGAAGTGAAACTAGATTAACACCATTTGAAGATGCCTTACATCTGGCGACAATGCTGCGCGTCTCCATGAATGGACGTGATATTGGTGCTTATCTATTGACAAAAGGCATACAAAAGGATCGGCTCTGCTTTGTTTTTGGTTTTGACTGTAAGGGAATTCATACCACTTTAAGACCAGAACAAATCGATACACTTTTTAATAATATTGAAGCTGGATTAAAAGATATTCCTAGCGGTGAAAGAATGACACTGCATTTGGGATCTTTTAGTTCAGATAAAGAGCGCCAAAAAGAATTAGCATCATTAATCAGAAATGCGCCATCACGAGATATTAAATATTTGTTGATGGCGGAGAGAGCCAGAATTAAAGAGCTTACTAGTTCTGGTATTCGTAAGCCAAAATTTTTGCGGATTTATGTTACCTACACTGTAGAAGGAAATTCCAAAAATGCAGATGATTGGATAGAAAAACTTCTAGTGAGAGCTGAATCATGGTGGTTGAAATTTAAAGGTGAACTCTCAGAAGCTGAAAACCAGCGCCTGGAAACTGTAATTACCAATGCTTACAAACAGGGTTTTTCTCGCTGGGAGCAAATTTTATCTAACAAAATGGGATTAGATGTCAAAGCTTTGAGTGCAGATGAACTCTGGGAAGATGTCTGGAAAAGATTTAATGATACCCAGCCAATAGAGATTCCCCAATTAATCACTTTAGATGAAGATGGGCTACACGAAGAAGTTAATTCCGACTTAGCTAGTAGTAAATTGCTGATAGAAAATATCCACGGTACAACTTTGCTGATGGAGTCGAGTGTACCTCGTGCCGATCGCCGTTGGGTAAATGTTAACAATCGTTATATTGGCACAATGTCTTTTCTGGAAAAACCCGGTGGTTGGCCAAATAAATCGGCTCAGCTGCGGTATTTGTGGGAACTATTAGCCAGGGAAACAGTAGTAGATACAGAAATTTTTTGTGAATTGACTGCGGCAAATCCAGCATTAGTTAAAACTACCTTACAACGGGTGCTGAAGCAGTCAAATATGACGACAATTTTGGCTCAAGAAAAAAGTAAAACCATTGATGTCAACGCTCAATTAAAGTTAAAGAAATCAGTTGCAGCCCAAGAACAATTATATGAAGGTGCAGTCCCAATTTATACGAGTGTTGTCATTTTGGTACATCGGCCAACTGTTGAGAAATTAGATGAGGCCACAAGATATATTGAAAACTGTTTTCAACGTCCAGCAAAGGTAATTAGAGAAACTGAGTACGCCTGGAAAATTTGGCTGCAAACTCTCCCCATAGTTTGGGAAGGTTTGTTAGCAACACCCTTCAATCGTCGTCAGTTGTATTTGACAAGTGAAGTTCCCGGATTAATGCCTTTGGTTTTAACCAAAAGAGGTGATAGACAAGGCTTTGAATTGATTGCTGAAGAAGGCGGAACACCCGTACATTTGGATTTGTTTAACCAACACAAAAATTTAGCTTTATTTGCCACAACTCGTGCTGGTAAATCGGTGTTGGTATCGGGGATTTTAACTCAGGCTTTAGCACATGGTATTCCGGTGGTGGCTCTAGATTTCCCTAAACCTGATGGGACATCTACTTTTACTGACTATACACAGTTCATGGAGGGGAATGGAGCCTATTTTGATATTTCCAAACAATCGAATAACTTATTTGAACAGCCAGATTTGCGATCGCTAGATATAGAACAACAACGCGATCGCATGGTTGATTATACATCTTTTCTAGAATCAGCTTTAATGACAATGGTTCTAGGATCGTCTACCGAAAGTCAAATTCTATCGCAAACAGTGCGATCGATCCTCAACTTAGCCTTAGAAGTCTTCTTTGCTGATGAAGGTATCAAAGAGCGATATCGCAAAGCAATGGCGGGAGGCTTCGGTTCTACAGCTTGGCAGAAAACCCCTACCTTAAAGGATTTTTTAGTTTTCTGTTCTCCAGAACATTTGCAGCTCAGCTCAATCAGTGGGAGAGTAGAAGACGCCCTCAGTCAAATTCAGCTACGCTTGCGGTTTTGGCTTTCTAGCCGCGTCGGACAAGCTATTTCTGCACCATCCAGCTTTCCCACCGACGCCCAACTTTTGGTTTTTGCCCTCAGAAACCTCTCAGATAGTGAAGATGCAGCCGTACTATCTTTAAGTGCTTATTCAGCCGCACTCAGACGCGCATTAAGTAGTCCCGCTTCCATATTCTTTATCGATGAAGCCCCGATTCTATTTGAATTCGAGCAAATTTCCGACTTAGTTGGTCGAATTTGTGCCAACGGCGCCAAAGCCGGCATCAGAGTTATTTTATCAGCACAAGATCCTGACACCATCGCCAGATCTAAAGCTGCATCGAAAATTTTGCAAAACTTAACAACCCGATTAATTGGACGCATTCAACCAGTTGCAGTAGATAGTTTTGCAGACATCTTAAAATATCCCCGCAAAATTATTGCCCGTAATGCCTCAGAAAGCTTTTTTCCACGCAAAGAAGGCATTTATAGCCAATGGCTGCTAGATGATAACGGTGTTTACACATTCTGCCGTTACTATCCAGGTTACGAACAATTAGCAGCAGTTGCTAACAACCCCTATGAACAAACTGCACGTAGCCAAATGATGCAAATTCACAGCGATAAATATGAAGCAATTTCTGCATTTGCACGTCAGTTAGTAGCAACATTACGTAGTAGTTAATCTGGGAGGATATCTGTGAGCAATTAACAGGAATTGCAAAACTTAATCAGAGAGTAATAAATCCTAAAATATCCTCTCTTCCTCATTATCTCCGTGTACTCTGTGTTTCTGCGGTTCGTTTATTTTTGCCAAATCCCTAAATAATACCCCAGCCAACTTTCTTACCCACTCAATAATTCCGTCTACCTTTTTCACGTACAGATGTATGCAGAAAACTACCATTTTGACATTGACTTTAGTATCTCTGGCAATTCTACCTGTAGCAGCCCAATATACTACTAACACATCACAATTAGGTAAAGTTTGGACTGATTTTCAATCATATTCCACAGATTTGCAAAACTACTTTCAATATAATCTGAGCGACAACTTAAAGCCTATAGAACTACAAAGTCGAACTGCTCTTGATGTTGCTAAGGGAGAATTGAACATACCCAACCCTGTTGCTGCGGGGCAAAAAGTTCGTGATGATTTAATTCTCTACTCTAGATCGGATCGCTTTGAAAATAATGCAGCCGTGCGGGGAAATTTAGTTAGCAATGAACTCAATCGTCTAATTACCCGTGGAGCAGCGGCAGGTGTTCTCGGTGAAAATGGACAAGTTCGGTCAAAGGTAAAGCTAATAGATACACAGAAAAGTCTAGAAAATATTGCAGGATTTACTCAAGCAGCTGAAGAAAGAACGCAAGAGTTGTTGAATAAAATTCCCATTCCTACTTTTGATGCCAGCAAACTCGATCCAGCTACAGCAATATTAGCACAATTGCTAAATGCCAATCAATCACAAATGTTGAAAATTCAACAGGAACAATCAAAAATTGTTGGTGAAACATTTGCTCAGACAATACAAACAAATCAGTCTTTGCAATACTCCAATTTAAATTTAGCAAACATTTCTCAACAGACAGAAGAAGCAAATCGCGCTCGCAGAGTTGAAACATCCACCGAAGCAGCGCGACTTTTGCGAGCTACTTCTCAGATAGATTTATTTGGCAGAAAAATTGATAATTAGGAAGAATTCAGGAGTCATTGGTGCAGTGTTTCACTCTTGGTTTTTGATACATCTGCCACTACTTTTAAAATATCGTCTGAGCGTGGGTTACGCTGTCGCTAACACACCCTAAAAAAACATAGTAAATCGAAAAAATAGCCCATAAATCAAAAATAATGCAACTTGCTATTCCACTAATTTTTGCCCAAGTAGGCATTGATGAAATTCTCGATAATGGTGTCGCAACTTCCCAAAGTATTGCCGAAGGTTGGGACAAACAATGGCTCGATTTATTACAAAATAACACCAATAATAACTTGTATGGAACATTGACAAATGTGGGTATTTTTTTTGCAGTCGGAACCCTGTTGTTTTTTATGGTACAATTCATCAGAGATTTATTATCCTACGAATTTACCCGTCCAATATCAGCATTAATTTGGCCTTTTGTAGTAGTGATACTCTTAAATAATTCAGGCAATGGAAGTATACTTTCTAATCTGACATTGGGAGTGCGGAATTTTATAGACACCGCAAATCAGCAAGTATTGGTCACAGCAGATGCAGATAAAATGTACCAACAAGCACTGAATATGAGTGTTGCCGAAGAAGTAGCAGGGTCTTTGCTGCGTCCTTGTCAATCACTTACTGGCGAACAGCAAACTCAATGTTTTGCCAAAGCTGCGGAAAAAGTGAATATTCTCTGGCAGAAATATCGAGATTCATACGGTAATAAAACCTGGATATCTAGATTACAAACTAAAGTAGATAATATTAGATACGGTACAGGTATTGTATCGGAAACTTCATTTAATTCTTTGTTAGGTTCTACAGTACAAACGAGCCTCAAAAACTTTTTAGTTTCCTTACAATATGCCTTCCAGAATTTAATAGAAGCGACGATGTTGCTGATAGCGGCTTTAGGACCAATTGCTCTGGGTGGGTCTTTATTACCTGTAGTTGGTAAACCAATTTTTGCATGGCTCACGGGGTTTTTATCTATTGGAATCGCCAAAATTTCATTTAATATTATCGCTGTGTTGACTGCGGCAGTGATTGTCAATGGCCCGGGTCAAGATGCTAATGTTGACCCAGACTTAATGTGGTTCATGATTTTTCTCGGAGTTTTAGCACCGATTTTATCCTTAGTTGTGGCTGCTGCTGGAGGGTTCGCAGTCTTTAGCGCTATCAACAATACGGCTGCTTTGGTAAAGGAGAGAATATAAAGAATTCAGGAGTCAGGAGTCAGGAGTCAGGAGTCAGAATGGGCTACGGCCCGCTGCGCTAACAGAATTCAGAATAATTAAATAATAATGATAAGAAATATTAAAATATATAATAATGTTTAATATTTGTTTGGTGAAAAAATCTATTGCCTACCATCATACATAAGATGAAAACTGAACTTTTTTGCAGCAGGAGGTGATTGAATGGTACGTTTACTAGAGAAAAGAACAAGAACAGCAAGTGTTTTAACAATTTTTGCGATCGCCACTTTCAGTTTGCATCTATTAGTCTTACTTTTATTTTTATTTCAAGGCATAACTATTCGTCAACTCAGTTTGAGAAAACCTCCCAATTTTGTGCAATTAATAGATGGTAAAACTGTAGCTGAAATTGATGATTTAAAAAGAGAACCAGAAGCAATACGCCAATTCATCAGCAAAACGATGATCGCAATGTTTAACTGGTCGGGAACTTTACCCCCACAAAAGATCGAAGAAGTCGCAAATCCCAAATCTGATTTGGGAATACTAATTAGAACACCCCAAGGTGGTAGCCAAAAAATTAGTACTACTAGCTGGATAGCTAGTTTTGCCTTATCAGAAGACTTCCGCAAAGGTTTCTTAAGCACAATTGCCGAGATGACACCACCAGAAGTTTTTAGTGAAAATCCCAACCAAGGAATGACATCACAGTTAGTAATTAAGCGAATTTATCCCCCAAAAGAAATTGCACCAGGTAAGTGGCGAGTCGGTATGGTAGCTGACTTAATTCAAAAAAACCGAAGTGATGATAGAAGAGTGATAACTCCTTTTAACAAAGATTTTCTTGTGCGTGCAGCAGATTATTTCGCTAATCCCCAAGTCGAGAGTAGCACCGACCTGCAAAAAGCAATTTATAGTGTCCGTACTGATAAACTAGAAATTTATGAAATTCGGGACTTATGTTTGTTAGATAACTACAACAATCTCAATGAAGCTCAACTAAAAGAATGCAAAATTCAACAAAGAACCGATAACTTTATTAGATAAGAATTCAGAATTCAGAATGGGTTACGCCCCGCTGCGCTAACAGAATTCTGAATTGATAAAAATTTCAGTATGATTAATACAGCATAATTTAGGAGTCAGACTTGAAAAGTAGAATAGCCCGTATAGTTAACTTTCAGACATAGAGACATAGATGGTGTACTTCACTAACTTTAAATATCCTATTAGTTCCTCAAATATTCTCCTGAATTCTGAATCCTGAATTCTAACTCCTGAATTCTGAATTCTGACAATATAGTTCAATTACGATAAAAAAATCATTAATGCAGATATTTAAATCAGAAAATAAAAAAAGTAACGCCTTACCACTATTGGCAGTAGGAACATTTGGTTTACATGTATTTACCTTACTGTTACTAATATTTCACGGGTCTATGTTACAACAGTTAGGTCGGCAACTCACACCTCAAAGTTTAGTACAACTTGTTGATGGTCGTGTGATTACAGTAGACCCCCAAGAGAATTTAGAGCGACAACCAGAAACTATTCGGCGCTTTGTTGGTGAAACTATGAGCTTAATGCTTACCTGGTCACAGCAACAGCCGCCAACAACGGTCTGGGAAATTAGTTCCCAACTCGTAGCCGATGATTTTCAGCAAAAACTGAAGTCACAAGTAACTAACTTAAATCCAGACAGCCAATTTGAAAATGTTAATAGAGGAACTGAAAATGTATTAGTAATCCAAAAAATCTCTCAACCTACAAAAATAGGCAATGGCAGATGGAAAGTGGAGTTGCTTGCCAATCAATTAACTTTTAGTAGTTATGATAAATTGGGAAAATCAATTTCGTTTAATAAACAAATTTTAGTTAGAGCAATAAATGAACCAGCAACTTCACTACCAAACGCGCCGCTTCCGTCGCACTTTGCAGTTTACCGCCTTGGTGAAGCCAGACTAGAAATTTATAATGTCTGTGAAATCCAAGATAAAAATTGTTCTGGAAATTCAAACTAAGCTTTACCATGACTCAATATTCAATTCCGACAGAAACTCCTCCACCAAGTCTATTAACTCTAGACACCGACGATCGCCAACTAGAAATAGAATATGACGATTGGGAATCACGGATGGCAAGGTTGGTTGGCTTTGCAGAAGAATCTTCTAGCCAAGGCCAACCATCAGAAGACTCTGCAATCTTGCAACCGTCACCTGAACCAGAAGAAGTTAAGACAGAACAATCCCTCTCATCTAATCCCTTTGCCAAATTAGGCTTAGTAGGTGCTGGTACCTTAGCAGTAGTTTTGGTGGCTGGCGTATTTTTGTCGCAATTGATGAGTGGTAGCTCTCAAAAGCCCAGAAATAATCTTGTCACCCCACAAGTGCGATCGCAACCAACAAATGAATCAACCTCTCAACAGCTAGAAGGTGAAATCGAGACTCTCAAAACGAAATTAGCCCTGACTGAACAAGCACAGTCAGTCAAAGCCGCCCAAGACAAGCTGAGAATGCCAAAACCAGCCGCCACAGTAGCCTTGGTAGAACCATCAGCTGCTTCCACAAGGAGACAACAAGTGATACCAACACCCCCACCAACAGCTTACGTCCCTCAGCCAGTGACAGTAGAGCGCATCATCAGAGTACCTGCTCCTCAACCTCTACCAATACCCCAGCTACCAGTTATCCAGCCAAACACTCAACCCGTAGTCAATATCACTCCACCAGCCCCACCAAACCCATTCGATGAGTGGACAAAGCTAGCAAAGTTAGGTAGCTACGGCCAAGTCAATGTCACCGAACAACCTAATAACATTGCAGCAGCTTCCCAACCTGTAAACGAAACCCAGCCGCCCCAACAGACAGCAAATCCCACTCCTGAGCAAACGCCAGAACAGGGAGCTGCTGTAGTCAGCCAAGCACAACCACAAGGACAAAAATCCGTAGCGATCGGCACTAGTGCCAAAGCCGTATTCGCAACAGCGATATTTGGCGAAACTACTAGAGCAAGCAATAACAACGAAGAAGAAACAGATAAAAACGTATTTGTAGTGCGATTAAAAGAACCGTTAAAATCTACCGATGGTGAGATAGCTTTACCTGCAAATACCGAATTACTTACTGAAATTCGTTCTATTTCCGAACAAGGTTTTTTACGGATGAACGTAGTCAAAATTATCTCACAAAATGATGGTAATCTTGTAGAACGAAGCTTACCCAACAATGCAATTGTTATTCGCGGTGTCCAAGGTAAACCCTTAGTAGCAAAGAAATTTCCTAGTCAAAGTTCATCCATCGCATCAATGGATCTAGGACTATTCGTTTTGGGAGGTATTGGGAAAGCCGCAGAGTTATTAAATCGCACTGATGGTCAAGTTGTCACCATCAACGGTGGAAGCACTGTTGTTAACAACACTAACACTAGAGAAAATATCCCGGCTGGAGTTGTGGAAGGCGGTTTGAACTCCGTAGTACCCCAAATTGCCCAACGCAATCAACAGGCGATCGCTCAAATGTCACAACAAACTAACATTTGGTTTTTGGCAGCCGGCACCAATATTGAAATATATGTCAACCAAGTAACGCAATTTTAAAAGATAGGATTTATCCCAATTTGAGATTTTCAGTCTCAACTGAATCCTGCTTTTAAATCAACAGTAATTCAGAACCTTGAACTAAGTAATAATAACTAGTAATTACTTTTCTAGTATATCTTCCAATACCCTTGGGATAACTCTTTTTCTCCCCCTGTTGTATCTACCAATTTCTCCATTTGCAACCATGAAAAATAATACTAAGTTACCAGGAAATATCCCTAGTAATTCTTATTTCCTACCTATAGCTTCCTTAATTTTCTCGGTTAGTATGTTGTTATTGGTAGACCGTGCTGTAGCTAATAATGCCGTTCTGCGTTCCATATTTTCCTGCCAAGGACAGGGTTTAGGAGGATTAGTACCCACCCTCCATGTTTCCTATCAGCAAGGAACAAACTTAAGTTTTATTCCTGCTGGAGAAGTAATTAAAAAAGTTTGGTTAAATGATCCATCGGAAGTAACTATAGATTTTGATGGCCCAGTATGTATGCAGTTTGGTCAAAAACCGAACACTACTACTGGAGATTGTAAAAACTCAGCAGCCAATGTCATTCAACTGAGGCGAATTCCCAAACTCAATATTCCTGGACTACCTAAAACTGAGAACACACTTTTAACAGTTGTTACCGAAGCACAAGGTAGAAACAAACTCTATACTTTTCGAGTGTTATATAGTGAAAATGCTCCAGACTATCACACTCTAGCAATTTATCCCGATCCTCCTTCTGCCCAGCAACCATCTTGTGTCAGAGTTTCACAATAAGAATTGGCATGGGGCACTTGTACTGTCTTCCCTACGGGACGCACTCGCGTTCGACTACGCAGTTCGACTGTGGTTTCATCGAGCGGAGTCGAGATGCTCACCGTTACACTCAGGAACCGCACAGCCGTAAAGCCTGCGGCATAGCTACGCTTAGGGCGCAGTATCTCGTAGAGAAGTATGGAGCATTGATTATTATTCTTATCCCTCATCTCCCTCATCTCCCCAGTCCCAATTGACTAACTCAGACGTTTTTAACCTATATCTTTACAAATATTCAGATAAAAACTAACCACAAATTACAAATTCGTGCAAATATAAAGAAAATGTTAAAAATTTACAAGCTCATGATCACTGCCAAGATGATGCAACAGCTCTGGGCTGTAATCGAGTCTACCCAGGTCAACACCCTGCTCCAGTTTGACGATGCAGCTTTAGTACAATTACTCCTCCAGCAGTTAAAAGCTAAGCAGGGACTAGATCCTCAAGTAGATAGCACCCTCAATAGTTATATAAAATCTAAACTGCCTTTAATTCGGGATACGGCTGAAGGTCGATTATCGTTAGGGCAAGGTGGCAATCATTAGGACGAGAAACCAAATGATTGTTCACTGCCAACAAGCATACGCTCACATTTCAAATAGTGCAACAGAATGAACCACTGGCTAATAATTGCCCTAGTAGCTTATCTAATTGGAGCAGCGATTGAAGGGGTGAGTACAGTCAGTCAGCTCTCTCATTCTGCGCCAGAACTAGTTAAAAGCACACAAAATCAGTCTTTGGAGTCTGGCAACTCGCCTAATTTGAATTGGCGAATTGTGGCTGCCATTGCCTCGGTAAGTATTTGTGGGGCTTTTTTCTGGCCTTGTCGCCTGCTTCACCGTTTAATTAAGGGGAAAGTTCATTCATAACTAGTCTTAAGATTGGAACTTTTGCGTTAATTGCTCAATTGTTGCTGCATCAATCGCTAAAGGATTTGCAACAGCAATCTGAATCTAGTCAATGTTTAACTATTGGTGCAACTACTACCGAAAATGCCGAAGAATTTGCCACGGCTTTGCTCACAACGCTGCAAACAGCTAACTTGCAAGCGGGTTTATTTGTTGCTGGGTGAATTACTGGCTTACAGCTAGAACTCGCAGCAAGAAATTATTGATTGGCTAGGAGGTGTGCAGGGATGACTGCCCCCAAATCCTGAAAATCACCAATAATCTGCAACATAAAATTACTGATTACCCACAATCATTCACAGCTATTGCAACACAAAAAAATATCAAATATACTTTATCAAGTATAAAATATCACGACTAAAGTAAGTCGGTGCTAATATTTCCAGCTATGTCAAGGAATTTGAATGTAGGGTGTGTTGTCGCCAAGCGCCGCACCGTCAACAATCCCAGGTGCGTTAGCCTACGGCACAACACACCCTACAGCTAATTTATATTTCTTCATATACATTGAATTTTTCTCACCGACTTACTTATCTTCAAATTTATTTTCAAGCATAACCTATGATTCATAACCGCATTGCTCAAATAACGCTGACAACTGGATTAGCGATTAGTTTAATACTGGGTTTATCTTCTAACACTCCAACTACTGCTCAAGAAATATACATTGACAATAACTGCAAACAAAATCAGCAATTAAATGAATTTGACAGGTTTACTATTTTTTATAAATCTGAATTTAAAACTAAAGGACAAACTTATTGGTTTTACTCAGGAAGGTATCAAGATGGAAGTACTATTATTTGTATTTCACAACCAGGATTTAAACAAACAAAACCTTTAGACATAAAAAAAATACAGTCTGGTTACATCGATAAAATCGACAAAGACCCACGTAATAAAACAGCCTTTCTCGTCACTGTCCGCGAGGGAAATGGTTCCTATGTCCCAATATTTCAATATCGGCTCAATTTGTCTACACCTTCTAAACCTGCACTCACCAAACTCAAGTCTTGGAGATCGGCACAGTAGTTGCGATCGCCTCATAGTTTTTTGGTAATTTCAGAAATAAAAAATAAAGAGGCAAATCGCCTTCTTTTGACGCTTCACCTCTCTCAATAACATCTAATTTTAACTAGCAATTAAACCTTAGAACGGTCAGTCAAAATCTCATAGCCAGTTTCCGTCACCAAAACTGTATGCTCAAACTGAGCCGACAAAGCATTATCCACAGTCACAGCTGTCCAACGGTCAGATAATGTTCGTGTATGTCTAGAACCAGCATTTACAATTGGTTCAATTGCCAGGGTCATCCCCGCACGAAGTTTAACATTTGGCAGTTCACGGGTACGGAAGTTGAATACTGAAGGTTCTTCGTGCAAGTTACGACCAACACCGTGTCCAGTAAACTCTTCAACGATACTGAAGCCGTTAGCTTTCACATGATCTTCAATCGGCCCAGCCAGGTCAAGCAAATAAACACCAGCCTTAACTTGTTCAATGCCCTTAAATAAAGCCTCTTCTGCGACGCGAATTAGCTTAGCCGCTAGTGGGGTCACCTCTCCAACAGCAATTGTAATGCAAGAATCACCATGAAAGCCTTGGTAATAAGCGCCTGTATCAACTTTTAATACATCCCCAGGGCGGATTACTTTCTTGGCACTAGGAATACCATGTACTACTTCATTATTAATGCTGGAGCAAATAGAACCTGGAAACCCATGATATCCTTTAAAACTCGGTGTTGCATCCATTTCGCGGATGCGTTTTTCGGCATAAGCATCCAAGTCAGCCGTGGTCATTCCTGGCTTTACTAGCTCAGAAATTTCTTTTAGCACAGTTGCCACAATTGTCGCTGATTGCCGCATGATTTCAATTTCACGCGGGGATTTAATTTCAATTCCTCGACGTTGTTTTTTTGCAGGTGCAGGCTGAGTTGATTGATAAAGTAAGTTACTGAAGATGTTCATGGGAAATTAATAATTACTGGCGCTTTGGAGCTGAAGTGTGAATGCTTTTCTAGGTTAATTGAGAAATAATATCTATATTTAAACTAGCTTATTTTTAAGCACACACTCTGCCAATTAATTTGTAAATCTGTTTTGGGGTCAATTCCTGCACATTAGGCAAAACGATCGCAGCTCCAGCTCCTAGCAGTGTTTCACCATAGGCTTCACCCCGTGCTGCTGTTTCCTGCACATGGGGCGGTAGAACCCCCACACCTATCCAAGTGCGAGTAGAATCTAAATTTCGTGCTTTCTCAATAGTATACATGTCTGCTACTGTATCCCCCACATAGACGATCGCTGATTTTTGCTCAATTCCATTTTCCAATTGATTAACTGTAGCAAAAAGTCCAGTGGGGTCAGGTTTACCTGGTGCATCCTCCATCGCCATCAATACTGGAGATTGCAAGCCCAAACGTTTTTCTAAAACATAGTTAGCTGAAACACGAGTAGCACCGCTGAAAAATCCCCAAGCAATTCCAGCTTGGGTAAGTTGCTCTAAGTAGCTAGGCTGTAATAATAAAGGTTCATCACAGATATACCCCGTCAAATTATTGGGGTCTGGGCCTCGATAACGCGATTGGAAAAAAGCAACGATCGCATTGTAATCTAGTTGCAATTCGTCGCGCATCTGTCCACCAGCTGTAAAGTAGCGGTAAATTAATTCCTGGGATGCTTCCCAGTCGTTATTCCACACACCTTCCGATTTTAGTTGGTCAATGTCTAGGGGTGTGGGACGATATGCAGTATTTGTAAAGTATTCTACAGTATCTGCGATCGCTCGGCGATAGGAACCACTGACATCACGCACAACACCATCAATATCAAAAACAACGGCCGCTTTTGTAGAAGTTTCTTGAGTCATGGGGTAGGAAGCAAAACAGTTTTACATGATCATAGAGCTTCCGGCTATGACTCAGGTAAAAAATCGGGGTCAATATAAAAAGGTGTCTGGAAAACCCAATTTTTTCTACAATCAATCGTTAAAGTAAAATCCCATCCCCTTTTAGGGATGGGATAAGGTTAATTAATAAATATTTTTTGTACAGAGGAAGATGCTCGGCGATCGCACTTTCTTTGGAATCATCTCACAAACTCGTATTGCTCCCGTTCTCAACTTGCATGGGGTTTAGCAATTTGCCAAAAAACAGTCTGTATTTTGAAGTCTAAGTACAATCAACATTTTGCAGATGGGTGAATAATTCAGGCTACAGGAGAAAGTGCGATCGCCCTCTATCCTGTGTTTTGGTACTAGCCAACAAAACTGAAAAAGCTCGTACTCTGCAAATCAGAGGTAGACAAAGAAACATCTTGGATAACACCAATGAGTTCCGAAGCACCAGGCATATTCAGGTAAATTCCGGTATCACTTGCCCGTCCGCCACTATTGCCTATACTCGTGGGTACAGCACTGAGAGTATAAAGCTCCTTAGACCCAGCTAAAACAATGCGATCGTCAAGTCCGAAATCAATGATGCGGGCATAGTCAGTAGTGCCTTGAGAAAGAAGGTTGCCATCATTGTAGAAGAAAATATTGCCAGAACTACCAAAAACGAAGGAATCCTGACCTTGCCCCCCAATGAGGATATCAATTTCATCCTTGCCAAAATTACTCCCCACAGATACCTGCACACCCATCAGTGTATCGTTGCCAGTGTCACCAAAAAGCTGATCGTTGCCATTGCCACCGTTGAGTTTGTCGTTATTGTCTCCGCCGTGAAGTATGTCATCCCCGTCATCGCCAAAAAGGAGATCGTCGCCGATGTTGCCCTCGATATAGTCGATGCCGTTGCCACCGGAGAGCGAATCGATGCCGTCGCCACCATAAAGAGTGTCTAACCCATCTTCACCCATCAGAGTGTCATTGCCATTATCGCCAAACAGAGTATCGTTATCAAAGCCACCGAATAATTGATCATTGTTGGTGTCACCAATCAGGAAGTCATTGCCATCACCACCAAACAAGGTATCGTTGCCAGCACCTCCATTCAGGGCATCATTTCCTGTAAAGGTTGTGGACTGAAAGTCACCGCCGTAAACCAGATCGTTCCCGCCATTTCCCAAGATCGCGTCATCTTCAGCGCTACGACCTCCTATGAGGATATCATCACCAGCTGCTCCATACAGGGTATCAATGCCAAAGCCACCATCGAGGGTGACAGAACCGGTAAATTCAATCGCATTCAGGAAATTGTTACCACCGTTACCTGTCAAGTTAGCTTTCTCAATGCTATTGAGGATATCTGTCCCATTGCCCAACAGTGAACCGTCTTTTAGCGTAAAGTCAAACCCGCCTTCTGAGATCGTGTCAATACCTGCGCCACCATTAATACTGTCGTTGCCAGTTCCCCCGGTGAGGGTGTCATCTTTCTGTCCTCCCAGGAGCGTATCATTACCTTCCTTACCATTGAGCAAGACACCTCCCTGAGTGAAAGCAGAAGCATCGATAGAGTTATCGCTACTGTTACCGATTAGTTGAGCGCCTTCTATTGAAAAGAGCGTGTCTGTTACGGTAACTAAAATTAATTTTTCTGCTCTCTCGGTTATCAGTTGATTATCTTTGAGGATAAAGTTAAAGTCCGATGACGTGGCCTCTTGTCTGATGATGTCATGGTCAGTACCACCGTTGATATAGTCAGCGCCAAGACCGCCATAGAGTATGTCATTACCTGCGTTACCAAAAAGGGAAGCAGTTCCTGTAAAGCTAGAAACGTCGAGGGTATTGCCGCTGTTGCCTCCACTGAGGTTGAGCTTCTCAATGCTAACCAGGGTATCAGTTCCATTGCCAATTAAGGTGACACCGTTCAATAAGAAGAAACTGACATCCCCAGATTCTGAAACTGTGTCAGTGTTCGCTTCCCCATTAAGGAGATCGTCACCGAGTCCCCCGATCAAGTTATCATTTCCTGCTCCACCAAAAATTTGGTCATTTCCATTTCCCCCATCGAGGTCGTCATCGCTTTTACCTCCATAAAGAGAATCATTGCCACCATTCCCAAGGAGGTAGACAGAGCCACTAAAGAGAGAAGCATATATAGAGTTATCGTTACCACCCCCTGTCAGTTTGGCTCTTTCAATGCTAAAGAGATAATCGGTAAAATTACCTTTGACGATCTCAGTGTCATCTAAAAAGAAATTAGTATCACCACCCTCTATCAGCCTGTCATTGCCATCTCCACCATTAAGAATGTCCCCACCTAGCAGTCCACCTGTGAGGGTGTCATCGCTGTCGCCGCCATAAAGCTCAACAGATCCCCAGCCAAAAAGACCAGCATTGAGGTTATTCTTACTTGTACCCCCTTCTATAATCAGGTGTTCAATGTCAAATGAACTGTAAGAATCTGTTGTAACTCCACTAAATGTCTTTTTTTCAAGGTGGTCATAAAACGCTGTAAAGTCAGCATTTGCAGACTCTTTAAGGGTATCAAAGCCATTTCCTCCAGAGATAAAGTTATTGCCCTTTCCCTCTATGAGAAGGTCATTTCCCTCTTCACCCTTGAGTACATCGTCTCCATCACCACCTTCGAGAGTATCATTATTATCTCCGCCCCTAAGGCTATCATTACCATTGTTTCCAGAAAGATAGTTTTCAGCCCCATTCCCAATGATAGTATCGTTGCCAGAACCACCATAGGCATTTTCAATCACTGTGCCATCAACGATCGCTACATTATCAACGGCTCTGTTAGACAAGAAACTATCTGAGAAAGGTCCAATTGAGCTAAAGTGATCGGAGCCTGTATTGAGGTCAATTTTCGCAGCAAGGGACAAAGTACTAGCATCAATGCTGTCCACACCGCCACCATCCCAAATTGTCCCCAAAAACGCCTTACTAGAGCTAAAAAGATAGAGCGTGTCTCCGGTATTAAAATTCTTATTGGCGCCGTAGAGATACTGAATTGCTGCAACATCGTAAAGTTGGGGAGTTACTGGAAACATCCCACTACCTTGAAAAGTCGTTCCAGCAATGGTTCCATCGCTCAACGTCGCTCCATTATAGGACATGATGGTGTCTAGATAGCTATCCTCGCTACCGTACAAGTACGGACCAGGCGCTCCTCCTCCATTAACATCGTAGTTGCCAGGGTGCTTAAGTCCCAGTGCGTGACCGATTTCGTGCATTAAGACAAAAAAGGCTGCATCTCCCTCAGTCGGTTTCAAAAATCCATCAGCTTTACTTTTAGGATTATTGTTAAGCCAAACATCCACATAGGAGCCAGGCGTTCCAGCAGAGTCACCCCCTTCCTTGTCTCCTCTGTCTGCTACGCCAAAGCGAATTTGTGGATTATTGTTATCAGGAACCTCAATCAAGTCTATTTTGGCAATGTTTTCGTAAAGCTTTACAATTCGCCGTATAGCTTCTCTTTGATCGAAGTTGGGTAGTTCGGAAGAGGATGACCTGAAGCTATACTTAATTCTGGTAATCCCATCACTACTCTTCGCCCAATGAGGTTGTCCTGGAAAGAGTAGCGCATCAACGTAATATGGTGTAGCCATAGTATTCTCCTGATGAGTAATTAAGGTTAATGTTTGGTTAGGTTAATTTAAAGCAATCAAAATTAAGTTGTTTGAGTTTGAAACTGCATCTGTATTGATGAGATGCTGTGTTTCACTTGCCTCGATAATTTGAATATTAGAGAGCAAAAGAGAACAACCAGGGAAATGCGATCGCCAAATTCGATCAAATTTTTGGAGCGATCGAGAACAACTAGAGAAATGCTTTGTCTGTAATGATGATTGGGGTTATCATCTTCAAATGCCTGAAAACAGGTACTATCAAAGTGAGAGAACTCACGTTAAATAAGGGACTTCCAAAAAATAAATTGTTTCAAATTATTTGTACATTTGTAGGGGCGCACAGCTATGTACCCCTACGATGGGACGTTTTTTTATTGGAAGTCCCTAAAATAATTAAAAAAAGAGGTGGTAAGCAAGCATCGCTCGCTTACCACCTCGTATCGCTTACACATTTTAGATGTAAGTGAAATAAGATGAAGCCAAACTTAGATTAGACGCATCTGAGATGACGCCAACTAGCTCATCGACTCCGCCAAAGGTAGTAGCTTTCAGAAATATTCCTGTATCTTGCTTACTTGCATCACCAAAAGAAATTGACGATCTACCAAGAACATAAGAATTTTTCAAGCTGTTGGAGAGCTGAATCTTGTCTTGAGTGGTGTCGAAGTCAGTAATGAGTGCGAAATCATTCAAACCACTGGTTGAAGCATTACCATCATTGTAAAGGGAAACTACGGGAGTAAAAATGTTAACAGACTGAGCCAGAACAAAAGTATCTGCATTACTACCGCCAGTGAGAATATCAACTTCCCCTACACCCAAACCTGACGTTCCAATTAGCAAATCATTACCAGCACCACCAACTACAGCGTCATTGCCAAGCCCTCCATTCAGGGTATCGTTCCCACTTCCACCATCAATAGTATTACCAGCACTATTACCATTGATGGTGTTATCCAGGTTATTACCTGAAGCGTTGATTTGGTTAGAGCCAGTTAAATTTAGAGCTTCGACGTTAGCACTCAAGTCATAGCTGACTGAAGATGAAACTGTGTCAAATCCGCCAACGGAATCTTCAACCACATGGTCATTGAAGCTATCAACAATGTATAAGTCATTACCGCTACCACCAATCATGGAATCATTGCCAATCCCGCCATCTAGGGTATCGCTACCTTGACCACCAATCAAAGTATCATCTTTTTGTCCCCCGATTAAGCTATCATTTCCTATTCCTCCATCAAGGGTGACAGATCCTTTACTAAAACCTTGAGCATTTAAGGTATCATCTCCATTACCCCCGGTTAAGTTAGCCTGCTCAATGCCGAATAATTTATCTGTGCCACGACCGACAAGTTGATCGTTGTTGAGGATAAAGCTAGTCCCATAATCTTGTACAGTATCGATGTTAAGGTCATTACTACTAGTAGATATACTGCCGATGAGAGTGTCATCTGTGGCTCCTCCTGTCAGGGTATCACTACCGTCCCCACCACTTAGCGTCACAGAGCCACTGAAGTCATGAGCATTAAGAATATTATTACCAAGACTCCCTGCCAGATCCGCCTTTTCGATACTAATCAGGGTATCAATCCCGCGACCGATGAGCTGGTTATTGCTCAAGGTAAAGTTAACATCACCAGAGTCACTGATGGTGTCAATATTATCACCACCATCAACGAGGTCATCTTTAGCACCCCCTCTTAAAGTATCGTTGCCGACTCCCCCATGAAGGGTAACAGACCCCAGATTGAAGTTAATGGCACTTAACTTATCATTTTTGTCACTTCCGGTGAGATCGGCTTGCTCGATGCTAAAAAGGTTATCGAAAATGCCGCTACCACTGAGAGATGTATTAGTTAGAATCAAAGACTCTCCAGATTCTTTGACGGTATCAATACCGCCTCCCCCATCAAGAGTGTTAAAGCCAGTTCCGCCGATTAAAACATCATTATTAGTTCCCCCAGCAAGGGTATCATTGCCACCAGCCCCGTTAAGGGTGGACACTATAGCAGAGAAAGCGGCATTAATCTGGTTGTCTCCATTGCCGCCAGTGAGGTCAGCTCGTTCAATACTAACAAGACTATCAGAGCCACCGTTAAAGGTAAGCTTGGAGCCGATTAAGAAAAAATCACTATCTCCAGATTCTTTAACAACATCGATTCCCAGTCCCCCGGTCAAGAAGTTATTTCCTAGACCACCTGTGAGGGTAACTACCCCAAAGAAACCAGTGGTATCTATGACGTTATCACTATTGCCACCGATTAACTGTGCCTTTTCAATACTGGTGAGACTATCGAAACCTGTGATGTTAGATTGGAGGGTTGCATTGGTAAATGTTTGGCTGGTCAAGAAGAAATTGCTATCTGCAATTTCAAAGAGGGTGTCAGTTCCACTACCACCATTGATAGTGTCATTCCCTTGCTCGCCTGTGAAGAAGTCATTTCCCGCACCACCAAGGATACTGTCGTTGCCTAACCCACCGTTTATGGTGTCGTCGTTGCTACCACCAATTACGGTATCATTCCCCTGCCGAGCAAAAATGGTGACATTGCCACTAAAGTTGGAAGCGTCAATTTTATTGTTGGTATTGCTACCAATTAATTTAGCTTGCTCAATACTGTTGAGGAAATCAATGTTACCACTGCTGTTACTAACTAATTTGTTGAGGGAGGTGTCATTCAGGATCATGTCACCATCGCTAAATTCTTGGACGGTATCAGTACCAATTCCTCCATTCAGAGTGTCATAGCCGACATCACCTTCGAGGATATCATCGCCATTTCCGCCATTGAGGATATCGTTCCCCTTTCCACCAAAAAGCGTATCATTGCCACCATTGCCGTCGATGACATTATCAGTATCATTGCCTTGGATCAGATCGTTTCCTGAACCCCCCTTGGCGTTTTCGATAATTGTATTAAAGGCGATCGCTACATTATTAGTGGCTCCTTCCTTGCTGCCGTCTGATTTTGCACCGATGGAACTGAAGTGACCAGGACGCAAATCGATGACAGCATTAAAAGTGTCAAGTGTGTCATCAATCATATCAGTACCGTCACCATCCCAAATGGTTTCTACAACAGCTTTTTTAGGATCGAAAGAGTAGGTGTTAGCGCCCGTGAAGGTATTGTTAGTCCCGTAGAGGTACTGAATAGCTTGAATATCGTAGAGTTGAGGAGTTGAAGGAAAAATATTGCTACCTAAATACTTAGTTCCCCCTCCATTGCCATTGTAGGACATGACAGTATACTGATAGCTGTCCTCTTGGCTATTAGGTAATGATGGCCCAGGGCGAGTTACACCACTAGCATCATAAGCCCCTGGATGTTTTAGCCCTAGAGCATGTCCAATTTCGTGGATTAGTGTGGTAAAGCCATAACCGCCATCCTGTAGATTAAACATATTATTGGAGTCAAACTTGTCAATAAAGACATCTCCTCCCTCAACAGTTCCTGGTGAGAAAGCAATACCTGCCTCACCGCTTGCGAGATCGGCGGTACCAAATCGAATATCTCCTATTTGCCCTTTACTTTCGTCAACTTTGATAACTGTAATTCCTGCAACACTGCACCAAAGCAATAACGCTCGCTCTGCGGCTGCCATTTGAGTGCTAGTCATGGGAGCAAAGCTACCTGGCGTAAAGTTATTGTTGTTAGGAGTATAACCAGTTGATGCAGTCATAAAGCTATAGGTCAGGGTCACTCCCATACCAAATTTAGTTTGCCAGGAGAAATATTGACCTTGGTCGTTTTGAGCTAAGAGTGCATCAATGTTGCCTGGAATGGGTTTATCAGGCGTGATTAAACTAGGGTTGGATTGGATGGTGGCATTGGCAGAAGGTGCGATGAGATTAGAGTGAGGTTGGATGTTGTTATTGCCGTTAACACTACTAAGACCGTTGTGAATGCCAGCCTGTACGGTGTTGCTACCCTTCAAATTAATGAACGAATTGTTACCATTGCCGCCATCTGGTTGACCGTTGCTCAAACTGTCTTGGCGTGTATGCTTTTCTTCGTTGCCTAATAACGTGTTATTCTTCTCAATAGCGCTATGGATGACATCATTTCCATCACGTCCTAACGTTAGTTTTTTTAAATTTCTACTGTTCAGGGATTCGTCTGAATCTGTAGTAAAGGGAAGATGGGAAAAAATCTTGATCTTTGACATTGCATTTACTCCTGAAAATATTAGAAAGATGAATAGGTCTCTTGCATGAATATTTGAAAATCAGAATTTTCAATTCGTGCAGAGAATAACGAGAAATTTGTTTGTTTAACAGTTGATAATCTGATTTCTGCAAGAGATATAATCACGTTGATTAGCTCCTGCTCGTGATTTCAGATTCCCAATCGGTTGATAATTTGAATATTAGAGAGCAAAAGAGAACAACCAGGGAAACGCGATCGCCAATTTCGATAAAATTTTGGGAGCGATCGAGAACAACTAGAGAAATGCTTTGTATCTAATGATTGCGGCTATAATCTTGGCGAATAAAATTCGTGGCAATAAAAAAAGTCCGCCTACGCAGACTCAAGGTTTTGTTTTTTTAGAAGCAGTTACAACGTTTACGAAAGTCTCGGTCGGGCGCTCATGGCAGCCGTTATTTGATGAGGTAACTTTAGCGGGTTGAAGGGTTTGGCAAAGATCGCAATTACATCTAGCCCAGCAAAACTCGCCTGTTCCGACGGTTGCACAGCGGCGGTGACAAAAATAACCGGAATCTCTTGGGTTGACGGGTTTTCTTTCAGGCATTTGAGTGTGGCGCGACCATCCATATCGGGCATCATCATATCCAGCAGAATGACATCGGGTTGATGGCCGATCGCCACTTCTAAAGCTTCTTTGCCAGAACTCGCCGTTAGCACGTTCCATCCGGCTCCGATTTCCAGTCCCATTTGAGCGATCGATCGCACATCTGCTTCGTCATCTACGATTAAGACACACATACTCATAAGAATCACAACCCACAAGAGAACGATATATTGGGGAAATTGATAGTATCGCCCACTATTGAGAGTAGTTGCCAATCGAGAAAAACTAGAGAAGCGATCGCCCGATTCCCGATTCCCGATTCTCCCCTGTCAGCGGCAACAAAATATAAAACGTACTCCCTTGACCCAAAACACTTTCTACCCAGAGCTTGCCACCATGCTGCTGAATGATATTCCGGCAGATCGATAGCCCCAAGCCCGTCCCCCCTTTTTGGCGGGAATCAGAAATATCGACTTGCTGAAAAGGTTCAAAGATCATCTGTATTTTATCTGGCGGAATGCCTCGACCTTGGTCACGAACTGCGATCAGCAGATAGGGTGGAGAGACTGGCAAACTGGGGGACTGCCCAAGAGGGGCAAGGGAAACTGGAGAATCTTTCCCATACTCTTGACTTCTAACTTCTGCACTGAGCCAAACACTACTGCCAGATTCAGAAAATTTAATAGCATTACTAAGTAAATTTGTCAAAGTTTGCAGGATGCGATCGGAATCGACCAGGAGTTCGACATCGAGGGGTTCCACAACTAGCTGAATCTCTGCCTGTTCTGCCATTGCTTGCATCGCTTCTGTCGCTTGAATCAGCAGATTGGCAACATTACATTTGGCAGGTTGCAGGGTGATTTTCCCCGATCGCATTCGTTCCAAATCGAGAATGTCATTAACCAAACGAATCAATCGCTCGGTATTGGTGGTGGCAATGTTCAGAAGATTTTGACCTTTGGGTGTGAGGGTTGCTACTTGCCCAGAACCCAGCAGATACAGCCCGCCTATGAGAGAGGTGAGTGGGGTGCGTAATTCGTGACTCACCAGGGAAATAAACTCGTTTTCTAGTCGCTTACGCTCGGTAATGTCATTGATCATGTTTAAGATGCAATCAGTGCCGGACAGATTGATCAATTCAATTGAAAGCAAGACGATTCTAGTTTCACCTGAGCGAGTGAGAAATTCAACTTCCTGATTGTAGAGCGACCCAGTTTTTAAGAATTGCTGGAGTACCTCACTATATTTTTCTGAGGTGACTCCTAATCTGAGTTCCCTGGCAGTGTGACCAATCAGTTCTTCGGCTGTGCAGCCACAAAGCTTTAAGTAACTAGGATTGACTTCAATAAACCGTCTATCAGCCAGGGTTGTGAGGGAGATTGGACTAGGACTAGCACGAAACACCTTGGTAAATTTTTCTTCAGCTTGCTGTCGCACCTGTCCGATGGCAATGAGTTGACTGGCTCGTTGCAGTAAGCTAATGTCTTCTTGGCTCCAGGTTCTAGACCAATGCACCACATCCAAGCCCAGGAAGCCAACCACTTTGCCAGAGTGCAGCATAGGCACAGCGATTAGCGACTGAATCGACAGACTATCTAATACCATTTTCTCAGCGATCGCAGTGGGAGACATTTCAGCCACGCAGGGAATATGGACGGTTTGACCGCTAAGGATGCGATCGTAAAACCAGGGAAATTGTTCGATCAGCGATCGGCGAGCCTCAGAACTGACAGGGGCTACCTGTGGGGCACACCACTCATACACCATTTGAAAGTGCCTGTGGCGATCGATGCGTGTAAATAGGCAAGCGTGTTCAGCCTGGAGGAATTCGGCAATCGTCTCCAGGGAAAAAAGGATTGCCGTTTGTGCATTCTGGTCAATAAATTGGCGAGAAATGCTGCTGAATAGCTGCTCAACTTGGGCGCGACGTTGCAAGATGGCTTCGGCTTGCTTACGCTCTGTCAAATCTTGAATAATGCCTTGCACCAGTTTGTTACCATTGGCTTCAAACACGGTTAACTGCACTTCAGCTGGGAAATCAGTACCATTAGCGCGGCGATATATCCACTCGAAACGATGGCTCCCCTGAGCGTATGCAATTGCTAAATGCTGGTTTGCAAGCTCAACCGAATTTTGTCCATTCGGTTGAACAGGGGGTGAAAGTTTCACCGGATAGTTATTAGTGATTTGTTCGCGAGAATAGCCAAATAGTCGTTGAGCTGCTTGGTTACAGGTGAGAAAGTTCTCTCTATCCGTAGCTTTGTCATCTCTCAAGAAAATGGCAATATTAGTCGATTCATACAAAGCTCGAAATCGTTCTTCCGATTGCCGCAAGGCTGACTCTGCTCGTTTTTGATCGGTGATATCGATCTGAGTCCCCACCCATTCTTGAATGTTGCCCTGGTCATCTAAAACGGGAACTGCCCGCACCAGAAACAGGCGATACTCGCCGGATGCCACCCGGACTCGTTGCTCAATTTCGTAGAGATTTCCTGTGTGGACGGCTTCCATCCAAGCTTGCATCGTCGGTTGGCGATCGTCGGGGTGAATGCTTTCTAACCAGCCAAAGCCCTTGGCCTGGGCTTCACTCATTCCCGTCAACGCCCGCCAGATGGGAATGTCCTCAAGAACTTCTCCCGCAGCATTGGTAGTGAATACCCCCTGAGCTGTTGCTGTCACAAGGGCACGGTAACGCAACTCACTTTGTCCAAGAGCTGCCTCTGCCTGTTTGCGATCGCTCTCGTCCTGCTTTTTAGCCGTCACATCCCGGATAACCAGCACAGCAAAACTTTTGCCATCTGCCAACTCCACCCGATTTCCCGATATTTCTAAAATCAGCGATCGCTCACTCGATTGAAACTCATACTCGGTTGTGGCATACTCAGACTGCAATACCTGGGTGTTGGGATAATCTATTTCTGGGATGGGTTGCCCTGACTGCATCAACGGTATCAACTCGCTCAACGGTTGATTGAGCAATAGAATGTGCGATCGCTCCACAAGCCTATCGAATGCGGCATTGCACCACTGTACCCTTCCATCCTCTCCCGTCCAAACAATGGCATCAGAAATCGCTCCTAATGCCACTTCCATCATTCCCAATGTTGCCCGGAGTTGGTTAACCAGGTTTGTCAAGTGAGTGTAATTATTGGGTATATCCTTCTCCATCTCCTTTACTTTCCCTATACCAGTTCACTTTTTCTGTATTCACATCCGATCACTGCCAACCTCTCCTTAACAAGGCTATTGTGTAGGTCAATGCATCAAAGGTGCAGGTCGATGCATCAAAGGTGCGGGTCGATGCATTAAAGGTGCAGGTCGATGCATCAAAGGTGCAGGTCGATGCATCAAAGGTGCAGGTCGATGCATCAAAGGTGCGGGTTGATGCATTAAAGGTGCAGGTCGATATTTGACTATAAGATTTGGAACTATTAATTTCTAAAGCGGACGCAAGGTAGCCCAGAAAACCCATTGCCCCTGATGTTGCTCTGCCTGAATGAAATGTTCGGCTTCAATTTCTTTACCATCTTTAGTGATGCCTTTGAGTTGCAGAGGATGATTGAGAATAGTCGATTTCTCAGTGGAAAGAAAGCGCGAAAAGCCGAGGTGATGGGGTGCATGAAAGCCTTCTGGAATAATCGTCGTGATGTTTTGCCCAATAATTTCTGCTGCATTCCAGCCAAAGACTGCTGTAAAGCGATCGTTGACGTAGGTGATAAATCCTTGATGTTCTGTGGCAACAACGGGTACATCCGTTTCTAATTTGAGTTCACCGATGGATTTCATGGACAGGAGAGGGTAATGGAGGAACAGTAGAGTGGAGTCTTCAAAGCTACAAGCATTTTAAGACTTCTACGACGTTCCACTATGCAGCTAAAGCAAAACTAAATATTTTTTGTTGGGCATGAGGCATTGGAAGAGGCAGAGGGGCAGAGGGGCAGAGGGGCAGAGGGGATTGAACTTGGCACATTGAACTCTCCCCTGCTCCCCTGCTCCCCTGCTCCCCTGCTCCCTCATCTCCCTCATCTCCCTCATCTCTAGAAAGTGGGAATTTGTGATCGCGTCCAACAAAGTTGATATAAAGTTTGCAGCTTTAACCCATCTGCTGGAGATTCAGCAATGCCACTACAAACCATGACTTGAAATTGCCTGCCATCGGGAGCAGTGAATACTTGCTGCCGTAAAGTTGCTAGCAATTGAGAAAGATGAGTTTCACTGTCTGCTTTCGTAAATCCAGAAAGCCCCACAACAAACTCTCCATTTCCCCAATATCCCATCGCCGCTGCATCATGAAGATTAGACTGTAACAGCTGCGCCCAACGCTGCAATACGTGGTTGCCTGTGGCATGACCAAACTGAAGATTGATTTGGGATAATTGGGGCACTTTCAGCAAGACTAGACAGAGGGGATGAGCGCTGCTTGCTTGGTGCAGCAAAGATTCCAGAGTCCGGCTGGACTGGGGTTGATTGACTAACCCGGTCAGGGGATCTTTGGTTGCCAGGGCTTGAAGTTGACGGGTGCGATCGAGGCGATTGGTAAGCCGGGTCAGAAGTTCCTGTCCGAATACGGGTTTGGTGATGTAGTCGTCAGCTCCAGCGGCAAATAACTCCTGAATCGTTTCTCGATCGCTATGAATGGTAAGAAACAAAATCGGCAAACTCTGCCAGTCTGCATCAAGGCGGACTGCCTGACATAACTCAATCCCCCCTCTCTGTGGCATATCCACATCCAAAATCAGTAAATCGGGAACCGTCGCCCGCAACACATCCCAGAACTGCAACGATAGCTCAAGCCCAATCATCCGAATGCCCCAGGGTTCTAGCATCGGTCGTAACGCTGCTAGAAAGATTGGGTCATCATCCACCACTAACACCGTCACCGAATGATTTTGAGATTGCGGCAACTCCTGACCTAAGGATGGTTCTGGATTAATCGGCAATAATGGTGCAGAATTCTTGGATACTATCTGTTCTAAGTCTTCTAAATCCAACAGATGTTCTAACTCGCGCACCAGCGGCACTAACTGCTCCCCATCTCCTGCTTTTGCGAGTAGGGAATCGCTTAAAAAAATCTCCTCAATTTGCCGTGCTACTTTAGTTCCGGTTGGGCGATCGAACATCCCCAATACGCCTGCGAGTTTGTGGGCTGCCTGTCGTGCTTCCTGGCGTAACTCGGTAGATAACGTTCCGGTGGCGATCGCTCCAACTGCCTGACGCACTGCCATCAAGCGTTCTAGCATCAATCCCCTGCTTTGCTGCCAGAGTTTGTCCAACCCTTTTTGCATCTGTGAGGTGGCTTGTGGTGATGGACTTTCCTGCCTTCCCCAATCTTCTACTCCCCCACTCGTTATCAGATTTGTGCCTTCTGTCTTCTGGCTTTTTGCATCTGCTACTCCTTCCTTTAGCCGATAACCCAATCCATAAACGTTTTCAATCCAGTCTGCGATACCAACGGTTTTTAAGCGCTGTCGTAGTCCCTTGATGTGGGCTTTTACACTGTCCTCCTGGGGCGAGTCATCAAATGTCCAGAGGTACTCGACCAGTTGAGCGCGGCTGAAAACCCGCGATGGGTTGCGGAGAAACACTTCTAATAGGCTATATTCTTTGGGTCTGAATTCTATAATTGTCTCTCCATAGGTGACTTCGCAAGTGCGGGGGTCTAAGCGCAATTCGCCAACTTGCAAGATACCAGTGGGAACGACTTCACCTCGTCGTAAAAGCGCCCGAATGCGTGCCTGAAGTTCGGCAAGATCGAGCGGTTTAATCAGGTAATCGTCTGCACCAGAATCCAATCCGCGCACGCGTTCGCTGCTGGCTTCTCTGGCTGTCATCAGCAAAATCGGCGTGGTGCATTTTGCTGCCCGCAATCGCTGGCAGAGGGTAACGCCATCCAGTTTGGGCAACTCCACATCCAGCAAAATCAAATCATACGTGGTGCTTTGGGAATAGTCCCACCCTGTTAGACCATTGGTTGCAGTATCAACGATATAGTGCTGACTGGTTAAGGCATCCGCCAGCAGGTTTAACAGAACGGTGTCATCTTCAATCAACAAAATTCGCATGATCCACGCTGCATGAATAGCAATTTACCTGATCTCAGGATTACTGAAGTCAGTTTACCTGTAATCATTCGTCAGAGGTTAAGGTAATTGCACTAATGTCTGCCAGGGTGTAGCAAAAGGGAATAAATCGAGCTTGGAGACTGGCTTTTGTAGAGCTTTGACCAATGCTAGATATTACGAATTATCTCGACTCAGGTAAAAAATCACGGTCGAGGATTTGCTCTGGTGTGAAGGGAGATTGTTCAGGGAACGTAGCCACAGCTAATTCAGTTTCATCAGCAGCCAACAGCCTAGCATCGTCATAACACTGCCGGAAAACTTCATCAAAATAGGGTTTCAGACTAGGACTTTCTTCTAGAGCTTCTTTAAGGCGTTTACGATGCTCCCGAATTGTTGCCCGCCAGCTACCAGAACGTTTCTCAGCTTGATAGTTATACTTTAATAGATGCATTAGCACCACTTCCAAATTGCTTCTGAGTGCTTTCTTTTCACTCCTACCCATTGTTTGAATTTCTTCAATTAAATTCTCTAAATCCAGTTGTGTGAAATTCTTTTGCTTGAGCAATTCTGCGGTGGTTTGAATCCACAAGTAAAAATCTTGTTCATACAAATCTGAACCAGACGTAGTTGGAGATTGGGGCATTTGAGCAGTCATAAGCATCTGTAGTTAGCGCCGACTACACTTGATGTTAGTTCATTTTCAATCATTAATTTGTCGTTAGTTTTTCTTTGCATCCCCCTCATCTCCCTCATCTCCCTCATCTCCCTCATCTCCCTCATCTCCCCCATGCCCAATGCCCATCACTATTTGGTCATTGATGGGGTATTGCGTTAAAATAAGCGATCGCTATCCTAGTTAAGTAATGCCCGGAAATTCCCGGAGGTGTGATTGACCAAGTTTATTTTGAAAATTCTGTGGTTAGACGAAAACGTCGCTCTAGCAGTCGATCAAGTTGTCGGCAAAGGCACAAGCCCTTTGACCAAGTACTTTTTCTGGCCGAGAAATGATGCTTGGGAAGAGTTAAAGAAGGAACTCGAATCCAAACACTGGATTAGTGACCTCGATCGCGTCGAGTTGCTTAACAAAGCAACTGAAGTGATTAACTACTGGCAAGAGGAAGGCAGAAATCGCCCAATGGCAGAAGCTCAGTTGAAATTTCCGGAAGTTGCCTTCACGGGTAGCGCTTGATATTCCAAAATTAACTCTCGTGGTATTCTACAAGCTGCCAGAGTTTAATAGTCTTGTCCTTGCTGCCACTTGCAATCAGTCGTGCAACTTGACTCACAGCAATGGCAGATACTGAGTCTGTGTGACCAGAGAGAGTCACAATCTCTTCTCCTGTACTCACTTTCCAGAGTTTAACTGTCTTGTCCCAACTTGCGCTAATCAGGGTTTTGCCATCGGCAGTGAAAGCTACACTTACCACAGACCAGGAATGGCCTGAAAGTGTACTAATTAGCTGACCAGTGTTCACTTCCCACAATTTAATAGTTTTATCATCGCTACCCGTCGCCAGGACTTTTCCATCGGGACTAAAAGCAACTGTTAAAACTGCCCATGCATGACCCGAAAGGATGCCTGACAAGGTATAGCATGGGCAGTTTTTAAATTCTTTTTGGGAACTTATCTGCCACAAGCGAATTGTTCTGTCATAACTAGCGCTGGCTATAATTTGCCCTTGGGGACTAAATGCTACTGAATTTACCTGTAATTTATGTCCAGTTAAGGTGCAAATTTGGTCGCCAGTATTTACATTCCAGAGTTTGACTGTCTTATCCCAGCTACCACTAGCAAGAATCTGTCCGTCTGGACTGAAAGTTACTGATTTCACAGCGTGGGAATGTCCCAATAAAGTGGAAATTTCTTTTAATGTATTAATGTCCCACAATTTGATAGTTTTATCATCACTAGCACTTGCCAAAATTTTGCCATCAGGACTGAAAGCAACTGATTTTACAGCTTGGCGATGTTCGGATAAGCTAGCTATAACTTTTTTAGTATTTAAATCCCATAATTTAATGTTTTTATCATCATTAGCACTAGCTAAAATCTTACCTTCAGGGCAGAATGCAAGAGCATTTACACTGCTCAACACAGGAGAATATTCAGTCAAAGTAGATGAGCAGTGCCACAAAAGATTTGGTAATTTCAAATGCTGGGGTTTAGATTCCATACCCATTGCTTGCATGACCTCATCAGCTGATTGAAACCGTTGGCTAGCAACATTTTGTAGTAACTTGTCAAGGATTTTCGTCAACCGTAAATGTTTCGTGTCTTGTTGCCAGATATCGCCTGCCTTAGTAGTTAGATAATCTCGCCAAACCCAGCAATTGTTGGAAATATCAAATAAATCAAAGGGAGAAATTTGGGTAAGTAGATAAATGCAAGTAACACCGAGACTGTAAAGATCACTAGCAAAAACAGCTTTTCCTTTTGTTTGCTCTGGTGCAGCATATTCTGGACTACCAATACTGTTTTCAACTGTTAGCCAATCAATTTCTGTGACAATTTTTGCAGCGCTAAAATCAACTATAACTAGATTTGGTTCACCTTTGGGGTAAGGGGGGGTTCTACAGATAATATTTTCGGGTTTAATATTACGGTGGATGATGTGGCGATCGCTAATAAACTGCAAAACTGGTAACAAATCCTCTAAAATCTGCCAAACCTGAGTTTCATTAAAAGCACCCTCCTCTTCAACCGCCTGAGCTAAATTTCTACCTGCAATAAACTCCTGCACTAAATAAAAGTGCTGTTTTTGCTGGAAATAACTCAATAAAGCCGGAATTTGCGGATGCTTTCCTAATTCCTCTAGCCGCTGCGCCTTTTGCTCAAAACTTTTAGATGTTTCGCCTTGTGCCGATAATTCTTGAACCATGCAAGGAGTTGGAGGAAACAGACCTTCATCTACAGCGAGGAAGGTTTTGCAGAATCCCCCTTTACCAATTCGTTTAACTAAACGATAACGTCCCCGTAAAAGCAAAATTTTCCTGCCAGTTACAGCGCGGGCAATCTGACCGAGACAATTTTAGATTTTAGATTTTGGATTTTGGATTAAAATCTAGAATGTGACATACTCCTACACTCGTCCTTCGGACTGAGTGTAGGCTTCCAAGACAATCCGGCTATTGCTTAGGAGGCTCTTGGCTTTAAGAACGGAATGCCCTGCCGCTCTATTCTTCACGTTAATTGCTGCATTATGATCGCGGTCAAGACTGCATTTACAATTAGGGCAGTCGTGCCATCTTTGATGTAGTTTTTTAGGAACCTTCACCCCACAACTAGAACAATCTTGTGACGTACCTGATGGATTGACTGCAATTACCAATAACCCAGCATTTTCGGCTTTGGTTGTCAGTATGGACAGGAAGCTTGACCATCCAGCATCATGCACAGATTTAGCTAGCATGGAACGAGAAAGACCTTTGACGTTTAAATCTTCATGAACTACAACATCATATTTTTTCAGTAGACTGAAAGCTATTTTAAAGTGAAAGTCTTTGCGTTTATCAGCTACTTTTTTGTGCTGCTTGGCGACTTGCTTAATAGCTTTTTTACGGCGGATACTTCCTTTCTTACGGCGTGAGATACGTTTTTGAATGACCCGTAATCGCTTCTGAGCCTTGCGATAGTGTTGAGGAATTGAAACAACATCACCATCGGAGGTCGTCAAAAAATCTTTTAAACCGAGGTCAATACCTGTAATTGAATCCGCATTAAAATCAGGCTTAATATTCGGAACTGTTGTATCTTCAAGGCTTAAAGTTAAATAATAACCATCAGCTTTTTTGGTAACAGATGCAGTCTTGATTTTAAAGCCATCTGGAATAGGACGATGCAAAATAACTTTAACTATGCCGAACATCGGTAAAGTTATTAAATTACCTTGCAAACACCCATCCTTGATCTGTGGATATGTGAACGTGCGATAACTCACGCGTGATTTAAACCGAGGTCGTCCACTTCGTTTGCCATTGATATCACCTTTTAAAAAACGGTCAAAAGTTACTTTGACTCGTTTGACTATATCTTGCAGCACCTGCGAGTAAATTTCGCCGTACCAAGGATGAGTTTTTTTAAGCTGTGGTAGCGTTTTTTTTTGTGAATAATAGTCCGGGTTATCCCGCAATTCTGGCAGATGGCAGACAAGAGGACAGGCATTAATCGGTGAGCGATTACGCTCATACCAGTCGAAACGTCGAGCCAACAAGTAGTTATATTGAGCGCATAACATAGACAGCCATCTGTCTATCTCAATGGCTTGTTTTGTTGTTGGTCGTAGTTTGTATTGGTACGCTGTATTCACTTGTCCTCCCTGAACCATCAAGGCTATAATACCATAAAAGTGACAACAACGGGTAGACAAATATGAAAACTACTAGATTAAATGTCAGGATGTCTGAGCGCAGACTGAACAAACTTCGTTCTTATGCTGTAATGAAAGATAAAACAGTCACGCAGATAGTAGAAGACTGGATTGATAGACTGCCAAATCTAGAGAGTGTTAAAAATAACGCTGACCCCCAACAGTAAATCCTGCGGATTGAATTGGTCGGAGGTCGCGTTATTTTTAACCGCCTTATATCTCACCACTGAACGGAGTACCGTTTCAGTGGGAGGTTTACGGCTAAATAGCTAAAAAAGGTTTCAAGCCCCCCACTTCAGACGCGAGTGAGAATCAAACAATTTCATTATTCAAGCGTCGTGCATTCATGCATGGGGTTAATCCAAAAGACGCTCGTGACGCTCGTTCGCCCTTGGCGTCTCCCCTTGGGAGAAGACTCGGCTTAGCTGCGCTATCGTAAATCCAAAATCTAAAATCGAGTGACCCTCCCGAAAAAAACATCGCCAAGGCTAAAAATGACACAACTGAGCAATACTGTGCCCCTACTGCTGCATCTGCCTCGTTGTACACTTCTCAAATATAGCTACTCGATTTATGTAAGTAAATTTGACAATATTTTTTGATAATAAATATTACTAGCATTACTACATGTAAGATAATGTGTTACATTCTAATTTGTTAGATACTTTGTATTTGTAATCTTGCTATTGTGGAGATTATCTGCTCAATCTGACGTTCTCAAGTATTGACAAATAAATTTTACAATACTTAACATTTGGCAAAGATGTGTAATTTAGATTAACTATTGCACAGAAATTCTCTGACAATGAGTAGAATGACAAATACAACGACGCAACTACTTCATGAATTAGTTACCCTAGAACTGTAAACTTATGTTTTCAGTCCTAACTTATTTCACGTATTTTGCCTCAAAGGCATACCAGTCAAAACCATACCAAATCCTTCATTAAGAGCTCCCACAAATCATAATGCCTGTGATTGAGAAAAAAAGAACTCGCGATCTGCCCCAAATTAACGAACGAATTCGCTTCCCGAAAATTCGGGTAATTGACACTGATGGCGGCCAATTGGGAATTATGCCCCCACAGGAAGCACTACAACTAGCAGAAGAGAAAGAATTAGATTTAGTGCTACTCAGTGACAAAGCTGACCCGCCAGTTTGTCGGATTATGGACTACGGGAAATACAAGTTTGAGCAGGAGAAAAAGGCGCGGGAAGCCCGTAAAAAACAGCACACGGCTGATGTCAAAGAAGTTAAGATGCGCTACAAAATAGAAGAACACGACTACAACGTGCGTGTCAAGCAAGCAGAGCGCTTTTTGAAAGATGGTGATAAAGTCAAAGCTACCGTGATGTTTCGGGGTCGAGAAATTCAACACAGTGACCTCGCAGAAGAATTGCTCAAACGTATGGCAACGGACTTAGAGCCGTTTGGTGAGGTTCAGCAAGCGCCTAAAAAAGAAGGGCGAAATATGATGATGCTCATCTCACCCAAAAAATAATCTTCTAATTTTTCAATAGACAAATTTAAAAATCCCTTGGCTACAAGCTAGGGGATTTTTTCATTTTAGCTGTAACAAGGTTACACACCTTATAGAGATACATAGGTAGGGGCGTACAGCTGTACGCCCCTACAGGCGATTCATTCGTATATTGCAAATATTTTTGTCAATAGTATCAGCTCGTATAAATTTATCTCAAATCGATAGTCCTGAAGGCTGAGTGGGAAAGATAATACTCAGTTGCTCAGGACTTTTGTGATGTCCAGGGGATGGGGGATGAAGAGACGCGGGGAAAAAATTCTCCGTGTCAGAGCGTCAGAGCGTCCTCTTCTCCATTACGCGGTGATACTACCAGAAACTAAAACTGCATGGAACTGAAAAATCACTGGTTGGCTCTAAATAGAGTTGCTTTACCACGATTGCTACAGTGGGTGAATCTCCGACCGGAGGAGAGCGAACGGACTCAAATCATGTTCGTATTTTACACAACCGTATCTGTA
The DNA here is from genome assembly GCF_014698115.1 of Nostoc sp. FACHB-973. Taxonomy (GTDB): domain Bacteria; phylum Cyanobacteriota; class Cyanobacteriia; order Cyanobacteriales; family Nostocaceae; genus Nostoc; species Nostoc muscorum. The sequence goes on from NZ_JACJSJ010000021.1 coordinate 47,629, forward strand.
GGATTACGGTGGGCAGAGGACAGTACAGTAGCACTGTTTTTGGGCGAATATGAGACTAATCTACTACCTTGGATGTATGTTGCTAGTGCTGTAATGAGTACAGGACTGGTTTTTTTATATTCTTGGCTGCAAAAGATTTTTCCTTTACGTCAGGTGATTGTGGCGATCGCACCTTGTATGGTGACGCCATTAGTTTTGTTAGTTTTGTTACGTTGGGGAATCCATGTTTCCTACCTGGCAATGATTTCGGTGTTTCTGCTACGGCTGTGGGTAGATGCACTTTATGTAGTCAATGACCTCAACACCTCCATTGTTGCTAACCAACTATTTAATATTCGAGAGATTAAGCGCACTTATCCACTGGTCAGTAGTGGTTTATTAGTAGCAGATGTTATCAGTGGTTTTAGTTTGCCTTGGTTGGTGCAGTACGCCAAACTCAATAAGGTGATTCTCATCGCCTGTGTGGTGATTTTATTGGGATCGGCGATTTTATTTTATTTAACTCATCAATATCGAGCAGCTTTTCCGGAAACTCCACAAATCACAATTCGTGGAGAACAAGCTTCACGACAGCGTTTTCTCAAAAGTCCTTTGAAGCGCTATGTTTGGCATTTATTTGCCTTTGTCGGTCTGTTGCAGGTCATTGGATTATTAATAGATTTTCAGTATTTGCGCGAACTGCAATCGAGTTTAGACGACCGAGAACTCGCTAGTTTCTTGGGTTTATTTGGTGGGATGTTGGGATTGTGTGAATTGTTGATTCAGTGGTTTATTTCTAGCCGACTCATTGAACGAATGGGAGTATTTTTCACTGCCACACTTTTACCGATCGCCGTCGGCTTTTTACTACCAGGAGTGCTGGTATTTTTACATTTAATTCCAGCCACGCAATCCCAAAGCTTTTTCTGGGGTTTAGTAATTGTCAAATTCTGTGATGAACTTCTGCGCTACACATTTGTGATGAGTAGCGGTCCCATACTGTATCAACCGATTCCAGAGGCAATTCGCAGCCAGATGCAGACTTTATCTGGCGGAACAGCAGAAGCGATCGCCACAGGGTTGACGGGATTGGTAATTTTTGTCACTTTATTATTCTCTGGGCACTTTGTACCTGAGCCGCTACAAAAGTGGGTGTTAGTGGCAGAAACAATGCTGATAGCTGGGACGTGTTTAAAAGTAGTTTGCCAATTGCGATCGCGCTATGTTGACTTGTTAGTTCTAAGTGTGGCACGGGGTCAACTGAGTGCAACAAATGTCGGTCTAAAATTCTTCAAGCAGGGCGTAGTCAAAGCATTAGCTGAGAAAGGCAACGAGGCAGATAAACGCTCTTGCATTGAACTTTTAGCCCAAATTGATTCCCAAGGAGCTGCGGAAGTTTTAGCACCTTTATTAGTCAAGTTAACCCCAGATTTGCAGTGCCAGAGTTTGGAAGTGATGCTGATGGGAGGTGCAAATCCCGTTTATGTAGCCGCCATCCGTCCTTTGTTAGAACAACCCCAAGAAACTAACCCCGAAGTTTTTGCCCTAGCGCTGCGCTACATTTGGCTAGCTGAACCAAATCCCAATTTAAGTCTCCTCGAAGAATACCTAAACCCCCGGCAAAACTCACTCATCCGCGCCACCGCCGCTGCTTTAGTCTTACGCCAAGGAACTCCCATGCAAAAGGTAGCAGCCACTAAAACCATGCGCCGGATGCTGACTCATAAGCAAGAACGGGAACGGATAAATGGAGTCAAAGCCCTCAGAGAAGCAGTTTATTTGCAGGCGTTACGAATTCACATTCCGAATTTGTTACAAGATGAGTCGTTACGGGTGCGCTGTGCGGTATTGGAAATGATCGCAGCAACCCATTTAGAGGAGTACTATTGTGCCCTGATTGCCGCACTTTACTACAAGTCAACCCGCAGCACAGCAATGTTAGCCCTAATGCGACTGGAAAACGAAGCCCTAGAAATGCTGTTGCAGTTGGCTACGAATATTTACAAGCCAGAAGTAGTGCGGATGTACGCTTGGCGCACCATTGCTTCCATTGCTACCCAGGAAGCAATAGAGGCTTTATGGGAAAACTTAGAAACCTGTTGGGGTACTACTAGGGATCATATTCTTCACAGCTTACTCAAAATACACAAACAACCGGGAATTACAGGTTTAGGGGATCGGTTTTATGAAAGTCGAGTAGAAAAATTAATCGAGCAGGAATTACGGTTTTTAGGTGAAATTTACGCTGCTTATATAGACTTTCAAACGCTAGACAAACAAGAAGATTATCAATCAAGTGAGAGGATTTTGATTGTCTCAGAGTTACTGCAACGCTCCCTCCTAGAATTAGAATTGGATGTCAAAGAACGGTTGTTACTGCTACTGAGACTGCTTTACTCGCCAGAAAAGATGCAAGCAGCAGCATTTAATTTGCGATCGCTCTCGGTGGTAAACTTAGCGCGGGGGTTAGAAATCTTAGAACATACCATTACTTTGTCTTGCAAGTCCCTATTGCTGAATATTTTAGATCGGCGAACAGAACCAGAAAAATTACAACATCTAGTAGAAGCAAAAATCGTAGAATATGAAAATATGTTAGTTAGCGATCGCCTCCACAGATTGCTGTTATTGGGTAACTTGCTCTCTGACTGGTGTTTGGCTTGCTGTTTTCATTTTGCTCAAGTTGCTCGTATCCGACTCACAAGTTCTGAGATTTTAGCCAGTTTACGCCATCCAACTGGCTTTGTTCGAGAAGCAGCGATCGCATACTTGAATATGGTTTCACAGCGCGTCCTCTTTCAAATCCTACCCCAATTACAAAACGATCCACATCCTCTGGTAGCGGCTCAAGTTAAGGAGTTGCTGGAAAAATACAAATTCAAAAATCACAATTCCCAAGGAATCGACAAGCAGAAGATCTAATTAGTAGATATTAAACCTACCAAAAGTAGTACAACACAAAGTACACACAGTAAGCATTTCTAAAGATGTAGCACTATTTTATAGCCATCTCAACTCGACCTCTGCTTTTAGTGCTTTTTTTGAATGCTCATTGGTTATTGTTAATTAACAAATGACTAATGACTAATGAAAAATTCATTTATTATCTGCAAGTTTAGCAAGCACCCCACTGTACAATGCCATAAATTTTGACTCTTCTACAGCTGCATCGCTGTTATTCCAAGTAGCAACCACACAGTAATTTTTGCCATTCTTTCCTTGCAACCAAGTTGTCATATTGAAAACACCAGTTTCAGAACCACCTTTAAATGCTATTCGCTGCCAATCTTGAGCCTTAGCAACACCAGGATTAATAGTCAGCAGAGGCAAATCAGCAACCTGTTCTATTAATCCACAAAGTTCCTCAGCTGTAAAAAACCATTCTATATCCAGAGCAACTGGATTTCCTCCCCCAAATTCACTCGCATCAGGAAGTGGCTTTTTAGAGAGTTCTTTCAGGATTGCGCGACGTTCAGCTTCGTTACTTGTGCGATAACGCTGGAGAAAGTTTTCATTTTGAGAACTTTTCAAAAGAAAGAATTCACGGGTAGTTAAAAAAGGACGATTACGCAGTGATAGTAACTCAATAGATTCTCGTCCAATCAGGTTAATTAATATATCTGTGGCTGTATTGTCGCTGATAGAAATCATGAAAGCTGCTAGTGTTTGCAATGTTAGATATGTTCCGTCTGGCCATGTTTGTAATACTCCAGATGGCAAACTTTTCCAATTAGGTTGCAGTTGTACTACATCTTTCCACGTCCGCTTCCCAGAGGCAATTTCTGATTTGAGTGCTTTGAGTACAGCTAATTTGAAGGCCGAACCAACTGCCAGGGGCATTTTGGTATTTAATGCAGCTTGTATTGTTTTGCCTTCCTGAACTAGAAAACTGACTTTACCAGGTAATTCTTGAAATTTATTAGTGGCTTCTTCTAAACTCATAAATTTGATTTGTGGTTGCTCAAAGAACAATCCGGAAATTTGTCCTTTGCTATTTAGAACTATTTTAGTTGGCACTGAACCTTGACTAAAAATAACTAAATAATCTTGTAAATTATTTTGTACGCTTTCATAGGTTCCTAATTGATTTTTGAGTTCGTCAATGATTTGTCGCAGCTTTTCAATGGGAACTTGAGCCAGAAAATCGGGTGTAAACCATTCATTCTGTATTTTTTGACTAGTAAATAATCTTTCTAAAGCTGCTTTGGGAGAAATAGATTCAGTTTGGGTTAGCATCTGATTTAAAGGTTGTAGTTCAGGTTTAACATCTGCTAAGGACACCTGAGAAAACGTGAAATTTATTGTTAGCAAACTAGTTGATATAAAATTGATGTAATATTGACGCATTGAAAATTTTTACCTGCCTCCTAATATAAGAAATTTTATGTGTTTAAATTTAAAAAACAGCGGAGTGAAAAGTGTAGATCAACAAAAATTTACGTTCTATGGCGATATTATTTGCCAGAAACAAGATCCCGGACTTCTGGTAATACGGCTCGGTTAAGGCAAGAGACGCGATAAATCGGCGTCTCTACAATAGATCCTTGTTAGCCTAGAAAGTGAAGTAGGAACTCAAAGAGCAAGGAATATTCATGTACGTATTAATTGGTGGAGCAGGATTAGTGGGGCTAAGTTTAGCCCAGAAACTGGTAGAACTGGGACATACTGTTGCCGTTATTGATATTGATCCTACCGCTTGTCGCTATGCTCGTGAACAAGTGGGAGCAATGGCTTTTGAAGGAAGTGCTGTGAGTACAGAAGTATTGTTAGAAGCTGGGATTCGGAAAGCCGGCTCCTTGGCTGCTGTGCTACGTAGTGATGCCTTAAACTTGGCAATGGTGACTCTTGCTAAACATTATGGTGTTACTCATATTTTAAGTCGGATGCGCCACCCCGATTTTGCCCAACCGCTGCGTCTGGCTGGAGCAAACCATATTATCAGTACTGTTGAGCTAGCGGTTTCAACAATGGTAAATGCCATCGAGTATCCGCAAGTAGAATCTATGATGCATTTTGAGCAGGGACAGATTGAGGTGCTAAAACTTTCTATCCCAAATAATTGTTATGTTGTTGGTCGTAGTGTTGCTGAAATTGCTCAGGATTCCCGGTTTCCTACTGGTTCGCTAATTATTGGCTATCAACCTCATCCCCACGAAAATTTGATGATTCCTAATGGCAGTACAGTACTGGAACCTGATTCAACTGTGCTGATTGTGACTAAGCCAGGATGTTTACACCAAGTTATTGATTTTATAGAAGGCTGTAATACTAATTCGTAATTCGTAATTCGTAATTCGTAATTCGTAATTAGCCCAAATTTAGGCTTAATTATTTAAAAATCAAATCTAGACGCTGCTGGGTTTCTTGGAGTGCTTTGGTTGGTGAATATTTCCCCAACAATACAGATTCAATTGCTCGTCCTAAGCTGTCTGAAATTCGATTGTAACCAGGAAAAATCGGACGCGATCGCCCATATTTTGCTTGGTCTAAAAATACTTTTACTTGGGGAATTTTATTCACAAATTCCTGATATCTCGGATTTTCACGAGACTTCAAATTCACTGGTAAATAGCCAGTCGAGAGAGCTAATTCTGTCTGAAATTCTTCACTCAAAGTATACTCGACAAACTTAAAAGCTGCTTTTTCCCGTTCTGGTGTGGTTTTGAAAAAGAAGAGATTCTCACCACCGATAACAGTAGCAGCTTTTTCATGAACAGGAATGGGAAAAACATCAAAATCCACACCAGTTGCTTGAAATTGCCCCAGATTCCAAGGGCCATTTAATTGCATTGCGACTTTACCACTGAGCAAGTCATCTGTCTCATAACCGCGTTCGGGACCAGATAAAATAGCAGAACCTTCGGTAATTAAATTACGCCAGAATTGCAAAGCTGCGATCGCTCCTTGATTGTCTTTCAAATCTACAGCTGCCGCATTCTGTGAATCACCACTCACCAACTCGCCACCGCTACTCCACATAAACGGTAGCCAAGTGAACACTGTAAATTCTCCTTTTCCCAAAGGCAGAAACATGCCATATTGATCTGTTCGCCCATCGCCATTGGTATCACGAGTCAATTTTTTGGCAACTTCGCCAAACTCCTCCCAAGTGCGGGGTAATTCAGTAATTCCCGCTGCTTTAAACAAACTTGGGCGATAAAAAATACCAACATTATTTGTAGCAAACGGCACAGACCAAATCTGAGCGTTGTATTTCATTGATGCATACAAAGTGGGGTCAATTTCGGCTTTGATTGGAGATTTTTCTAGCATTTCATCCAAAGGTAAAAGCGCCCCAAGTTCCACCAATTGACCGGCGATCGTCGGATTGTACCACAGCAAATCAGGAGGTGCATTTCCGACCACTGCTGCCAAAATCTTAGGCGTTTGCTGATCCTGCTGTCCGACATAAAGCGACTCTACTTGAATATCAGGGTGAGATTGATTGAATTTGTCCACCAGCTTTTGCAGCACATCTCGATTTGGCGGCGGATTTACCCCTTGCCACAGGGTTAAATGAATTACGTTATCTTGTTTAACACCAGGTAGAATAGCTTGACATCCAGCTAAAGCTATTATGCCCACCAATAATATCAGCAGGAAGTTTCTCAAGTAGTCTGAGAGTTTCTTTCTTTTTCGCTTGGTATGGTGTTTGTCATTAGTCATTGGTCATTAGTCATTGGTTATTGATCATTGGGCATTGGTTATTAATTCTTATCCCTCACTCCCTCATCTCCCTCATCTCCCTCATCCCCCTCATCTCCCCACTCCCCACTCCCTTCTACCAAATTCACCTTTGCATCTGAGCGAAAGTTAGCTATATCCTAATCTTTGAGTAGAGTTTTGATAAATTCAGATTATGGCAGGACACAGTAAATGGGCAAATATTAAGCGCCAGAAGGCGGTAGTAGATGCAAAAAAGGGAAAAACCTTCACTCAGTTATCAAGAGCAATTATTGTTGCGGCTAGAAGTGGTGTACCAGATCCAGCGCTGAATTTTCAACTTCGCACAGCGATCGACAAGGCAAAAGCAGCAAGTATCCCTAATGATAATATTGAACGGGCGATCGCTAAAGGTGCAGGCACTTTTGGTGCAGATAGTGCCAATTTTGAAGCTATTCGCTATGAAGGTTACGGGCCAGGTGGTGTAGCAATTTTAATTGAAGCCCTGACAGATAATCGCAATCGCACGGCTGCTGATTTGCGTGCAGCTTTTAGTAAAAACGGCGGTAATCTGGGTGAAACAGGTTGTGTTAGCTGGATGTTTGACCAAAAAGGCGTTTGTATCCTCCAGGGTGTGGTTGATGAAGAACAGCTTTTAGAAGCATCCCTAGAAGGTGGTGCCCAGTCTTATGAAATGACTGAAGATGAGGTGTCTGAGGTATTTACTGAGATCGGAAATTTAGAAATTCTCAGCCAGACACTTAAGGATAAAGGCTTTAAGGTGACTGATGCTGAATTGCGCTGGGTTCCCAGTAATAGTGTAGAAGTTACCGAACCTGAACAGGCGCGATCGCTTTTTAAATTAATTGACACCCTAGAAGGCTTAGATGATGTTCAAAATGTCACAGCTAACTTTGAAGTGGCAGAAGAATTGATGACTCTCAGCATTTCTTAATAAACATCTGTTAAAAGAGACATGAAAGATTCACATCAATTACAACCTCGTGACATACAGCTGTTGGATAGTTGAACTGTTGATTAATTGATGAGGAATCTCAAGTGAATAACTTCGCTAAGGCTTTAGTTTTGGCTTTAATATTTGCTGCTCCCGTAGCAATTTCTGTACCTGCTGTTCAAGCTGGAACTATCCACCATACCAACATAAAAGCTGCCAAAGTTCATCATAAATATTACAAACACCACAAGCATCATAAAGTTCATAAATAGTGACTATGAACTGCAATAATTTGTAGTATTTCTGCATTCAAGTTAAGTCTTCGTTTTACTTCCCAAATAATTTCATTATTTGACCCTGCTGCAATCTAAAAGCTAAGATCCCCGACTTGAATTTTCTAAAAAGTCGAGGATCTTTCTGTTCACGAATCATTAAGTATGGATACAATACAATACTCAAAAATGGTTCTACTATAGATTTGATACCAAATAATAGTAAATTAACTTTTATCGTTAAATTACGGTTAAAATAATATAAAATTAGTGTTTTATTTTATCATTTTTGTTAATTTATTACGTGTTTTTACGTAATAAAGTTTTTGATGCTTGCTGGCAAGGCGATTCAGGTCGTTATGTACCTGGGATCAAAAGTCTGTTTCAGCTTCGTAATCTTTTGTGGAAGTCAGCAGCGAGTTTTTTCAATGTTCGTTTGTCTGAACTTGCTCAAAAAGCCGCGATCGCGTCAAAATAAGAATTAAGATGCTGTAATTTATCTTCACAATGGCGCTAGCAAAGCTTAATCAAACTCTTGACTCTCCCCAAACACCATCAGATAAGCGGGGATACGAATATGATTTGGTAATTGTTGGCGGTGGAATTGTTGGGTTAACTCTAGCCTCCGCCTTAAAAGATTCTGGTTTGAGTGTGCTGCTAATTGAGGCAAAAGTGGCATCTGCGGCGGTAGCCAAGGGTCAAGCCTATGCAGTTCACATGCTTTCGTCGTTAATTTACCAAGGAATTGGAATTTGGGACAAAATGTTGCCTCAAATCGCCAAATATTGCCGGGTTCGTCTTTCTGATGCTGATTATCCCGGTGTGGTGGAATTTGCCACAGATGATATAGGTACGCCAGAGTTGGGTTATGTGGCGGAACACCAAGCACTGTTGCAGCCGTTACAGGAGTTTGTCCAAGATTGTCCAAATGTGACTTATCTGTGTCCGGCTGAGGTGGTAAACACCCAGTACCAACGGGACGCTGTAACTATAGATATTAAAGTTGCTGGTGAGTTACGAACTCTCAAGAGTAAATTACTTGTAGCCGCAGATGGATCGCGATCGCCGATTCGTCAAGCTGCTGGTATCAAAACCTCTGGTTGGAAATATTGGCAGTCTTGCATTGTCGCATTTGTAAAACCTGAAAAACCCCACAACAATACTGCTTACGAAAGATTTTGGTCTAGCGGGCCTTTTGCGATTTTACCTTTACCGGGGAACCGTTGCCGGATTGTGTGGACAGCCCCTCACGAAGAAGCAAAAGCTTTATGTGCGTTAGATGATGAGCAATTTTTAAGAGAATTAACCCGTCGCTATGGCGATCACATGGGTAAATTGGAACTACTAGGCGATCGCTTTATTTTTCAGGTACAACTCATGCAAAGCGATCGCTATGTTCTTCCCCGACTAGCATTAATTGGTGACGCTGCACACAACTGTCATCCTGTGGGCGGACAAGGTTTAAATTTGGGCATTCGGGACGCAGCTGCTTTGGCACAAGTAATACAAGCAGCCCACAAGGCGGGTAAAGATATTGGCGAGATTCACATTCTCAAACGTTATGAACGCTGGCGCAAACTGGAAAATCTGACGATTTTAGGTTTCACCGACTTGTTAGATCGGATGTTTTCTAATAATTTCTTACCAGTGGTGTTAGTTCGTCGTCTGGGTTTATGGTTATTGCAACGAGTACCGATGTTAAAAGTATTTATGCTGAAGTTGATGATCGGTTTGAAGGGACGGACTCCAGAATTGGCAAAACGATAAACGCTAGACTACAGCAGCTTGAAAAATTTGGTTTGGGGTGAGATTCAATTCAGGAAAAGTTTGGGAGACAATGCGATCGCTATCTCGAAACTTACTTATCTGATATTCGCCATCAACTAAGTTACAAACGGAGATTGTCTGTTGCTTGGGGTTACCGATAAAATTACGTCCACCCAAAGCTGCATAATCGACAATCCAGTATTCAGAGATACCCATCTCTTCATAATCAGCGAATTTTAAGTAGTAATCGTCCCGCCAGTTGGTTGATACAACCTCAATTACCAAAGGTATCGATGCACCCAAACTAACAATAGATTGTTTTTGCCATAATTTTTCGTTTGCCAGATTTGCACTGTTTAGCACCAACACATCTGGCAAATAACCAGAATTTTTTTCAGGAGGTCTAACGATAACTTGATTGGGTATCAAGTAGGGGAGGTCTAATCGGTCAAACTCAACTGTTACTTTTCTTGCTAAAAAACCCTTTACTCCTTCGTGTTCCCCTACTGGTTGCGCCATCTCAACAATTTCTCCGTTATGTAGTTCGTAGCGTACTCGCCGAGTTTCGGGTAACCAATCGACAAATTCCTCAAAGGTTACTAACTTGGGTATGGCTTGAGTCATAAATGATAGAGAATTACTGATGATATAAATATTATCTCTAATGTAGAGAACTGCGGACTGCTTTTCCACCACAGGTAAATGTGTATAATTGAACCTCATCTTACAAGATCGAGCGATCGCACTTAATCTGTGGTGTCTCACATATTTAAGGATCATCTTTGCTCGTTATTCAATTATTCTTGGGATAGTATAAAAATTGTTACATTTATCATGATGATAGATGTAATACCGTTTAATGTATGCTAGACACCCAGTACTGTCAACCTTAAGATTGAAAATTAGTATTTTTCTACATAAAATTAAAAATCTCAAATTAAAAATTGGTAACACTGATGGTTAGGAGTGCTAGAGTTTCAAGAAATTCATCGGAACTTTTCAGCGGGTATTCATGCTGAAGAAACTACAAAAAAAGCAAATTTCGATAATTGCGGCTGCGGCACTGTTTGCCTTTTCAGCTGGGGCAATGGTATCAGCGCCTGAGATTGGCAAATCTCTGGGACAATGGCTCAAATTGGGTAATAACCAAGTAGAGCAAACATCTGAGGCTAGCATTGCCCAATCAGCGGTCTTTCCACTGATATCACAATCTCTGCCAGAACGGGCGGCAAAACTAGCTGCGATCGCCGAACAGTCCGCTTCTGTTGACCGCAATCGCGCTCGTTATCTTTTGGCGAGTGATTACATTGAAAGAACCCAAGCCCAAAAAGCCCTGGCTTTACTCCAAGGACTAGAGAAAGACTATCCCATTCTCGCGCCCTATATTTTGCTAAAACTTGCCCAGGCAGAAGATATGCTGGGCGAGGACGGCAAAGCCTCGGATCTGCGGCAAAAAGTGCTGAAAGTGTATCCCAAAGAAGCAGCCGCAGTCAAAGCCCTATACCTAATTGCCCAACCAAAGCAACAGGAAACCGCGATCGCTCAATTTCCTTCTAATCCTTTGACTTGGGAAATTATCCGCAAACGCTTACAAGAAAATCCCAATCAGCCAAAATTACAGTTGATTTTGGCAAAATATGCCTATGACCAACCAGGCATAGTGGGGGTTTTGGATCAGTTAGTCAAACAGCCGAACCTGAAACCCGAAGACTGGGAACTCATTGGTACAGCCTATTGGGAAAATAATCAATTTCTCAAAGCGGGCAATGCTTATGCCAAAGCACCCAAAACAGCCCGCAACCTCTACCGCACCGCACGGGGGTTACAGGTAGGGGGCAAAGATAAAGAAAAAGCGATCGCCACCTATAAACAAGTGGTGCAGCAATTTCCACAAGCTAAAGAAACTGGAACTGCACTGCTGCGATTAGCAGAAACAGCAAAAACTCCCAAAGACGGCTTACCGTATCTCGACCAGGTAATTAGTAAGTTCCCCGATCAAGCTGGTACTGCACTGGTACAAAAAGCCAAAACTTTCCAAGCACTCAAGGATCAAAAGTCAGCTAGTTCGGCGTGGCAATTACTTTTAGGCAAATACGGCAATTCTGACGAAGCAGCAGAGTATCGCTGGAAAATCGCCCAAGAAAAAGCCAACGCCAAAGATTACGTTGGTGCATGGCAATGGGCAGAACCAATTGTTACCAACAACCCTAACAGTATTTTGGCTCCGAGAGCAGGATTTTGGGTAGGTAAATGGGCAGCTTCACTAGGAAAACAGCAGGAATCTCAAACTGCTTATGAGTATGTGGTTAGCCAGTTTCCTTACTCTTACTATGCATGGCGATCGGCGACGATGTTGGGGTTGAATGTCGGCAACTTTGACAACGTGCGCTCAATGAACCCGGAAGTTGTGGCACCCCAGCGCTCATTACCTCCTGCGGGTTCAGAGACTTTCAAAGAATTGTATCTGTTGGGTCAAGACCGTGATGCTTGGTTACAATGGCAAACAGAATTTCAGAACAAAATTCAGCCAACGGTCGCAGAGCAATTTACTGAAGGGTTGATGCAGCTGGCAAGGGGAGAAAATCTCATCGGAATTGATAAAATTTCTAAATTGGAAGACCGGGAAATACCAGCTGAACTTGCCCAATATCAAACTCTGAGCAAACAAATCTCTTATTGGCAAGCTCGTTATCCATTTCCCTATCTCCGAGAGATTCAAAAGTGGTCTACTGAGCGTCAACTCAATCCTCTGTTAGTCACTGCCTTAATTCGTCAAGAATCCAGGTTTCAACCAAAAATTAAATCTGTTGCGGATGCTACTGGCTTAATGCAAGTATTGCCGAGTACAGCTAAATGGATTGCCCCACAAATCAAATTGGATAGCAAAACAATAAACCTAGAAAATCCCAATGAGAACATCATGCTGGGTACATGGTATTTAGATCATACCCATCAGCAATATAACAATAATTCCTTGCTAGCGATCGCCAGTTACAATGCTGGCCCTGGCAATGTCTCCAAATGGCTGCAAACTTACACTACACAAGATCCAGATGAGTTTGTCGAAGACATTCCGTTTGATGAAACCAAAAATTATGTACGTCAAGTATTTGGCAATTACTGGAATTATCTGAGACTTTACAACCCTGAGATTTCTAGCATCGTTGCAAAGTACTCGACTACACATCCAAAGCTGCCGACACAGTAAAGGAAGAGAGCAGGGGGGCAGGGGAGGCTGGCGTTGCAGGGGGAGAATAACTGTTAACTCCTAACTCCTCACTCCCCATACTCAATACTCGAAGACTTCCATTGAGATTAAGCCGTGTTCACTTTAAATTAACGTGACGTGAGTTTGACGGGTTGAACCGTAGGCCGAGTTATTGGTTGTCTGTGGGTACTGATTGCCAAGCAAGGCGATGTTTCCAGTGCGATGTGAAATTAACTTGAACCGCTTGCTTAAAGTCCTCCAAAGCTGCCGAAAAAGCTTTCTCTTTTAGCTTTGCTGCACCTTGGTTGTTCAACTGTTTAGGGAATTGTGGATTCCATACATATTTTTGACAAGTTTGGTGGGCAATTTCTACATCACTGCCATTTTCAGGATTTTGAAAGACGGGATGATAATCTAACCTGTTGCAGCAAACTTGCAACCATTCTTGCCACCCACATTGCCACAAGCGGACTGTTCCATCAAGACTACCACTGACAATCAGTTTACCATCAGGGCTAAAAGCTGCGGAATTTACCCAATACTCATGCCCGCGCCAAGGTTGACCAATGGGGTTGCCGTTTCTATCCCACAAGCGCACTGTCGAATCATTGCTGGCACTGACAATCCACTGACCATCAGGGCTAAAGGCGACAGAATTAACTTCTTTTTCATGTCCGTGCCAAGGTTGACCAATGGGGTTGCCGTGAATATCCCATAAGCGCACTGTCGAATCATTGCTGGCACTGACAATCCATTGACTATCAGGGCTAAAGGCGACAGAATTGACTTCTTTTTCATGTCCGTGCCAAGGTTGACCAATGGGGTTGCCGTGAATATCCCACAAGCGGATTGTCGAATCATTACTGGCACTGATAATCCACTGACCATCAGGGCTAAAGGCAACAGAATTGACCCAATTCTCATATTTGCGCTGCGATCGCCCGATGACCCGATCTTGTAGTATTTGATGTAGCTCCCACAAACGCACAGTGCGATCGCCACCACTGACAATCAGCTTGCCATCAGGGCTAAAGGCTAGGGAATTAACCTGTCCTTCATGTCCGCGCCAAGGTTGAGTTACGGGGTTGCCATTGATATTCCACAAGCGTATTGTGCGATCGCAGCCACCACTAATAATAAACTTGCCATCAGGGCTAAACGCTACACAATTTACATGTCCTTCATGCCCGTGCCAAGGTTGACCGATGGGATTACCTTGGATGTCCCACAACCGTACTGTAGAATCACTACTACCACTGACAATCAACTTGCGATCGGGGCTAAAGGCGGCGCAAATAATTTTCGCCTCATGTTTGTGCCAGGGTTGAGTGATGGTGTTACCTTGTAAATCCCACAAACACACCGTTCCGTCAAAACCAACACTGATAATGCCATCGCTATTTGGGCTAAAAGCGACGGAAATAACTCCTTCCTTATGTCCGCGCCAAGGTTGAGTAATGGCGTTACCTTGTAAATCCCACAAACACACTGTTCCGTCAAAACCAACACTGACAATGCGTACCCCAGAGGGGTTGGCGCAGCCATCGCTATTTGAGCTAAAGGCGACGGAAATAATTCCTTCTTCATGTCCCTGCCACGGTTGAGTAATGAGATTACCTTGTAGATCCCATAAACACAAAATTCCGTCAATACTACCGCTAACAAGAAACTTGCCATCAGGACTAAAGGCTAGACAATTAACCTCTTGCTCATGTCCACACAAAAATTGAACAGTAGGATTGCCAATGATATTCCACAAGCACACCGTAGAATCGCTACTGCCACTGGCAATAAACTTGCCATCAGGACTAAAGGCTAGACAATTAACCTCTTGCTCGTGTCCGCGCAAGCTATTTGCCTCTGTGGGTGTGTTCATTGCTTCCTTTAAGCTTCCTAAAACAGGAGCTAGAAGCTGGTTTGGGTATTTCTCTAGATTCTCACCCATTGTTTGAATTGCCAGCACCAAACCCTCTAACGGTTGGACAGGAAGTAAATTCAAAACCCTGGCGGATTGCTCGCGCAGTTTTAATTCAGTCAGTGCAAGGTTTAACTTTTGAATCTCTTGTTCCTGGCGATCGCGCCATCCAACACTAGCATTAATAAATCCATTAGCTTGTTCGCTTAAATAACCAAACGTTTGCTCTTTTAGTTCTTGATAAGTCTTTGTTTTCAGAACCCGGTTTGCAATATTTTCCCTTTCCCACAGCATATCTAAGGTGTATGCCAGAAGTGGTAAATAATCATTTTGTTGGTGGAAATCATGAATAATTTGCTCAACTAATCCTTGTTCAAAGGTAACGCCATTTCTGGCAGCAGGTTCAGCGATCGCTAACTTTAATTCTCCGTCGCTCATTCTAGTGAGTACACGACTATAGCGATCGTGGATCTTCGCAAGTTGGGGATACTCACTAAATTTATCTAAAAAATCAGACCGCATTGTTAAAACAATTTTGACAGAGCTATCCTGCTGCTGGAACAGTTGAAAAAGACTAGCTACAAATTTATCGCGTTCCGGCTTTTGCGTTTTCGTAAACAGTTCTTCAAATTGGTCAATAAAAATCAAAATGTACTGATATTCTTGTTTGAGGAATGTGACAATTTTAATTAGAGTATTTTGTCTTACTTCTCTAGCAATATCGGCTATTTGTGATTTTTTCCCATAAGTAGAAGCAAGACACTGATAAAGAGATTTAAAAGGATTTTCATCTGGGTGAAAACTTATATTAATTAATGAATTGTTATTGTTTCCCAAATAAGGAATTAAACCTGCCCGAATCAATGATGATTTGCCAGTGTTTGATGCTCCTAAAAGCAAGAGTACATTATCTTGTTTTAAGCGATCGCCCAGATTAGTAATCCACTTCTCCCGACCAAAAAATTTGTCTTTATCTTTAATTTCAAAAGTTTTTAGTCCTAAGTAGGGAGAGTCTATTTTAAGTAGACGATAATCAAAGTCCTCAGACTTACTGTCAGAAAAAAAGTTGTATTCAGAAATACCTTGGATATTAAACCCAATATTTATATCGCCTTCAGAACTGTTAACCATTTATATCTCCTTACTTTTGGACATCTCTGGCTAAATCTTTACCTCAGTTATAGTTCCTCGGCTAATCTTTGTAAGTAACTCAACAAAATTAATTACACATTCTCTTGTGAACCTTTCCCTGTCACCGCTCTATAGGATCTACGGTGTACACACAAGTCGAATTACCCCCCTTAATCCCCCCGATGTATTGGGGAGAAACAAGAAATCCAGTTCCCTCACGCCACTTGCTTCTCCTGTCGGAGACGCTGCGCGAACAAGTCGGCAGAGCCGCCCAGCGCAGTGGCTCCCCTTTATAAGGCTACCGTGTATACACAAGTTAGTCAGTAAGGGCACGGCAGTGCCGTGCCCCTACGAGAAATCTATCTGTATCAAGGTTTTCGTGAAATGGTATTACGCATTGGTTGATTCAAAAACCACATCTTTCATAGGGGCAGCTTTATTCAGCAAAATTACTTAAGTAATTTTCAAAAATATGTAGTAACTTTATCCTAAAACGCCGGAAATGACAAACGGGATGGAACTTTTTGATAACCTACACCTTGCTATGTTTAGCGGCAAAGGTGGAGTCGGAAAAACAACAATCTCTTGCACCTTTGCATGTCGTTGGGCGCAGAAATTTGCCAACGAGCAAATTCTTTTAATCTCAACCGATCCAGCTCACTCTCTTGGAGATGTCTTACAAGTTAGCGTTGATGACATTCCTCGTCCCATAGCGGAACTACCCAATCTACTAGTAAGGGCGTTGGATGCAAAACGTCTGCTACAAGAGTTTAAAGAACGTTATGGTCAGGTGTTAGAACTGTTAGTGGAGCGCGGTAGTTTTGTTGAAGGGGAAGACTTGCTGCCAGTTTGGGATTTAAATTGGCCTGGACTGGACGAGTTGATGGGCTTGTTAGAAATCCAACGCCTTTTTAAGGAACAGCAGGTAGATCGAGTGGTAGTAGATATGGCTCCTAGCGGTCATACTCTCAACTTGTTTGGATTGATGGATTTTTTAGACACTTTCCTCCACTCTCTTGAACTGTTTCAAGAAAAGCATCGGATTATTAGCAAGACCTTTGCTGGAAGTTACACACCCGATCGCGCTGACGAGTTTTTGCAAACCCTGAAAGCTGAACTTTCAGAAGGTCGTCGTTTGCTTCAAGATCCTACCCATACAGCTTGTTTGTTAGTTGCGATCGCCGAACCAATGAGTTGGTTGGAGTCAAAACGATTCCTAGAAGCCTTACAAACTATGCAGATGCCTTGCGGAGGGTTGTTTGTCAACCAAGTCCTTGCCAGTGCGACTGACGCAGATCGTTACCAAGAACAACAACCGCTCATCAGCCAGTATACGGCTCTTGCTAACGGAAAGCCGATGTTTATTGTGCCACAGCAAGATGAGGAGCCTTTGGGAATTGTAGCCCTCAGCCATCTCATCAACCAAATCCATATTCCTCAGCTGGAACCGCTATCTCCTGTTCATCTACTCCCAATTCAATGGCCTGAAAAAATTCCTCCTAGCTTTGGAGATTTTCTGACCGAAGGTCGTCGCCTGTTACTAATTGGCGGTAAGGGTGGAGTAGGCAAGACCACAGTAGCAGCTGGGATTGGTTGGGCTATGGCTCAACAACATCCCGATCGCAAAATTCGCATGGTTTCTATCGATCCAGCCCACTCCTTGGGTGATGCCTTTGGTCTGAGTTTAGGACACGAACCATATCAAATAACTGCCAATCTTCGAGGTCAGGAAGTGGATGGCGATCGCATTGTCGATCAATTCAGAGCCGATTACCTATGGGAACTGGCCCAAATGATGAGTGGCGAAACCCAAACAAGCGAAGCTATCGAAATGGCCTATGCTCCTGCTGCTTGGCGCAAAATTGTCGATCAAGCTTTACCAGGGATTGATGAAATACTTTCCCTGTTAACAGTAATGGAATTGCTAGAGCAACAAGAAGAAGACTTGATTATTTTAGACACTGCTCCTACAGGTCATCTTCTGCGTTTTCTAGAAATGCCAACTGCATTAGCAGACTGGCTAGCTTGGATTTTCAAACTCTGGATCAAGTATCAGAATGTCCTTGGTCGTACAGAATTTATGGGGCGTTTACGAACTTTGCGACAGCGCGTAGTCAAAGCCCAAAAAGTGCTAAAAGACCCACAACAAACAGAGTTCATTGGGGTTACACTTAACCAGACTAGTGTACTTGCCGAACAACAACGCCTGTTCAAATCTATGCAAGAAATAGGTGTGATCCAGAATTATCTTGTTCTCAACCGCTTTAATTCTACAGCAACCATTAATTGCGATTTTCCAGGTTTGACAATGGTTCGCCTACCAATGCTTCCTCGCTCAGTTCAGCCTTTAGAACGCATCCAAGCAGCAGCCGGCTGTTTATTTTAAAGGCTAATTAGACTAAATACTTCCATACCCAAAGAGAAATTTATTATGCATCGCACTCCAACCCACAGACAAATTCAAGCCAAACTTAGCACCATGCCTCCTCAACGTTCTCAAGCAACAGCTTACTTAAATGCTTACAAAATGATGTTAGAGAAGGAGCGTTTGGAACAGGAACTAGAGAAACTCGAAGCACGCCGACATCAGATTCAGCAGCGTCTTGCTATTTTAAATAGTCAAACAATTGCTGAAGAGGACACGACCCATCAACAAGCAAACACAAACTTGGAGGACAATACACCAAAATTCAAAACCTTAACATTGGAATATTAATGCAAGAATCACACAAGCTGATCTCTTGCACCTAACGGGATAAACACTGGATGCGTAAACTAAACGTACAAAGTATCACATGACTTTTAACTAGACTAATACTGTAGAAATTACGTAGAAAATTAATGAATTATAATGTAAAAAACAGTATTTTAGCTGGTTACAAGAGAGCTTCAGCGTTAGTATTCTGTATCACAGTACATATAAATATATACATAATGCTTATTTAGCTTTGCTGGGGCAATCATAGCGACTAAATTTAGTTTTACAAATATTTTATGTATAAATCTATAGCTCTACATTTAAAAAATACAAAAACATGAATTTAAAAGAGCGTGTTCACTGGTTGCAAAGAGAAAATAATCCTCATCGAAAAACGGCTGTCACTTTTTCTTATTTAGGTAAGTTAAAACCAACTAATGGTAGAGAAATACAGGAATGTAAAAACTATTTACAAAGTTTATTATTTCAATCAATATTAGAAAATTCTGTTTCTAAATATCCTTTAATTATTGGATTAACTGAATCTGGGATTATTCCATCTGCATTGATGTATCAAAATGCTAGAGAGCAAGGAATTAATGCACAATGGTTATGTTCAACTCGCAAGTCTGCTGCCGGAATTTGTTTTAGCGAAACCCATTCACACAGTCCAAATCATGTATTACCTTTGCCAGAGGAGCAGCCAACAGAATTGTGGTTTGTAGAAGATGAAATTACAACTGGCAGAACAATTCTAAAATTAGCTTTACACTTATGTTCGTTGTTCAATGTTAAGTACATTAGGTTTTTTGCGCTAGCTGATACTCGCTCAAAAGTACAAATTGACTATTTTACAACTACTTTAGCTAGTTATAATATTCAGTCTCATACCTATAGTTTAGTCAAAGAAGAATATTCAGACAATATAGAAAATCAAAATGTATTAATATCAAAAATAGAAAAAAATATTCAAACTAATGTAAAAGATAGCGACTGGCTTTATTCTAAATTCAGACCTTATTTACAAGCCCAATTTGATATATTAACAGACTTGCCAACAAATTTATTTGGTATTGTTTTTGTTATTGGAGAGGCAATTGATATTGGTATAAGGTTAGTCCAGCTTAATCCATTATTATCATTTCAACATATTACTTTGAGTCCTTGGGTTGTTGACCAAACCAATATTTTAAATAAATTAAAAATTTGCCAAAAGTATTATTTTTACAACTACAGAGAGCTAAAGTTACCAGTTTATATTTTTAGCGATCCAATTGATCGGGAAATAGAATTAGAAGCTAAATACATCTTTGCCCAAGAAGGTATTCAAGTTAATTCTTTGGAATTAAATTCATTATTAACAGCCTTCTGAAATGAATCTATCAACACGTTTAGTCCGAACAAATCTGTGGAATCAGCCAGTATATGCCCAATTTCTTAAAGAAATTGACCCTTTTAGAGATAAACAGTACTTCCGCTGTTTAAACATGGCTTATGATGGCAACAATACATTTTGGTCAGTTCCTTCGCCTGAACCTAATCTAAATAACGAGTTTTGGCAATTGGTGAACTCAGAGCTAGCAGATGAAAGAATTCAGCAGGCTGCTTCTCGTTTAGCAGCTTCTATTGCCAGATGGGAAGCTGACCCTAGCAAGCTAGTTTTTGTTGCTATTTTGCGAGCAGGAGTTCCAGTTGCAGACTGGCTTTGTCGTTTGTTACCTGGTTCTGTTGCTGTTTCTTTGTCTTTGTTTAGCGGTATAGGTATTGATAAAGTTGCTCTCAAGCAAGTGCGATCGCAGTATCCACAAAGAAAAATTATCTTTGTTGACGGCTGGACGGGACGAGGTGGCGTTGCCAGAGAGCTGTCAAGGCAGGAATTGCAGCCATTTGCAGTTCTAGTAGATCCTTGGGGATGGGCAGATTTTTCTGGTACTCAAGATGATTTATTATGTCCAACTGCCTGTTTCACGGGAGTAGCAACGCTTGGTTTCTCCAGAACTTTCTACGTCAATGAAGCAAATTTATTTGCTGCATATCTATTTCCCCAACAATACTGTCGCTATCAATTAGTAAAAACTTGGCAACAGCATTGTCCGGGAATAATATCAACGCCTAATACTCATCAACAACGATTTTTCAAATCTACTGCTATGAGAATTCATAGCAATGAAGTATGTCGAGCATTAATTAATGCTAATCCTGAAATAATTTATTTTGCAGATGACATAAATTATGTTAAGGCGAACTATAAATTATTACTAGCACTTGCAAAAATTAAACAAGTAAAAGTTAATTATAATTTTCCAGATTTATCTGATTATAAAACTCGTGTCGCTTGCTCGTTAAGGAAATCGGCTAATGGATAATAATAAACAAGTATTAGTTGTAGATTTAGATGGGACTTTGCTACATCCAGAACCAGAAGCGATCGCAGTGCCAGGTAGAGTAAGTTGTAGATATCTAAGTCAAATATCTGCTAACTTGTTAGCCGAGATTAGTAAACTTATACCAATAGTTATTGCCACTGCCCGTAATGCCCAAAATGTTAAACAACTAGTTCAACAAATTCCAGATGTTTGCTTTTGTGGATTTGTTACTGAAAACGGGTTAGTAGCAAAATTTAATCTAGACGAAACACCGATTGGTAAAAGTAATTGGAATGCCGTTACCGACTTACTACCAAACTGGTCAAAATTGACTGGATATGAAAATTGTTTAGGGTTGATTGCCCCAAAAAATTTTGAGAATAGTGATGGCTTTTTGAGAAAAATATTATTTGAAAATGATATACCTGGATATATATATTTGGATGGACACAAAATTTTTATTTATCCTTCCATGCCTAGTAAATTAAAAGGTATTCAATTTTTGAAATTGTTTCCATTAATTACTTTAGGAAATGATTTAAATGATTTAGATATACTAAACGCTAGTCTTTATACAGGTACTTTAAGTACTGCTCATGAAAAAGTAAAAGAGGTTGTTAATAGCAAAGGTGGTTATTGCTCATCTTTAGTTTCCCATGCTGCTACAGAAGAACTATTGTTATCGACTTACGAACTAGTAGCCTCTCTCTTGAGCTATTCAACTTTACAGTCAGTGTAAATTATCATTTTTGAACTAAAACAGGAGCTATATTATGACTTTCTTGACTTGGGTAAAAGACCAACAAAAAAATCTACAAGATTCTATTTCAAAGTTTAAAAACAAAGAATTTATGGATGCTGTCGTAGCTGGATGTGCTTTGGTAGCTGCTGCCGATGGAACTATTGATTCTGCCGAAAAACAAAAGATGGCGGCTTTTATTAGTCGAAGTGAAGAACTTCGGGTTTTCGATATGAATCATGTCATTGATAGATTCAATCATTTTGTTAGTGGTTTCGAGTTTGACTCGATTATTGGTAAAGGAGAAGCGCTAAAAGCTATGGGTAAGCTCAAGAAAAATTCCGAAGCTTCCAGATTAGTGATTAGAGTATGTTGTGCTATTGGTTCTGCTGATAATAATTTTGATGAATATGAGAAGCAAGTTGTTCGAGAAATTTGTCATCATTTAGATTTGGCTCCATCAGAGTTTCACTTATAAATAAATTTCGTATATTTTTTATAATTGAGTACCTCTTCATTTAACTACATATGAAGAAGTACTCAATTATTTTTTTGCTAAAGCATAATTTCGTATTTTAGCTATCAATCATTAACTTTTTTTACTATTTTGTATACATAAATTAATGCTTTGAAAATATTTTTAATTCCAAGTATTTCAGTACTTTTACTGCTTCAGATTAGTATAAAGTTTTTCTATAATCACATTTAAAGTTACTAGCTAACAAAGTTGCTAATAATTAGAATTAGCAAATAGAAAATTTAATGAAAATTGCTAGTAATTTAATTATTTAAAATCTCAAGTCTAATCTTTATTTATTACTGATTCTGAGTAAATCAAGAACAGCTACTTGAGTGCGTCTATCCTCCGCTTTAATTTCAAGGAGATTGAATAGTGACAATCACACTGGCAAAAGGTCAACGTGTATCTCTTGAGAAAGTTGCACCAGGTCTTTCTCAAGTTTTTATTGGTCTTGGATGGGATGTTAAATCTACTGATACTGGTACTGACTTTGATTTGGATGCCTCAATTTTTCTCCTAAACGCTAATGACAAGTTAGTATCTGAATCTCATTTAGTTTTTTACAACAACCCTACAAGTCCTGATACTAATAAGTCAGTACAACATTTAGGAGATAACCTCACGGGTAAAGGTGAAGGAGATGATGAGACAATCAAAATTTCTCTGAATCAAGTACCTAGTGATATTGAAAAAATTGCTATAGCTGTAACTATTCACGAAGCAGAAAAACGCAATCAAAATTTTGGCCAAGTACAAAATGCATTTGTACGTCTTGTGAATGAGCAAACAAAGGAAGAAGCTGTCCGCTATGAACTTACAGAAGACTACTCCATTGAGACAGCGTTAATCATGGCTGAACTTTATCGTAAAGACGGTGAGTGGCGTTTAAACGCAGTTGGCTCTGGCTATCAAGGTGGTTTACAGGCACTTCTTGAGCGCTACAACTAAACAATTCTCTAAAAAGCTAAAACAATTTCATTGCAGGAAGAAGTCAGAATTCTAACTCTGCTTATTTTGACTTCTGCCCTTACATAATTGGTAACTTTTGTTAAAGGTTGAATTTAAGGAGACTAAAAAGTAATGGCAGTTACATTAACAAAAGGACAGCGCGTATCTCTTGAAAAAGTTGCACCAGGACTTACTGAGGTATTTGTTGGTCTTGGATGGGATGTCAAAGCAATGGACACTGGCTATGACTTTGACCTAGACGCATCTGCTTTTATGCTGAATAGTAATGACAAGCTAATATCTGACAACCACTTTATTTTCTACAACAATCTTACCAGCCCTGATCAAAGTAAGTCAGTTCAACATACAGGAGATAATCTTACAGGTGTAGGCGATGGTGATGATGAAGTCATCAAGATTAATCTGCAAAAAGTTCCTACTGATGTTCAGAAAATTGTCATCACTGTAACTATTCATGAAGCCGCACAAAGAAGTCAAAACTTTGGTCAGGTTCAAAATGCTTTTGTTCGTGTAGTCAATGCTCAGACTAGCCAGGAAGTAGTTAGATACGACCTGGTTGAGGATTACTCTATTGAAACTGCATTAGTCATGGCTGAAATCTATCGTAAGGACGGAGAGTGGCGTTTAAATGCCGTTGGTTCCGGCTATCAAGGTGGATTAAAAGCTTTATTAGATCGTTATAGCTAGGAGATTTACGATGGCAATTAGTTTACAAAAAGGACAGAGGATTTCCCTTTCTAAGGAAGCTCCTAATCTAACCAAGTTGATGTGTGGGTTAGGTTGGGATGTTGCAAAACGTTCAGGTGGTGGGTTTTTTAGCAATTTTGGTGGTGGTGGCCATCAGTATGACCTAGATGCCTCTGTAATCTGCCTAGATGCAAATGGCAAGCTAACAGCTAAAGAGAATATTATCTACTTTGGTAATCTTCAACATCCATCAGGATCAATCACTCATACAGGGGACAATTTAACCGGCGCAGGTGATGGTGATGATGAGGTAATAATTGTTGATTTACCTCGCATCCCAACCCAGATTGCTAAATTGGTTTTCGTAGTCAATATTTACGAATGCATTGCCCGTAAACAAGACTTTAGCCAAATTGAAAATGCCTTTGTACGCCTCGTTAATGCAGCTAATAACAAAGAATTGGCT
The DNA here is from genome assembly GCF_014698115.1 of Nostoc sp. FACHB-973. Lineage (GTDB taxonomy): Bacteria > Cyanobacteriota > Cyanobacteriia > Cyanobacteriales > Nostocaceae > Nostoc > Nostoc muscorum. Next base: position 71,964 of record NZ_JACJSJ010000021.1, read on the forward strand.
CGATATAACCTATCAGGTAAAGAGTATGGAGGCATGACAGGAATGATATTAGCTGAAGTGTATCGGCACAACGATGAGTGGAAAATGGCGGCTGTCGGCAATGGCACTAATGTCAATGGTTTAGGGGAACTGATCAAGTCTTACTGTTGAATATCTAGGATTATGCAATCATGGCTATTACTCTGAAAAAGAGTGGCGATTCTCACAAGATAGACCTAAGTAAGGCAGGTCAATCTAAGCAGTTAACGGTTCATGTCAACCTCAACTGGAACCAACAATCTAATCAAAATGTTGGATTCTTTGGTAAATTGCTTGGTGCTGATAGTCCGCCTGACTTAGACTTGGGATGTATGTATGAGACGGTTGACGGTGCTAAAGGTGTCATTCAACCTCTGGGAGGTAACTTTGGTGCTAAAAATTCTTCTCCCTACATATTTCTTGATAAAGATGACCGTACTGGAGCGGCTTCAGACGGTGAAAATATGTTCATTTACAGGCCTGATACCATCAAACGAGTGATGTTTTTTGCCCTAATTTATCGGGGAGCGTCTGATTTTAGGTCTGTGGGTGGGCGAATGTTTTTCAAGATTAGTAATGGTGAAGAGATTTATTTAGAACTAAATAACCCAGGCGTAAATAAACCTTTCTGTGCTGCGGCTATAGTTAGCAATCTCGGCTTTCAAGTAACAATTTTGAAGGAAGAAAAATACTTTAGCGGCCATCAAGAGGCAGACAAAAACTACCATTTTGGTTTTAACTGGGTAGCAGGCTCTAAGTAAAATGTCGCTTTACGATCGCCTAAATTTAACTAAGCCAAATCGTAAACTACAAATTCCCATTTGGGAACGAATTAACCTTGATAGACCTCCTAAGCCTCGCTGTCAAGGTTGTCGTTCTCGAATTCAAACGACTTGGCGAATTTGTCCCCATTGTGGATGGTTAATAGCTAAAAAGAATAGTGAAGTTCGCCATTGCGTATGGGTTGATATTTCGGGAATGTTTGTTGGCACTGGAGATAATAGCACCATGCTAGAAGTGATGGGAGATTCTCTAGCTAAAGTCTTTAGTGCTTTTAGAAGCATTAATGTATTTTTGACTTCAGAACCACCAGATGAAAGAGAGTGGGGGCAAAATTTTACTCACATTTATGTGTTAATCGATCAAGAACCAGTTGACTATTTAGGAATAGCCAGTTTTAGTCATGGCAAAGTCACGAATGTTGCGGCTGTTCGCATAGACCAAATACTTCGTGCTTCTGAGCAGGCTAGTCTAAATTTAGCCCAATTATCTAACTTGATTGCTAACACTATTGCCCATGAAATCGGTCATACCTTGGGATTAGATCATTCTGAATTACCCACAGATGTGATGCACGATGGACTCGACCACCGAATTCACAGCTTGATGCCTCCTTCATTTCATGCCGAGCAGATCATCTTAATGAATAATGCCATTCGCAAATATAAATCTTTGCCAACTTGACTCTTGATATAAGTCTGCGTTCTCTTTGGGATTTATAGCATTTACAGATAGTTGCAATACATCTTAGTAGAGCCAAAAAGCTCAGAACTAGGGTTGAAATGGCATGGCTGAATATTTATTTGGTATTGATGTGTAATCTAGCTCGGATATAGCTTTTGACAATTCAATGGATACAATATGCTTACTAATGAGAATAATAAGCTCAATAACGTTAAATTACCATATCAAGGATTAACTTCCGAAGAAGTTAAAGCCAATCGTCAAAAATATGGTGCTAATGTTCTGACACCACCAGAACGAGATCCACTATGGAAATTATTTCTGGAAAAATTTGAAGACCCCGTAATTCGGATTTTGATGATTGCAGCAGCGATCGCAATTACTGTTGGGATTTTAGAGGGTGAATATGCTGAAGGTTTAGGGATTGTAGTTGCTATCTTATTAGCAACAACTCTAGCATTTATCAATGAATACAAAGCCAATCAAGAATTTGATATCCTCAATCAGGTTTATGATGAAGTTGCTATCAAAGTTATCCGCGATGGCAACTTTACCACTATCCCCCGCAAAGAGTTAGTTGTGGGAGATATTACTTACCTAGAACAAGGTGAAGAAGTCCCGGCTGATGGAGAAGTTTTAGAAGAAGTTGCCTTAGAGATTGACCAATCAAAAATTACTGGTGAGGCAGAACCAGTTAAAAAACTTACTCAAATTGACGCGAAGAATCAAGGTATTGAAGAAGGAACCTATCCTGCCTACAATATTTATCGCAGTACGATAGTTGAGCAAGGACACGGTTATTTTCAAGTCACTGCCGTTGGAGATAACACAGAAATTGGTAAATTAGCAATAGCAGTTGCGACTGTCGAAAGCGAACAAGATACACCACTCAACCATCAACTAGAAAAACTCAGTAAAGTGATTGGTGTGGTTGGTCTTGGCTTTGCTGGTCTTACTTTTGTATCTTTGTTAGTACGCGGCTTTGCTATAGGGGAGTTAAGCTTATCTTCTCAGCAGTGGTATGTTGTTGGATTATTAATTACTGGTGTATTAGTAGCATTGAACCGAGTATGGCTACCTGTAGTTTTCGATGGACTAGAATTAGCTGGTAGTAAAATTCAAGCACCAGAATGGTTGGAAAATAATGGTCTTGTTGATTGGCTAAAAACTATTGGTATCGGACTAGCCATTTTTACTATTGGACTTGCTTTAGGATATCCTCTAGGCTTAATTCCTGGTTCTGTAAATAGCTGGGTACCTAGTAATGTTGCCAAGGCATTACTACATTATTTCATGGTTGCTGTGACAATTATTGTAGTAGCTGTGCCGGAAGGTTTGGCGATGAGTGTCACTCTCAGTCTTGCTTATAGTATGCGAAAAATGGCTGCTGCCAATAATTTAGTGCGTCGAATGCACGCTTGCGAAACTATTGGTGCGGCTACAGTGATTTGTTCTGATAAGACTGGTACTCTTACCCAAAATCAAATGCGGGTGTATGAAGTCAATTTTCCTAGTTGGGATACTCAACTAGCACCTGCACTCAAAGATGTGCAAGCATTAATAGCGGAAGCGATCGCTACCAATAGTACTGCTGATTTAGAGAAAAAACCTTTGCAGGCTCCTCGTGCCATTGGTAATGCTACGGAGGGAGCTTTACTTTTATGGCTAGATAGTCAAGAAATTGATTACATAGCCTACCGGAGTAACTTTCAGATTAAATCCCGCATTCCTTTTTCTGGTCAGAAAAAATACATGGGTACAATTGGTAATTCCTCTGTGACTGGAGAGGATGTACTTTATGTAAAAGGAGCGCCAGAAGTAATTTTAGAACGTTGTTCGCAGATTCTGACAGCGCAAGGTCTACAACCACTTCAGAATCAAACGGCGATCGCTCATGCAATTAAAGATTACCAAAAACGCGGGATGCGAGCGTTAGGCTTCGCTTACAGTAAAGTCTCAGAGTATTCCAGTGAAACGAACTTGGATGATCTGGCTCAAGAGATGATCTGGCTGGGGTTTACAGCAATTTTAGACCCTTTGCGTCAAGAAGTACCTGATGCTATCCAAGGCTGTTTAAATGCAGGAATTAAAGTCAAAGTTGTTACAGGTGATAACTCGGAGACAGCTAAAGAGATTGGGCGGCAAATAGGACTTTGGGAAGAAGATGATGACTTTAATAGTGGTTATCTCCATCTTACAGGTCAACAGTTTGCTCAACTAAGTGACCAAGAAGCCAGTCAAGCAGTGCAGGAATTAAAAATACTTTCTAGAGCGCGTCCCCTGGATAAGCTACGGCTAGTAAAACTATTACAGGAAAATAATCAGGTAGTAGGTGTGACTGGTGATGGCACAAACGATGCTGCTGCTCTCAAGCAAGCTCAAGTAGGTTTAGCAATGGGTAGTGGCACAGCGATCGCTAAAGAAGCTAGTGACATTATTCTTCTTGATGATTCTTTTGGCAGTATTGTAAATGCAGTTGTTTGGGGGCGATCGCTTTACCAGAACATCCAAAAATTTATTCTGTTTCAGTTAACAATTAATGTTGTAGCTTTGGGAATTGCTTTAACAGGCCCATTCATTGGAGTAGCACTGCCTCTAACAGTCACACAAATGCTGTGGGTGAACTTGATTATGGATACTTTTGCTGCTTTGGCTTTAGCAACAGAACCACCCCATCGGAGCGTTATGCAGCGTCCTCCTCGTAATCCAGAAGCGTTTATTGTCACTAAACCGATGGCACAGAATATTTTCACTACTGGATTTGCATTTTTGATGTTCCTAATAGTTTTCTTACAATATATCCGCAAGGATGGGAATATCAGCACTTATGAGCTTTCTGTGTTCTTCGCTGTGTTTGTGATGTTACAGTTTTGGAATTTATTTAATGCTCGATGCTTGGGGTTAAAACAGTCTGCTTTTAAAGGTTTGTCTAATAACAAAGGATTTGTGGCGATCGCTATCACTATTTTGGTGGGACAAATATTGATTATTCAGTTTGGTGGTAGCGTTTTTAGAACAGTACCTTTAACTTTCACAGACTGGATAAGCGTAATTGCTGGAACGTCTATAGTTCTTTGGATTGGTGAACTTTGGCGTTTAACGATGCGAGCAAAGTTGAAAAAATCGGCACTGGTTAGTTAATTCACTCAACGCACTGGATGGTAAAGTCCTGAATCAGGGTTATACCTCTAACCCAGCCCACTGGGTTCGCCTTCCCTACTTCAGTTAATAATCTCCTCCGGCTTTTTTGCATTAACTTGGATGCGATCGCTCATTTCTACTAGTTGGCATCGAGCCGGAGATCTCAGCTCAATGCTTTTTTCAGATAGATAACTTCATACAAAAAGTCAACCAAAATAATTTCTAGAAAATGGAAACTGAATTAATCAAAGGTGCTAGATTTAATCTTTCTAAAGAAGCTCCCGATTTAAAGAAGGTAGCTATTTGTTTAGGCTGGCAGGTAAGTCAGAATGGACAACCGTATGATATTGATGCTTCTGTATTCATGTTAGGACTGGATAGCAAAGTTCCTAATGAAAAATATTTTGTATTCTACAACAACCTGCAATCTCCTGATGCTTCTATAAAACACAGTGGAGATAATAGAACAGGAGGAAGCAATGGAGATGATGAGACAATTTATGTTGATTTATCAAAAGTCAACCCAGCTATTCAGGAAATAGTTTTTGTTGTTACTATTCACGAAGGGCAGGAAAAAAATCAAAGTTTTAGCCAAATCAAAAATGCCTTTATTAAAATCTATAATCAAGAAACAGGAAATTCTTTGGTTCGCTACAACTTGAGAGAAAATTTTTCTCAAGAGACAGCTTTGGAATTTGGTCGGTTATATAAAAAGGATGGTGAATGGCGATTTCGAGCAGTAGGAGAAGGTTATAAATCGGGACTCCAAAGTTTTGTAGATAAGTATATTGTTGAAACTAAACAGGAAGAAAAGAAAGAAGCACCTAAAGTAAAAACTCCTGAGATTCCTGTAATAACTCCTGCTAAAGATATTAAACCACAGAATATTGATATTACAAAAAAAGCCGATATCAGCCTTTTAAAAACAAAAGTAGATATTGTTCTAAAAAAGAAAGATATTGGTAATGTTGTAGCCAGAATTGCTTTAGTTTTAGATATTTCTGGTTCTATGACCAATCAATATACTTCAGGTGCGATACAAGCATTTCTTGAAAGAATAGTACCAGTGGCTAGTAGATTAGATGATGATGGTAAATTAGATGTCTGGTTTTTTGGTTCAACATTCAAAAGAACAAGAATAGTGACAGAAAGGAATGTTGATGGCTATATACAAAAAGAATGTGGCGAAACCAAGAGAGCTTTACTTGTTTTTAAAATGCCCTCTCTGATGTTGGAATTAGGTTGTGGTAACAATGAAACCCTTGTAATACGAGATGTAATCAATAAATATACTCAAGAAGAACCTAGTAAGTTGCCTACGTTGATTGTGTTTCTTAGTGATGGCGGAGTTATTGATGAGCAAGGAATTAAAAGAGCTGTAGTTGATGCAGCAAAATATCCCATCTTTTGGCAATTTGTTGGTTTAGCTGGCTCTAACTATGGAATTTTAGAAAAATTAGACAATATGAATGGTCGCATTATTGATAATGCCAATTTTTTCCATGTAGATGATTTAATAAAAATTACAGATGAGCAATTGTATGAAAGATTACTAAACGAATTTCCAACTTGGATTAGAGAGGCAAGGGCTAAAGGTATATTGAGTGATACTGTTGGCGAAAGTGTTACAAAGGCATAAATTAAAGTATTACAATTGAAAGCCGCAACGACAGATTGAAGGTTTGAGGTTATGTAGTACTTACATTTACAACTATGTAGCACATTCACAAACAGTATCAGCAATCGTACCGAAAGTTAAGCTAAGGCTGAAAACCTTGCTAGGTAAGGATTATCTCAATCAATATTTATTTTTTGCAATTCTCAAAGTACCAATTAATCTATAAGCTATTTGGCACAGCTTTTTTATACGTTACAGCTTCCAAGTATAATAGTAAAAATCTTTTGGAATGCACTTGGATGTGGGTCGCTATCGGGTTGAAATTTTGAAAAATCTTGAGGCATTTTTCTAATTTTTTATCGGTCGTAGTTATCCCAACGTTAATTCACCCGACTGTATATCAACGACTAACCGACGATTTGTTAACCATTGACGACCGAGTAAAACTTCTGTTAAATCTTTGCCAATATGTACAGGTATGTCAAACTCTTGACCATCAAATAGTACTTGACCAAGATAGATTTCAAATTTTACATCTCCCCGTGCAGTTCGCATTGTTTGCTCTCGTAAACGCTCCCAACCAAGTGCATCTATATCTTGCTCATTAATCGCTAACCAACACGAAAAACCTGTATCAAACATCGCCTCAACAGGTAATTCTAATCCATCTGATGTTATTAAATTAATTTCAAAAAGTAGTGCATCCTCATCACCAAAAAAACCGGAAATCGTCATATCGTGCCGCAAGCCCCAGACTCATTAATCCGAAAAGCATAGTGGATTTTGCCTGGATGTTGTTTGCGACACCGTAATGAAACTACTTCTAAATCTTTATCAACAAAATATTCTCCACTATCCGGTTCAACTGCAACAAACCAGTTGTAGTGAGTTTCAATTAATTCTGATTTGACTCGCTCAAAAATAGGTTTACAACGTTGGTAAAAAACCTCGCGTTCGGCTGAACGTCGTGCTTTTTGTTCTTCATTCCACTGAATTTCAGGGAATATTCGTCCCCTGCGTGCGGTACGAGCGGGTTTGGTTTCGGTCATGGCTGATTATATTCTGAGTCGCGATATTTATATTTTCCCTCATTCACACATCGCGGATTAAATTCGATGAAAAAAGCCTCGCGTTCGCGGGTACTGTCCGTGAAAAAAGAATGCACGGTATCACAAGCTACTAATTTTTGATGTTGGCAAAAGTTTTCGGTCTACTGAAATTTATTTATGGGGATTACCTTCTGCCACGGCAGTTGTTTTATGCCGGGAAATCCGTCCATCGCACTATCTCTTCTCCTCTGCCTCCAACCTTACTCTTGTGTCCGATCGCGTTCCTCCTCTTCTGCTTCCAGAATCGCTAATAAAAGAGCTTCTTCCTGAATTTCAAACTCTTCTTCCGGAATTTCTCCCATATCAAAAGCAAGTTGGAGTGCAAGAAGCTGCTTGCTGAGATTTTCTTTATCATCAATTTCAGTACTCGCCTGTTCTAAAATTTTTTCCCCAAGCCACGTTACCCCCATTAATGGGCCAGTAATCGGTAATAGTAAAAAGCGCAGAACCATATTGCTTTACACCTGTGTGGACTTATCAAAGGTATCCTCTCAACACCGTAATCATGCTGATGACATAAATATTAAACATTACTAGTCTTGTGTTGATGCCAAAATGCCTTGGATTTGAGTCCAGTTAAGGCTGATTGACATCTGTATTTTATATTTGCAATGTAAAAAAAATTACTTTTGTATGACACATTACTATTTACGAGGTACTTAGAGTTTGACAACAGTATTAAATGCATCTCCCCAACGATTTGTCAATACACTGGCTGTTCAACGGGTCGCTCAACGTGCTTTGCGCTATCTACAGTCAGGTTTTTCAATACATTTGCGTGGTGCAGCCGGAGTCGGAAAAACTACTCTGGCAATGCATCTCGCTGATTTGCTCAACCAGCCGATCATTCTCTTATTTGGAGATGATGAGTTTAAAACCTCAGATTTGATTGGTAATCAATTAGGTTATACCCGTAAAAAGGTTGTTGATAACTTCATCCACAGCGTTGTCAAAGTTGAGGATGAACTCCGACAACATTGGGTTGATGCACGATTAACCCTAGCTTGTAAAGAAGGATTTACGCTGGTTTACGACGAATTCAATCGATCGCACCCGGAGGTAAATAACGTTTTACTCTCCGTACTTGAGGAGAGGTTGTTAGTATTACCAACAAACCAACATCGAGCCGAGTATATCCGGGTTCATCCTCAGTTTCGGGCAATCTTAACGTCAAATCCTCAAGAGTATTGTGGAGTTCATGCAACTCAGGATGCTTTGATGGATCGTGTTATTACCATCGATATGCCTACACCTGATGAACTGAGTCAGCAGGAAATTGTAGTTCATAAAACAGGCATAGATTCTGAGAAAGCAGAAGTAATTGTCCGCATAGTACGGACGTTTTGGAGTCGATCTGGCTCTGGACAGGGCGGTGGATTGCGTTCCTGTCTGATGATTGCCAAAATCTGCCACGAACACGAAATTTCCGTAAACCCTAGAGATCCTAGCTTCCAAGATATTTGTGCCGATATCCTCCTTTCTCGCACGAATCAACCTCTCATAGAAGCAACTCGACTACTGGAAGAGGTTTTAAGTGAATTGTATCGTAGTATAAATACTCAATCTCAGTCGTCAAAGATAATACCAAACAATCAAAATCAGATTGTATTGGAACAACGAGTACCTTACGAGCATGAAGTCTACAGCTACCTGTGTAATTCTCCAGGAAGGCGCTTCTCTGAATTGGCAGTAGAGTTAGGGATCGATCGCAGTCAAATTGTAGCTGCACTCAAGTCTCTCAGAGAACAGGGAGTATTAGTCCAAATGCAGGGCAATGCCGAGTCGCCGAACATCTCACAAACAGTTGCTCTTGATTCTGGCCATTTAATAAACAAATGAGTACTAATACTAATCGGGGAGCTATCACCACATCAACTCAAGGTTCTACCTTGGCAGATATTCTAGAACGGGTTCTGGATAAAGGAATTGTTATCGCAGGAGATATTTCTATTTCCGTAGGCTCCACAGAATTGCTCAACATCCGGATTCGTTTGTTGATTTCTTCTGTTGATAAAGCCAAAGAGATTGGAATTAACTGGTGGGAGAGCGACCCCTATCTTAATAGTCAAACTCGCACCTTATTAGCAACTAATCAACAACTTCAAGAGCGTCTTGCCAGTCTAGAAACAGAACTGCAATCGCTCAAAGCACTCAATCCTAATAATCATCAGAATGCAGGCGATTAGCAAATCAAAAGGTTCCGATTCCGGTTTAGCGCCGTTGTTACTGACGGTTGTTGAACTGATACGCCAACTCATGGAAGCTCAGGTGATTCGGCGAATGGATGCTGGCACTCTCAACGACTATGAGCTAGATCGAGCTGCCGAAAGCCTACAAAAGCTTGAACAACAGGTTGTTAAACTTTGCGAGATATTTGATGTTGACCCAGCCGATCTAAATATTAACTTGGGTGAAATGGGAAATTTACTTCCCCAATCTGGAGGATATTACCCCGGTGAAACCTCTAGTCAGCCTTCTATTTTAGAACTCCTCGATCGCCTATTAAATACGGGTGTTGTGGTTGAAGGTGACTTGGACTTAGGACTGGCTCAGTTAAGCTTAGTTCATGCCAAGTTAAGACTAGTACTCACTTCTAAACCCCTGTAACTTTTTTATCTACATTCTTCTTGGTAAGACATTTATATGAGTTTTTACATTTATGGAATTTTGACCTTGCCTGCTCCCCAAAACTTAAATTTAGAGGGCTTAGATCGGCAACCTGTAGAAATTAAAATTTTGGATGATTTTGCAATCATCTACTCGGAAGCACAGCAAGAGCGTTATTTGGCCAGCCGTCGTAACCTGCTAAGTCATGAAAAAGTCCTTGAGGAGATCATGCAAGGAGGCGATCGCTATTTACTACCCGTGCAATTTGGACTTTTGGTTTCAAGCTGGGAAACGGTTTCAGAGCAATTAATTCGTCCTCATCAAGAAGAATTGACGCAATTGCTTGCGAAGTTATCGGGTTGCCGAGAAGTTAGTGTCAAAGTTTTTTGGGATACCGAGGCAGAAATTCAGGGACTATTGGCAGAACACCCAAATCTCAAAACTGAAAGGGATAAACTAGTTGGTCAACCCCTGAGTATGGAGCGGGTAATCCAAATAGGGCAAACCATCGAACAGGGAATGAGCGATCGCAAGCAAGGCATCATAGATGTATTTAAAAGCACGCTCAACTCTATTGCGATCGAGGTGGTGGAAAATACTCCCCAAATGGACACAATGATCTACAATTCAGCCTACCTAATTCCTTGGGAAACAGAATCACAATTTAGCGAACACGTTGAAGCACTCGATCGTCAATTTGAAAACCGTTTGCGAATTCGTTACAACAATTTCACTGCCCCGTATAACTTTGCTCGTCTTCGATTAACAATTTCCAACTGATTAATTCCTCTAGCTGTGAATAGCAATAAAAATTGAAAATCAAAAATTATTGAAACTTTTAATTTTTTAGCAATTAAATTTTTCTCTACCTTTTATTTAAGTAAAATCAATGGACGACATATTTAAAGGATTTGAACACCTATTAGAAATTGCCAAAGCTTTAGAAGAAAAAGTAGAGAAAGGGGAGTTAAAAACTTCTATTCAAATTCGGTCTCATAATCTCAGTAGTATTCCCCGACAAGGCAATATTCCGAGAACAAATAATTCCAGCCGAGCCAGATCCAATTCCACCGTTGGCACCACACCAATGGATGATGCTGATGTCACCCCCCCATCAGCTCGGACGAACTCAAAAGCTTCTTGGCAAGGTATCGGCGGCTTGGCTGATATTCTCCAAGAAATCAGAGAGTTAGTTGAAATTCCACTTAAACGTCCAGATTTATTGGTGAAATTAGGGTTAGAACCTCCGAGTGGGGTTTTGCTAGTTGGCCCGCCCGGTACGGGAAAAACTTTAACAGCCCGTGTTTTGGCAGAAGAGTTAGAGTTAAACTACATTGCCATCAATGGCCCAGAGGTGATGAGCAAGTATTACGGGGAAGCAGAAGCTCGTTTGCGAAGTATTTTTGAGAAAGCAACTCGTTCTGCTCCCTGCTTGATATTTATTGACGAAATTGACAGCCTTGCCCCAGATCGCAGCCAAGTGGAAGGTGAAGTTGAAAAAAGACTAGTGGCGCAGTTGCTTGGGTTAATGGATGGGTTTGCCAAAACCGAGGGCGTAATTGTACTAGCAGCAACGAATCGTCCAGATTATCTCGATCCGGCGCTGCGTCGTCCGGGACGCTTCGATCGCGAAGTTCAGTTTCGGGTTCCCGATCGCAATGGACGATTGGAAATTCTCACAATTTTAACAAGTGCCATGCCCTTGGAGACTGCGGTTGATTTAGGTGCGATCGCCGATTTGGCTGTCGGTTTTGTCGGTGCCGATATCAAAGCTCTTTGTCAAAAAGCAGCCTACATTGCCCTTCGTCGTCAAGTCCCCTCACTCAACAGTCCCATTCCTGAGAACATGACTATCATGCAGCAGGATTTTCTGGAAGCAATTAAGGAGATAAAACCCTCAGTTCTCAGGTCTGTAGCAGTTGAAACACCTAGTGTAAGTTGGGATGACATTGGTGGTTTGGATGATGTAAAACAAAAACTTCAAGAATCTGTTGAGGGCGCACTCCTCTATCCCGAACTATACGAGCAAACCAAAGCCAAGCCTCCCCGTGGGATTCTGTTGTGGGGGCCGCCGGGAACGGGAAAAACGTTACTTGCAAAAGCGATCGCTTCTCAGGCTAGAGCCAACTTTATTGCTGTGAATGGCCCGGAATTACTCAGCCGATGGGTAGGAGCCGCAGAACAGGCAGTCAGAGAACTCTTTCGCAAAGCTCGGCAAGCAGCGCCTTGCGTTGTGTTTATAGATGAAATTGACACCCTAGCACCAGCACGGGGACGATTCACTGGTGATTCTGGAGTTAGCGATCGCGTTGTTGGCCAATTGCTCACCGAACTGGATGGGTTGCATGAATGCCCGAAAGTACTGTTAGTAGGAGCAACCAATCGTCCAGAAGCGCTCGATCCTGCCTTGCTCAGAGCCGGAAGATTGGACTTACAAATAAAAATCGATCTACCAGATCGAGCCAGCCGATTAGCGATTTTAGGAGTTCACAATGTAGATCGTCCCCTGGTTGATGTCGATTTAGAAACCTGGGCGACAGTTACCGAGGGTTGGAATGGGGCAGATTTGGCTTTATTGAGCAATCAAGCCGCTTTAAGCGCGATTCGTCGATACCGCGCCCAGGGATTGACTGACTCCAGCTTGATTCAGATTACAAATGATGATTTCCAAGTTACATACCAAATGCTAGCTAACCAGCATCAATCTGAATAGAGGGCAGGAGGCAGGAGGACTCCTGCCTCATCCCAACTACAAATGTTTACGCAGTTCTACTTATGTCAATATATATTTATGCTTTTCTAGTCCCGATCGCATCACCGCTTGTTCTACCTTTAGGGATGGAAAGGAATATTGAACTAGTTTACTCTTCTGGTTTAGGCGCGATCGTAGAGCCGGAAATCTCACTGGAGGCAATACAAGCAACGGATGAGCGTTTACTTCAAGCTGTATTAAACCACGATCGCGTAATTCGAGAACTTTTTCAACAAACTCCCCTTCTTCCTCTACGCTTTGGGAGGGGTTTTACCTCGCAAGAAACACTGCTGAATCATTTAGAAAAGCACCAAGAGCAATATCTAGAAGCTCTAACTCAGCTAGCAGACAAAGTTGAGTACACTTTAAAAATGACACCCTGTTCTTTACTTGACGATTCTGAAACTATTGATGCTAGGGGAAAAGCCTATTTATTAGCTAAAAAACAACGCTACCAAACACAGCAAGCATTTCAAGCACAACAATGCGAACAGTTGGAACTCTTGAGCCAGTTAATTCTCAAAACATATACAAAAGTTATCTGTGAAACTCGACAGCCAGATGTGCGGCAAATCCACTTTTTGGCACAGCGTAACGATTCAACGCTCAGTACGCAGCTATTTTCCCTTTGGCAGGTACAATGCTCGCACTGGCAATTAGCACTGAGCGAACCTCTACCACCCTATCATTTTCTAGAAAATACTCTCATATAAATTCATAAAAAATAATATTTAAAACTTTCCCAGAAAGAATAAAGACGATCTAATTTTTTATTTATTTTTTTTATTTTCTTATATTTATCTTATATTTTTGGGAACACTAAACCCAGGAAGAATAAAACACATTGTGTAAGTTTTACCTACTGCTCAATTAGAGCAAGATTAAATCAATAATTAGAGTTGTGAGAGGAAAAGAAAATGGCTGTTGAAAAAGTTAACTCATCTTCAAGTCTGGCTGAAGTTATTGACCGGATTTTAGACAAAGGAATTGTAGTTGATGCTTGGGTACGTGTTTCTTTAGTTGGTATTGAACTGCTATCAATAGAAGCTCGGATTGTCATTGCTTCAGTTGAAACTTACTTAAGATATGCCGAGGCAGTTGGTTTAACATCTCAGGCTGCTGTTCCATCTGCTGCTTAACACCACATTAGAAAAAGGGAGTCTTCATGGCTCCTAAGCTGATGCGCGTCTAAAGTATATAAACACTCTTGATGGTCGTTGACAGATGACTATTGACGGTTAACAATCATCTGTCATCAGTCATCAGGGAAATGTACAAATTAAATGCGTAACAGCTTATTTAATATAGGACTCATATTTGATTTTTGAACAAAACTCAGTCACCTTTATTCCTTCTTCCTAGTCCCCAGTCCCCAGTCCCTAGTCCCCAGTCCCCTACCTCTACGAGTAATTCAAAAATCAAATCGGATTGCTATATTTCTAGTTAACAAAATAGGAGATTTCAGCTGATGGCTCTCAATAATTTATGGGAACAAGAGCGATCGCAGCGATTGCAAATAACTGCTGAACGCCGTCAAAAAGTTAACCAGTGGAAACAGCTAACTCAACAAGAATTTCAGCGGCAAGCAGATGTGCTTCATCAAGAATTGAGCAGTTTTGTTAGCACACTTGACAACAACAGAAAGTTACAACAGCAGCAATTTCAGCAAGAGATTGTAGACCGGCAATTGGAAATATTGCAAATAAAAACAGATGTCTGGCAACGCCAGCAAGAATACCGCCAACAGCGGGCAGCAAAAGCTCAGGCATTATTCCAAAACTTGCAAAATTTCCGGGAAATCTTGCATAACAGTGTTTGGGGCGATTACAGTCATGAACAAGCAGTTTCCCCGACTCCTGCTAAAGAAGAAAAATTAGTTGCAACAGTTCCAAAATGGTCAATCTCCCGTTCTGCAATTAAAGCCAATGGTTTTCGTCCTTCCGCCAATACCATGACTAAGAAAGTGCCTGCCTTGAATGCAGATACTGTTAAATCTAAAGTGCAGCAATACATTCAGCAAGCTGAAGGAGCTACTCTGATAGAAATTGAAGAAGTCATAGGCTTAAGCCGGGTGCAAACGATAGATGTCCTGCGCTCCTTGATCAAGCAAGGCGTACTAGAACAACGCGATCGCCAATACTTTATTCGGCAACAAGCAATTTCTGGACAAACTTAATTGCAGCTCATTTTTTGTATTTGCAGACTACCAGAATGCGATCGCTTGTGTCTTTCGCCTTCAGCAGGCATAGTACACAATCGATAAGCATTAAAGCTGGTCTATGCTTTGTAGTATTCAACATTTCCATCTTTTTCAGGTCTGTATTGACAAGCAATTTGCTCAGTAGATGTAATATGCCAAAAAGTTAACCTATTAATAATTAGGAAAAGAGCTTAAATCTTTGTTCAAGTTTCCGGCTTTTAACTTTAAAAATATCCGGATTGGAAAGGGATATAACAACTTTGGGTAGCTCAATCAAGATTTTGAACTGTGCTATTGGCAATTGCACGATGAAGTTAGTAAGCCGGATTGTTTGAGGAATTCTAATGTAAATGCAAAACTCAAGATATATAAGGAGGTGCGATCTATTGTGAATCAATTGATCAACCAACTTCAAACTAAATTATTTACAGGCAGGCTGAATCTTGAAGCAAGAGATGGGCCGACTTGGACGCTATATTTTCGTTTAGGAAGATTAATTTGGCAGGCTGGCGGTTCTAATGCCGATGAGCGATGGCGACGACACTTGTTGCGGTACTGTTCTAATCTGGATGTGACACAGTTGGAGCAGCTTGTCTCTCCCCAGGAAAATTATCGAGAGTATTCTATTCTTGTTAAATTGCGAGAACAAAAATTAATCGAACAACAACAACTTGTTAGCCTGATTACAAGCTCAATAGCTGAAGTCCTGTTTGATATAATGCAGTACATTGAAGCCAAAAGAAATGGCGACAATCCAGCAGGACAGTTGTCACATACTACCGTTGTTGGTGAAGTTCCTGGGGTTCTCCTAGCTGTAATACCAACAGAGGAAGTCTTGAAAAAGGCTACACAAGCATGGCAAGAATGGCGAGATGCAGGACTGGCAACCTACTCGCCCAATTTGTTTCCGATCATTCAACAAATTGAGCTACTTCAAGGACAAGCATCCTCTAAACAGATTATTGCTCTAGTTGATGGCACAAAAACTTTACGAGGTCTAGGGCAAAAAAGCGGTCGGGATGTCTTAGCTTTGACTCGGTTATTAATGCCATTGGTAAAAGCAGGGGCGATCGCTTTTTCACCCACTCCAAGACTCCGGCAGGTTGGGATTAGTAAAGAAACTGGCAACCCATCCAGTGCAGTTAATAATTCCAACTCTTCACTAAAGACAGAAGAGGACACTGTTTTACAAGTTGCGCCCAATTTTAATAAAGTTGCTCCACCAGCGACTGGCAAAGAAATTGTCAGTCCATCCAGTGCAGTTAATAATTCCAATTCTTCACTGAAGAAAGAAGAGAACACTGTTATACAAGTTGCCCCCCCAGCGGCTAGGAAAGCAATTATTGATGTCTCAAGACCTTTAGTAGCCTGTGTGGATGATAGTCCGACGATCTGTCGCAGTTTGGAGGAAATTCTCACCCATCAAGGTTATCGCTTTGTTGGCATTCAAGAGTCCTTGACGGCAGTTTTAAACCTAATTAAAAGCAAGCCCGACTTTATTTTTTTGGATCTGTTGATGCCAAAAGTGAATGGCTATGAAATTTGTTCTCAAATCCGTAAAACTCCAAGTCTCAAAGATGTGCCGGTTGTCATCTTAACGGGGAAAGATGGAATAGTAGATCGGATGCGAGCAAAATTAGTAGGGGCAACTGACTTTTTGGGTAAACCCGTAGAAGCAGAGAAAGTACTCAATGTGCTTCACAAGTATTTAAGCGTTTAGGTTGAAGCGGTAGTCATTTCAGTGGCTCCCCTATATCCATTTTCAAAAAAATTTTGGATTGGAAATTGCTTTCTACATCTGGGTTGGTGTTAATTCATTTGTCGCAATTATTTTTCAAATCCTGAATTAAATAGTTAGGAAATAAACGCAATTATTTTTCAAATTCTGAATTAAATAATTAGGAAAAAATGAAAAAAGTTCTTTTAGTTGAAGATAGTCTCACAGAATCCGAAAAGATGACACGTTACCTAGAGCAAGGAGGATATTCAGTTTATGAAGTTCGCAGTGGTGAAGAGGCTCAGCTCAGGTTGAAACAACAAAAACCTGACTTGATTCTACTGGATTTAATTTTGCCAGGTCAAAGTGGATTTGAGTTCTGCCGTAAGTTGAAAGCCGATCCGACAACAAAAGCAATCCCGGTAGTGATTTGCTCAACTAAAAACACAGATGTTGATAAAACTTGGGGCACTATGAGTGGTGCTGATGGCTATTTAGTCAAACCTGTAGATGAAAATACCTTGCTCCAGACTGTTAATAAATTTATTCGCTAAAGGAAACTGGGGCAATGCTACAGGGCAATGATAGTTTTTCTTCGCTACCCATTAATAGCCAATTTCGACTTGAAAACTCTCCCCAAGGAAACAACCAGAGGTTTTTAAGATTTCCATTGAATGGAAAGGTAAATGGGTTACTCCCATTAGCTGATTTGCGGGGAGTAATTCAGGTTGCACTCACCGAGATTTTGCCAGTACCGCAGGTAGCAGAATTCTTGTTAGGCATAATGAATTGGCGGGGAGAAGCGATCTGGATTCTTGATTTAGCAGCTTTGTTGGGAGCAACACACTGGTGTCGGCGAGAAGGTGTGCGAAACTCTGGCATGGCGATGCTTATTCAAGTCCAGAATCAAACCGTCGGGCTGTTGGTGGAGCAAGTCAATACCATTGAAGTTCACGATCCCCAAGAGCGGTTAGCGATTTCGACATCGATGTTACCTGCACGACTAGGCTCATTCTTACAGGGTTACTTTGTGGATTCTCAAGGTAGCCCTTTGATGTTACTTGACACCCAAGTTGTGATTCAAGCCCTTCAGCCTCTGTGAACTACTCAGACTTGCCTACGGCTGAAGCCGTTCTAGAAAAGTAAAAAGTAAAAAGATAATCCCCATAAATAAATTTAGGGGGTTTTGACCATTTTTCTTTTTCTTTCTTTTGCCTTTTAACTTTTTACTTTTGCCTTTTTTGGTAGGACTTACGCAAGAACTCTCTGAAACTCTCATTCCTCGGTGTCCTCTGCGTCCTCTGCGGTTTGATTTTCCGTTACTTGTGCGTAAGTCCTGTTTGGTAAGTAGCCTCCACTCTGCATTTTACTTCTTAACTCCGACAACCTTCATAGCAAGAAAGATCATGGTAGCGCAACACAATCTTAGATCCAGCCAACCTCAGTCAAATTCCAGCAACGGTTATAAGGAAACCGATAACGGGCATACCGTTGATGTACCAGCAAAACAGCAAATCACCTCCGCTCTAGAAGAATTGCGAACTGAACTGGATCAAGCTGATTGGGTGGAAACAGGGCCATTGCGAGAGAGAATCCGCAAGTTAAAAGAACTGCTAAGTGTGTTGCCATATCAAGAGGGAGGAGATGGATTAGAGGTAGAGCAAGTACAGGCGATCGCCAGCAAAATCCGCCAATTTTCCGATCTAGATACTTTGCTGGCCACTGTTGTCATGGAGGTACAAAGCGCCCTGCAAGCCGATCGCGTGGTACTGTATGAGTTTACGAATCCGACGCTGGGGATAGTTGTTGCAGAGGCCATGAGGGATGGCTTTACCCCAATGCTGAAGGAAAAACTGCCCGCCGTCACTTTTGGGTTAGGTTCTGCCAAGCTTTATCAACAAGAAAAATTAGTCGCGATCGCAGATACCTACACTGCTGGCTTGTCTCCTTACCAAAAGCAGTTAATGGATCGGTTTCAGGTAAGAGCTTGTTTGAGTTTGCCAATCTTAGCAAAAGATGGGGTTTGGGGTTTGTTGGTAGTGCAGCAATGCACTGCTGCTCGCCAGTGGCAGAATGCTGAAATTCACTTACTAAAATTAATCGAGCAGGAATTAGAAGCGCAACTGCAAGTTGCCGTGATTCAGGCTACGTTGCAACAAGAAGTGGAAAAAGACCAAATCCTGGCCGGTGTAGCGAATAAAATTCTCCAGTCCAAAGATTTGGATACCATTTTTCGCGTTGCTACCCA
This sequence comes from Nostoc sp. FACHB-973, assembly GCF_014698115.1. Lineage (GTDB taxonomy): Bacteria > Cyanobacteriota > Cyanobacteriia > Cyanobacteriales > Nostocaceae > Nostoc > Nostoc muscorum. The sequence continues at coordinate 90,838 of NZ_JACJSJ010000021.1, forward strand.
AGAAGTGCGACAGTCAGTAAAATGCGATCGCGTGGCAATTTATCGTTTCCAGCCAGATTGGAGTGGGGAATTTGTAGCTGAATCTGTTGGATCTGAGTGGGTTTCTCTATTAGAAGAACAGCGAAACAACCCAGCAATTGTCAATAACGTTAACTATTGCAGTGTTAGGAACCTTGCAGACGAAGGGGGATTGGTTGGGACAACAGGGCGATCGTCCAGTGCAGATAGCTACATTCAGCATACCCAAGGCAAAAATTTCCATCGCGGACAAATTTATCGAGTCACTAATGATATCTACAGTGCTGGTTTTTCTGACTGCTATATTAAAGTTTTAGAAACCTATCAAGCCAAAGCATACATTATTGTTGCCATCTTCCAGGGAGAAAAGTTGTGGGGCTTGCTCGCTGCCTATCAAAATTCTCAGCCTCGTCAGTGGAAAGATAGTGAAGTTCGACTAATGGTGCAGGTTGCATCTCTGTCTAGTATTGCTATTCAACAGTTGCAATATCAGCAACAACTTTCTAACCGTTCTGAGGAGTCAGCCAAACTGATTGAACGAGAACGTACTGTTTTCGGCATCATTGAAAAGATTGGGCAAGCAACGGATCTTCGCACCCTTTTCCGCATTACCACCCAAGAATTGCGGCGATTTTTAAAATGCGATCGCGTTGTCATTTATCAAATTTATCCAGACTGGAGTGGAGAAGTTATCGCTGAATCTGTGGCTGCTGGTTGGCCGTCACTGTTGGAGATGCAGGAACAAGACAGCATTTTAAAAACAGGTCTGATATCTTCAGAGCGTTGTAATGTTAAGGACTATGGCTCCCCTGTTAAACCTGATGCCGATACCTATCTGAAGGAAACCCAGGGTGGAGTGTACACCAAAGGAACGCGCTTTCGTAAAATCAACGATATTTATGCTGCTGGTTTTTCACCTTGCTATTTAGAAACATTAGAGAAGTTCCAAGCCAAAGCATACATTAATGTTCCCATCTTCCGCGCTGGTAATCTTTGGGGTTTGTTAGCAGCTTATCAGAATTCTGATGTGCGGAAATGGACAGAGGAAGAGATCGGTGCTTTGTTGCAGATCGGCGAACCGTTGAGCATTGCCCTCCAGCAAGCTGAATATATCGAACAGCTACGGTTAAAAAATCTAGAAATGACACAAGTAGCTGAAGTAGAACACGCCATCGCCCGAATGACGGATAGAATGCGTCATTCCCAACAACTAGAAACAATTTACCGTACTACCTTGGCAGAATTGCGGCAGTTGTTCAAATGCGATCGCCTGGCAATATATCGCTTCAACTCTGACTGGAGTGGTGAATTTATGGCTGAATCTGTAGGAAGTGACTGGGTGCCTATGGTTGGCCCCGATATCAAGACCGTATACGAAGACGAACACCTACAGCAAACCCAAGGCGGGCGCTATCGCAACAATGAAACCTTAGCCGTTAATGACATCTATACTGTTGGTCATGCCCAGTGTTACATCGACTTATTGGAGCAGTTCCAGGTTAAAGCCTACACCATCGCCCCTATTTTTGCTGGAAACAAACTTTGGGGCTTTTTAGGAGCATACCAAAATAGCGGCCCGCGCCAGTGGAATTCCGAGGAGGTGCGATTACTGACCAAATTAGGCATTCAGTTGGGGGTAAGCGTACAGCAAGCCGAGTACATCGAACAACTGAAAACGAAGAATGCAGAGTTGGCGCGGGCAGCAGAAGAGGAACAGGTGCTGACAGGGATGGTGGAAAAAATTCGCCAAGCTCAAGAGGCAGATACAATTTTCCTGAATGTGCTACCAAGTTTACGCAAACAATTACAGTGCGATCGCCTAGCAGTATTTCGCTTTCATCCCGACTGGAGTGTGGAATTTATTGCTGAAGCTGTAAAAGATAAATGGTTGTCTTTAGCTGGTTCCGACATCAAAACCATTTGGATGGACGATCACTTACAAGAAACTCAGGGCGGACGCTATCGCAATCATGAAACCTTTGTTGTCGATGATATTTACGCTGTCGGTCACGTTCAGTGCTACTTAGAAATATTAGAAAAAATCCAGGCCAAAGCTTACGCGATCGCTCCTATCTTCACTGGAAACAAACTCTGGGGCTTTTTAGGAGCATACCAAAATACTGGTCCTCGGCAGTGGAAATCCAAGGATGTGCAACTGTTGCGAAAAGTAGCTGTGCAAATGGGTATAGGCTTGCAACAAGTTAGGTATATCGAACAGCTCAAGAAGAAGAATGCAGAGTTAGCGCGAACCGCAGAAGGGGAACGAGCATTGACACGGCTCGCAGAAAAAATCCGCCAAGTTCAAGAGCTAGATACGATTTTCCGCAATGCCTTACCAGAATTGCGATCGCATTTGGAATGCGATCGTCTGGCAGTGTATCGCTTCAATCCAGATTGGGGTGGGGAGTTTATTGCCGAATCCGTCAGTCGTGAATGGGTGGCTTTGGTTGGCCCCGATATCAGGACTGTATGGGAAGACGAACACCTCCAACAAACCCAAGGTGGACGCTATCGCCATAACGAGACCTTTGTGATCAATGACATTTACACTTCTGGTCATGCCCAGTGCCACATAAAAATTCTAGAGCAATTCCAGATGAGAGCCTATATTATCACCCCGATTATTGCTGGGAATAAGCTCTGGGGTTTGTTAGGAGCATATCAGAATGATGGGCCGCGGCAATGGCAAGAGAATGAAGTCAACTTGGTAACGAAAATCGGCACGCAGTTTGGGGTTGCCGTCCAGCAATCGCAATACTTACAACAAACTCTAAGCAAGAATGAGGAACTGATCAAACTGGCAGAACGGGAAGTAGCAAACGCCCGATTTTCCTATCGCCTGCCAAGTCGGTTAACAGAGATGGCCCAAAGTCATGGTGATGTTCTCGAATTTGTCCAGTTTGCCACCCATGAACTTCGTCAACTGCTGAAAGTAGATCGAGTTGGAGTTTACCGTTTTGAGCCTGATTGGTCTGGAGAATTTGTAGTTGAATCTGTGACTGGGGATTGGCCTAAGTTGGTGGGAACTAGCCTTGCCAGAGTTAGAGATACCTATCTCCAGTACAACCAAGGAGGGCGTTATGTCCGCAAAGAAAGTTTGCGGGTTGACAATATATATAGTGTCGGTCATGACGAATGTCACATTCAATTGTTAGAAATGTGGGGAACTAAAGCCTACATGATTTCTCCGATTTTTCAAGAAAATCGGCTATGGGGGCTGATGGGAGTTTATCAAAATAGCGCACCGCGCCAGTGGGAGCAATCCGAGGAGGATGTTCTTAACCAAGCCAGCGTCCAGATTGGTATTGCCCTCAATCTTGCAGATTACCTAACACAGGTGCGTATTCAAGAGCAGCAACTAGCAGAAGCAGCAGAGCGCGAACGCACCGCACGGGAAAAACTCCAACAAGGAGCAATACGCGTTCTCATGGCTTTGGAACCATCCTTCAGAGGCGATCTTACCGTTCGAGCGCCCCTATCTGAAGATGAAATTGGGACGATCGCCGATGGTTACAACACTACGATCCAAAGTTTGCGAGATTTAGTGCGACAAGTGCAGATTGCTGCTGGCAAAGTGAGTGAAAATTCCAGCAATAACACTACCTCAGTAGTAAAACTATCTCACCAAGCTCAACAGCAGGCAGAACGGCTCGAACACGCTCTGGAACAATTACAAATGATGGTAACTTCCACCCAGATAGTCGCTGCTGATGCTCAAAAAGTCGGGCAGGCGGTTCAAAGAGCTAATAACACCGTCCAAGCTGGTGATTCCCTGATGGAAAGAACCGTAGATGGTATTTTGGAGATTCGGGAAACCGTGTCGGAAACAGCGAAGAAAATTAAACGCCTTGGTGAAGCTTCTCAGAAAATCTCGAAAGTAGTGAGTCTGATTGAAAACTTTGCCACTCAAACTAATTTGCTGGCACTCAATGCTGCGATCGAGGCTACCCGTGCCGGAGAGTATGGCAAAGGCTTTGCGGTGGTTGCCGATGAAGTTCGTTCTCTAGCTTATCAGTCCGCTAGTGCCACCACAGAAATTGAGCGACTCGTGCAAGAAATTCAAGCTGGCACCAACGAAGTTACCGAAGCAATGGAAGTGGGTATTAGCCAAGTTGTCCAAGGCTCGAACTTGATCGATGAGACTCGTCATTCCCTGAGTGCGATCGTGGTAGCTACCAACGAAATTGGTGGACTGGTACAAGGAATTACCCAAGCAGTTTCCCATCAAAGTCAGCAATCTCAGATGTTGACAGAGGCAATGATGGATGTTTCAGCGATCGCCCGCAAGACTTCAGAAAGTGCCATCCACATTTCCGAGTCTTTTGAAGAACTACGGATGACTTCACAACAACTGGAAACCAGCGTTAGCCAGTTCAAAGTTGACTAATCTCGCAAAACTGTTATGAACCAATACCCTTCACTTAAACTTTTTTCTCTCCCCCTGCCTCCCCTGCTCCCCCTGCCTGCCTTAACAGATAAATCTCCTTAACTGAACCGTGTGTTATGAACCCCGATCCCAGTAATCAAGAGCAGGCTTTTCTTGCGGAAGCGGCAGAGTTGTTGCAAACCATTGAGCAGAATCTGATCGGTTTACTTGATGAAAAAACAATAGAAAAAGTTCATGCCTTGATGCGAAGCGCCCATACTATCAAAGGGAGTGCTGCCAGTGTTGGGCAAGAAACTATTCAGACAATTGCCCATCATTTGGAAGATGTATTCCAAGCGTTATACGCTCCAGAACTGGAAATTGATCCAGAATTGGGTGCTTTGCTTCTAGATGCTTATGAGTGCCTGCGAACTCCATTGAGTGCAGCCTTGATGGGCTTATCCTGCAATGAGGCAGAAATACTCGATCGCACTGCCTCAATCTTCGCCCAACTCCAGCATAAACTAGGCGACTTTTTTGGTCGTGAGGCTCTGCTTCCCAGTTCGGAAGAACTTGGCTTTGATGTGGTAGAGTCAATCTTTTCCGGGAGTGTACTCCAGGATTTGCAACAGCTTGAAGCTGACATCCAAAGCCAAGATCCGCAACAAATTCAAACAACACTCAACTCCCAAGCCGAATTTTTTGTCGAACTAGCAGCATCTTATGGCTTATCTGGATTGGAAGAAATTGCCCAGGCGACCCTAAACGCGCTCAAAGCACATCCAGACAAAATACTACAAATCGCTCCGGTGGCTTTAGAAAATTTTAAAGCAGCTCAAGCAGCAGTACTTGCAGGCGATCGCACTCAAGGGGGAGACATATCTCCACAATTGCGAGAATGGGCAGGACTAACTACTCCTGTCCAAGAACCGCTTGGGCAGCCAGTTGCGATCGCTGCCCAACCCATAGAAACGACTACAACTGAGAATCAGCCATCTCCCCTCCTCAGTGCCAGCGAAGCGGAATCAATTTGGTCGTTTTTCCCGAAGCGGACTGATAACTCCGTACCGAAAACACCGGAGGTACTGGCACCTATTTCTCAGGATTCGGTAGTAGCCCCCTCTGCCATAGATCGGATTTTACAGTCAATCTGGATCGGAGATCCACAGACATCCTGCCGATACTCAGACTCAGATCGGCCAGCTTCTCCACCACCAGCGCCAAGCCTCCAGGCTCAGTCATCGGCATCACTTCCCAGTATCCGAGTAGCGATAGAACAACTCGATCGCCTCAGCCATACAATTGGGGAATTGCTAATCAGCGAAAACCAACAAAACCTGCAATCTAACCACATCCACAAAGCAGCTCAAGACACTCTACTACAGTTTTTGTACTGTCAACAACAACTTAGTAAAGTTTTTACTTGGTCGGATCGACATCTGTTGCTTCCCGAACGCAAGCAGCGACACATGCATGGATCTCCACGAGTTATCTCTGCTACCGAGGCACAATCCAATTTTGATGCCTTAGAAATGGATAACTATAGCGAGTTGCACATTCTCCTGCAAAATCTTACAGAAGACATGGTGCAATTAGGAGAACGGATTGAGGCTGTTAATGGCTTAGTTCAGCAATCTCGCTTCAGTCTCGGAAAGCGCAAGCAACTGCTTTCAGGAGCGCAGGAAGATTTGCTGCAAGCCAGAATGGTTCCACTGGGAACAGTGTTGAATCGATTACCCCGCCTCCTGCAACAGATGGTAGCAACTTATCATAAGCCTGTTGAACTCAAGCTTAGCGGTACGAAGGTACTGGTGGATAAAGCCATTTCTGAGCAGCTGTACGATCCCTTGCTGCACATGATTCGTAATGCCTTCGATCACGGCATTGAACCAGTAGAAATCCGCCGCCAGCAGGGTAAACCAGAAACCGGAACGATTACAATTAAAGCCTATCATCAAGGCAACCGCACTACTATTGAGGTACGGGATGATGGTCGAGGCTTTAACTGGGAATCCATTCGTCAGCGCGGTATAGAAAAACATCTACTGACTCCCGAACAAGCCGCCTACGCCTCAGAAGACCAACTGGCAGACTTATTATTTGAACCAGGCTTTTCTACCGCCAAGCAGATTGGTGAGTTATCTGGCCGTGGTATCGGCTTAGATGTGGTTCGCACTCAATTGCAAGCTTTACAAGGTTCGATTGTGGTGCGATCGCTTTCAGGGCAGGGAACCACCTTCATCCTACAATTACCTCTGAGCTTGACAACGGCACGCTTGCTTGTTTGTCAATCTCAAGGTATTACTTATGGCTTGCTGTCTGAAGGAGTTAGCCAGGTTTTATTACCGCAGCCAGAGCAGATTCAAGTCCAGCAATCTTTACACGGGCAAGGCAGCCAAAAATTCTGGCAGTGGGGAGAAGGGCAAAGTCAGCAACTAGTTCCCATCCGCCCGCTTGCCAATTTGCTGGATTACAAATATCCTTTATTCACCCAAGACCACAATTTAAACCTAAGTCCTTTTCCAGTCAAGCAACGGAACACCGTCGAACCTCTGCTGCTGTTGGAAACAGAGCATCAATACCTGTGTTTGCAAGTCGATCAGATTTTAGTCGAGCAGGAATTAGTCATTAAATCCCTCGGCAGAGTCCTGACTTTACCTAGTTACATCCAAGGCTACAGCGTGTTGGGCAATGGTAGTCTTACCCTAATCGTTGACCCGTTGGAGTTAGTTCGGCAAACTTGGGAGACAGATATGATGCCAACTTCTCCGGCATCAAGTCTTGCAACTAAATTATTGCCTGCGCCTGAGCCTGTTCTTACTCTAGAGGGGCAGCAATCCGCAACTATGACGCAACCGCAGCAACAGCCGATGGAAGTCAATACAGCCGTTGCTCAACCTAACCGACTAATGGTGTTAGTAGTGGAAGATTCGGTTGTCCAAAGGCAAAGTTTGGTGCAGACGCTCCAGAAAGCCGATTATCAAGTATTGCAAGCAGGCGATGGTCGAGAGGCGATCGCACAAATACTGCAACACGGTGATGTCGATTTAGTGATTTGTGACATTGAAATGCCGCAGATGAATGGATTTGAGTTTTTAGAACACCGTCGCCAAGACGAGCGTTTGTCCGGGATTCCTGTGGTGATGCTGACTACCCGTAGCGGACAGAAGCACCGCCAATTAGCTTTAGCTCTAGGAGCAAAAGCTTACATGACTAAACCCTATTCAGAACAGAATTTCCTAACCACGATCGCCGAACTGGTTCATACCCCTTAGCCCAATTCTCTAAAATAAGGCAACACATTCAAACCCCTAAACCCATGCCATATCTAACTTTCTTAATTACGAATTACGAATTACGAATTACGAATTAGTATTTATGCTTAACACTCCCTTTCCGTTTAAGCGATTATCTGGCGCTGTGAGCGAGCGCGACTCATTACGAGTCGTTGTTTTTGCGATCGCAGACTATTTATTTGCCCTGCCAGTTGGTGCAGTTCTCAAGGTGATGGCTTGTCCCCCTATTAGCAGTACGGTTGAAAGTGGTATCGGGATGGTTGATTTGGGAGCACAAACCATTACGATTGTGGACTTGCGCCAGAAATTCATTCCGCAAGTACAAGACCAACAAACGCATCAAGTTCCCTCTGCGGTTGACACTCCAGGGCGCTTCTTACTTCTGACTCAAACCCGGACTGGGGAAATTTGTGGTATTCCTGTGGACAAGCCCCCTGCCTTAATCGATATTCCTTTGGAAACAGTGCGTCCGGTGCCTTGGTCTTATCAGCAAGTGGCGGAGTTAAACTTTGTTAGCCACATGGCTGTTTTGTCTGTAGCACCAAACGAGGAACCACTCAAAGTACTTCTTCTAGGCATGAGCCAGATATTGGCTGATAAGTTGGGGTTGCCCGGAACAACCCCAACCTTGGCTCCTGGGCTGACATCAGGCGAACAACGTCAAAGATTTCTCCGTTTTCCTTTGGGGAATCAAGGAAGTGGATTGCTACCATTCCACTCATTACAGGACATTATTCATCTCGCTAGCCAAGAAATTTCCCCAGCCCCGGCCTTACCAAGTTGGATTTTAGGTTTCTATAATTGGCGAGGACAGATGCTGCGGCTGGTTGACTTGGAACATTTGCTTGGTTATGCGCCGCTTTTGAAGCGGCAGTCACCACCAGAAAAGCCAATGGTTCTGGTTCTCGAACTGCAAAATCAGGTAATCGGGTTTTTGGTGGCTCATGTCTACGATGTAGAGTGGCAGGATTTACAGCAAGCACAATCAGCACCAACCGACTTTTCCCCAAACAAACTGCTAAATTTTGTTCGAGGTATTCTGCCAGGCGATCGCTGGATTTTAGACACCAGAGCGATCGCCCAAACATTGCAATGGCAAACCCACTGATAAGAGGCAGGGGGCAGGGGGCAGGGGAGGCAGGGGAGGCAGGGGGAGAGAAATAAATAAGTGTACTTAGGGCTATAACGGTCGTAAAAATACTAAATTTTTCTCTTCACTCCCCCTGC
>NZ_JACJSJ010000210.1 GCF_014698115.1 Nostoc sp. FACHB-973
GGCTGCGGGGGTGGTTTCTTTCATGAGCTTTTTTCAACGTGAAAGCTATGCTAGTTAAACATTATACCCTTTTTTCCTTTTTAGTTTTGTTTAAGTCCCAATAGGTGTTACGTAGCATGAAACGAACCTGGAAGTCTCTACTGCTAACCTGTAACTGGGTATTACTGTCAATTGGTACATCAATTTTGATTATCTTGACGCAGCCAACAGCACCAGTTCCAGCACAAGAACCAGCTGCATCTACTACAGTTGAAACGACTCAAGTCCAAAAGTTGCGGGAAGCGATGGAACGTTCATCAACACCAGAAGCCTCCCCGGAAGTTTCCGAACCGAAAAAGCCAGAGTCTCCACAGGAACCTACACTCACTCCTGAAGAAATCACCCGTCAGCTAAAATTTATTGAGGCAGATAGACTTTATCTCGCCGGACAAATCCCAGAGGCAGAAAAAATTTACCGCGAGGTAAAAGAACCTTTTGCCAAAACAAGCATACCTGAAGAACGTAAACCAGCAATACTTGATCCCACGCAACTATCCCCAGGAGGTAAGGTATACTGGCGAGAATCAGAAGCGGGGATAGCAAGTAAGTTACAAACACGAACTTTAGTACCTTTGCAACTATTAGTTGAGCAATATCCAGAATTTATCCCTGGTCATATCCGATATGCTGAAGTATTGAAACAATACGATCGCCCCAAAGAAGCCTTAGATATATTAGAAAGAGCATCTTCACTGTATCCAAACCAAGCAGAATTGATTAAAGCTAGAGTCAGTGCCTTGGCTAGTGAGAAAAAATGGATGGAAGCATCTTTAGCGGCGCGTCAATTTGCCATTCTCAACCCTGAAGATCCCCAAGCGGCTGAGTTTACAAACTTAGCAGAAGAAAATCTCAAACGTTACAAAAGACATATCCAAGCAGAAATTCGAGGCAACGTCATCGGTAATATTATTACAGGTGCATTAGGTTACGCCTTGACTGGCAGTTTGCTTGGGCCATTTTCCGCCATTGATTCTACCATCGTTCTCCTACAAGGTGAAAGAGCCATAGGTGATTCCGTAGCCAAAGAGGCAAAAAAACAGTTGAATGTCATTACAGACGAAACTGTTTTGGCATACGTCAACGAAATTGGACAGAAATTAGCTAAAGTAACTGGACGTGAAGAATTTAAATACGAATTTTTTGTGATTCCAGAGGAAAGTCTCAACGCCTTTGCATTACCTGGGGGTAAGATATTTATTAATGCGGGTGCGATCGCCAAGACAAATTCCGAAGCAGAATTAGCCGGATTAATTGGACATGAATTATCCCATGTCGTTTTATCTCACGGTTTTCAATTAGTCACCCAAGGCAACTTAATTTCTAACGTTACCCAATATCTTCCTTTAGGCGGCACCATCGGTCAACTCTTTGCACTCAGTTACAGCCGCGACATGGAACGTCAAGCAGATACACTCGGCACACGGCTAATTGTGGCCACTGGCTACGCTGCTGATGGTTTACGTAACTTAATGGTGACACTAGATAAACAGCAAAAAAATGCTCCACCGAGTTGGTTATCTTCCCATCCCGGTGGCGGTGAACGAGTTAGTGATTTAGAAAACCTCATTATCCGTAGTAGTTACAACCGTTACGCCTATGAAGGAGTCGTGCATCATACCGAAATTCAAGCACGGGTGAAAAAGCTACTGCAAGAGAAAAAAGCAACAGAGGAAAAAAATAGCGTTTTTAATGAATCAAAAAATAGAATTATTCGTCACTTGAACTATCAATTCCGTACTTATTTATACTGGAGGATGATTTATGTCATCAAAACTGCTGCGATTGATATCTTTGGGTAGTCTTGGCTTATCTTTGTGTCTGGGCAATTCCGTAGCAATGGCACAATATGATGATTCAATTAGCGACGATGGTGTAGTAGTACCAACAGTGCCATCAGGCGGCACATCAGCACCAGTACCAATAGACACATCGACAGGCATACCCCCTTCACCTTCATCTGACACTGCAACTCGCTTTACCTGTCAGACTTACAATGGTCAGTACACCGTGATGTATCAGCCACAAAGTCAACCAGGACAATTCTTTCCTTGGGCAGCACCTGCGACTTTAGGCGGCGGTTGGGATGCCGAAAAGCGTTGTGTAGCAATTGCCAGCCGCTTGGAACTGTATCGCCCAGATGGCTTACAAGAACTCCAGACATCTGTACAAAATAACGAAAACATTGTCTGCGTAACGACTGAAGCTAACCCAACTTGTAGAATTGTGTTGACAGTACCGCGTGGGAAAGATCCCGTTGTTATCCGCAACAGCATCTTTCAAAACTTGACTACTGCTGACAGCGGACAGCAAACCATCGCCGTTAACACTTATGGCGATCGCTCAGGCAGCGTATATAATTTAGGACGCACCCTTCTAGGCAATGGCAATAATCGAGTTAGTTCATCTAGAGGTGGTATTAACCTCAAGCCTTTCCTCGATGCCAAAGATGGTGGTACGGCCAGAAACCTCCGCAATGGAGTGGCACTTCGTCGCCAGTCTGGGTCTAACTCTGTTCGCCTAAATCCTGGTAATTTCCGCTAATTTATCATATTATGTCCGCCTAATCACTTATCAAAAAAATTCTTTGCGTCTTTTCCTTTCGGACGAGGAGGTATGTCAAAAAGGCGATCGCACACTTCTTTCCGGGATGAGGCGATCGCCTTTATCGATCTTGGGGTTTTGATTGAGGCTCACGCTGTCTTCTTTGCAGGATTTGGCGTAGGCGTAGCCCGTCGTAGACATCGCTTCGACCATACTTTAACATTAAGGTGTAATTTTATACATGCTAAGCGTATTTTGAAAAATATTGCACTTTTGTTGTTGATGGCAGAAAAGCGAGTCATCTTGATAATTTTTCATCAAAAAGCCTAATTTTTACTGATATATTTGAGCATAATTCCGAAAATCAGTAATTTGACGTTGTAGCTTGCTCTATTAGTGTCAAGTATTTTTAGTAATTAATACTTAGATATATGCAACTGAGGTTATTTGCTCGCGTATTACCAGGGGTAGCAACAGCTTCCGTGATTTCAGCTTTAGCAGTTACCACCACAAGCAACTATCCGAGTTACGCTGGGGGAAACAAATTCTTCTGCACACAGGAAGATGGTATACCAGTTACCAAGATACGCACCTCACGGGGAAATCAAACGTTTATCCGTTGGGTAGTCAAAGATTTTAAAAAATTCCCACCCAAAGAGCGCTGTAAGATTGTGACTGCGAAATTTCAACGCTACTACGATAACGGCTCACTTTACATCACCAGTCGAGATAACTTCAATAGTTATCCGGTTTTGTGCATTGCTAATCGCAAAGGCGTACCTTGCGAAAAAGAAAATGTTCTCGTCACCCTCAAACCTGGAACTGATACCGGCAGAGTTTTGCAACAAATGGTTGATTTCCGCCGGACTGTAGGAGAATCAGTGATTAATTTAAGTGGATGTCAAGCTTTTAGCTACGAGGAAGGTGAGGTTTATTTGGATGTGAAGCAACTTGTAGACGGTGAGGGGTGCGATAAAGTTCCTTAGAAGTAGAATTTTTTGTCTAGTGTGCTTGCTGATTTGTCTGGGTGGTGTTTCGTTGGCACTATCAAAGCAGCAAAGCATTTCTGTTGAGTTTAGCAGAGTGGTGCGACCTACTCCCCTTTCTGTCGAGCAATTGCAAAAATTAGCTAAAACTATCACCGTCAAAATTTCCGCACCAGAGTTACTAGGTTCAGGAACTCTACTGCAACGCCAAGGTGAAATTTATACAGTCATCACCAATGCTCACGTCTTGAGAGCCGCTAAACCACCCTATCAAATTCAAACACCAGATGGGCGTGTATATCAAGCTACTGTGTTGGAAATTGCCGAGTTGCAGCAGGATGATTTAGCTGTGTTGCAGTTTCGTAGCCCTGATATAGTTTATCCAGCGGCTAACATTCCAGATGCGTCTAATTTGCGAGTTGGGGATGAGGTGTTTGTGGGTGGATTTATATCTAATTTAGCTACTCAAAAGCAGTCTACCCAAACAAAAAAAATCTTCAACACTGAGTTTGTTTTTACCTCTGGTAAAGTCACGCTATTGTTAGACAAAGCATTAGAGCAAGGCTACCAGATTGGATATACCAATGATGTGCGTAAAGGGATGAGTGGCGCACCATTGCTGAATATACGGGGTGAAGTGGTGGGGATTAATAGCTTACATAAAGATCCGCTTTGGGAGACACCGGAAGTTTATCAAGATGGTTCTCAACCCGAAGCCCACTTGCAGGAACTAATTACGCGTTCTAGTATGGCTGTACCGATTAGAAAAGAATTGTTGCAAAATCATCAGGGGAATCAATTATGAGGGTTGCTGGTGGACTAGCGGCATTATTATTGGGTATGGCGATCGTCATAGTGCAACCAGCCGCTACAGCGTTGACACCCTCAGAAGTTGCTGCTATTGCTCAACAAATTACAGTCCGCATTGATGGTAAAAATACTGGCTCTGGGGTAATTATTGAGCGTGAAGACAATGTTTATACTGTTGTGACTAACTGGCACGTAGTTCAAGAAATAGGTAACTACACAGTACAAACACCCGATCGTCAACGATATACTTTCAACCACAACCAAGTAAAACAATTTCGTGGTGTTGATTTAGCCATATTTCAGTTTACTAGTAACCAAAATTACCGTGTTGCTGAAAAGGGCAATTCTGACGAAGTAGCATTAGCAACCAATATTTCTGTAGCTGGTTATCCAGAAGGAACGTCAGACATAAGGTTTCTCAGGGGTGCAATTTCGAGTCTGTTGACAAACCCACAAAATGGCTATGCCTTTGTTTATGACATCGGTGGTTTTCCAGGGATGAGTGGGGGAGCGATACTAGATGAGCAGGGTAAATTAGTTGGGATTCACGGACGCGCTAAAACTCGCCCAGAAACAAATGCAACTACTGTGTTGGGCATTCCGTTGAAGACTTATTTAAGTCTTGCGTCATCTGTGCAGCCGGTGGCAACTGCACCAGCACCAAAGCCACCAGTTTCAACTACGCCGACTCCAAAACCTCAAAATCCTCCGGTAGCAACCGCGCCAGCACCAAAGCTGCCAGTGGCTAATGCGCCATCAGCCGCTAAGTTTACTCTAGCAAATACCCTGTTTGGACATTCCACAAAGGTGATTAATAAAAATGGATTATCAGGGCTAGAAGGACTAGTTAGGTCAATCGCCATCAGTCCAGATGGCAAAACTTTAGCTAGTGGTAGTGATGACAAGACTATCAAAATCTGGAACATCGCCACAGGGCAAGAAATTCGTACCCTCAATGGTCATTCTGATTCGGTTATTTCAGTCGCCATAAGTCCAGATGGCAAAACTTTAGTTAGTGGTAGTAGTGACAAAACTATCAAAATCTGGAATATCGCCACAGGGCAAGAAATTCGTACCCTCAATGGTCATTCTAAGTTGGTTTGGTCAGTGGCTATTAGCCCAGATGGTATAACTTTAGCTAGTGGTAGTAATGACAATACTATCAAAATCTGGAATATTGCCACAGGGCAAGAAATTCGTACCCTCAATAGCAAGTCTGTTCCGGCTTGGTCTGTAGCCTTTAGTCCTGATGGTAGAAGTTTAGCTAGTGCTAATCCTGACAAGACTATCAAAATCTGGAATATCGCCACCGGGCAAGAAACGCGTACCTTCAATGGTCATTATTTTCCGGTTAATTCAGTTACTTTTAGCCGAGATGGTAAAACATTAGCTAGTGGTAGTTATGACGAGACTATCAAAATTTGGAATATCATTACAGGACAAGAAATTCGTACCCTCAAAGGTCATTCTGGTATGGTTCTTTCAGTTGCCATTAGCCCAGATGGCAGAACTTTAGCTAGTGGTAGTGCAGACGAGACTATCAAAATCTGGAATGTCGTTACAGGGCAAGAAATTCGTATCCTTAATGGTCATTCTGATTCGGTTAGTTCAGTCGCCTTTAGCCCAGATGGCAAAACTTTAGCTAGTGGTAGTTCGGACGCGACTATCAAAATTTGGCGGCTGTCTGAGTAGCTATTTCATTTTAGATTTTGGATGTTATACCAATTAAACAAATTCTGTATTTTCAGATTTTATAGTAATTTAATTAGACATAAAATCAATTACATTTGCTCGACTATGGCTGTACCGATTAATAAAGAACTATTACAAAATCATCAGGAGAATCAATCATGAGGGTGGCTGGTGGACTATCGGCATTATTATTGGGTATGGCGATCGCCATAGTGCAACCAGTAGCCATAGCGTTGACACCGAAAGAAATTTCTGAAATTGCTCAACAAATTACAGTCCGCATTGATGGTGCAAATACTGGCTCTGGGGTAATTATTGAGCGTCAAGGTGATATTTATATTGTGGTTACCAACTGGCACGTAGTCCAACTCGAAGGTAACTACACAGTACAAACACCAGATGGCAAAAGATATACATTCAATAATAGCCAAGTCAAGCGATTTTCTGGCGTTGATTTGGCGGTGTTTCAGTTTACGAGTAATGCAAATTACCGAGTTGCCGAAAAGGGCAACTCTGACCAAGTAGCATTAGGTACAAATATTTCTGTAGCCGGTTATCCTCAAGGAACATCAGACATCGATTTTCGTAGGGGTGCAATTTCCCGTCTGGTGACAAACCCAAAAGATGGTTATGCCTTTGTGTATGACATCGGTGGTTTTCCGGGGATGAGTGGAGGAGCGATACTTGATGAGCAAGGTAAATTAGTGGGAATTCATGGACGCGCCATAACTCGCCCAGATACGAATGCTACTACTGTATTTGGGATTCCGTTGAAGACTTATTTAAGTCTTGCGCCATCTGTACAGTCCGTGGCTACTGCACCAGTACCAAAGCTACCAGTAGCAACTGCGCCGACTCTGAAACCACGAAATCGTCCAGTAACTACTGCACCAGCACCAAAGCCCCCAGTACCCACTGTGCCATCAGCCGCTAAATTTACTCTACCAAAAACCCTGATTGGACATTCGCAAAAAGATATAGGTAATAATTTGTTAGAAGGATCAGTTAATTCAGTTGCTATTAGTCCAGATGGCAGAACTTTAGCTAGTGCTAGTAGTGACAAAACTATCAAAATCTGGAATCTCGCTACAAGGCAAGAGATTCGTACCCTCAATGGTCACTCTAATAGGGTTAATTCAGTTGCTATTAGTCCAGATGGTAGAACTTTAGTTAGTGCTAGTAATGACAAAACTATCAAAATCTGGAATCTTGTCACAAGACAAGAAGTTCGTACCATCAATGCTCATTCTGCTTGGGTTAATTCAGTCGCCTTTAGTTCAGATGGTAGTACTTTGGCTAGTGGTAGTGATGACAGGACTATCAAAATCTGGAATGTCGCCACAGGGCAAGAAATTCGTACCCTCAATGGTCATTCTGATGGGGTTAATTCAGTCGCCTTTAGTTCAGATGGCAGAACTTTAGCTAGTGGTAGTGATGACAGGACTATCAAAATCTGGAATGTCGCCACAGGGCAAGAAATTCGTACCCTCAATGGTCATTCTCATTGGGTTAATTCAGTTGCCTTTAGTCCAGATGGCAAAACTTTAGCTAGTACTAGTCTTGACGAGACTATCAAAATTTGGAATATTGTTACAGGAGAAGAAATTAGTACCCTCAATGGTCATTCTCATTGGGTTAATTCAGTCGCCTTTAGCCCAGATGGCAGAACTTTAGCTAGTGGTGTTGGAAACAAGACTATCAAAATCTGGAATCTTTCTACAGGGCAAGAAATCCGTACCCTCTATGGTCATTCTTCTTCGATTACTTCAGTCGCCTTTAGCCCAGATGGTAAAACTTTAGCTAGTGGTAGTAGCGACGCAACTATCAACATTTGGCGGCTGTCTGAGTAACTATTTTCTGCCATTCCCTTAATAAAACCTGATTAATTATAAATATCTCGGCGATGTCCAATTTTGTGAATCGTGATTAATAAAGCTTCAATATCGAAGGAATAAATGACACGATAGTTTCCTACTCTCAATTTGAACACACCACTCAAATCAGCACTCAAAGCTTGAGGAGTCAGGTTATCAAAATTTTCAGATAACCAGCGAATTTTATGTAATCAACTTTACCTGAAAATTACTATTTTTCTTGAAACGGAATTTCAAATGAATTAATCATTGTTTCTGCAAGTTCTAAATACTTATTATATTCTTTTTCTTCAGCCGTATAAGTAATAAAATATGCTTTGCCATTTCTGACTGTGCCAATTTCCATCACTTTCAGCTGACATTGTTCTTCTTTACGAGTATAAGTTAATTTATCTGACTTTTCCCGTTAAGTCTTGAAAGGTTTACTGGCAAAGGATTTAAGAAACAGCACAGCAAATACGGTACAGTAATTAAAATTAGGTGCTAAAGGTGACAAGCAATGCTGGACTGGTGGGAGAAAAATTTTGCAACCTGTGAACTA
>NZ_JACJSJ010000211.1 GCF_014698115.1 Nostoc sp. FACHB-973
ACGGCTAGCCGAAAACGATTGTTCACAAAAGTCAAGCTAAATGAATAAAAGTTTACTTCTGAGGTGATATTAACTTGACGGCTAGCCGAAAACGATTGTTCATCACTGTTATCTAAGTTGACGGACATCATCGCAAATCGAGGCGATCGCTTAACAGCTGTTGACCTCATAACTGAGCCAAGTATTTTTTTAGGAGTACTCAACAATGACTAAGCAGGTTCTCTTTATCGTAACCAGCCATGCTCAACTTGGTAGTACAGGACAATTAACTGGATTATACCTTCCAGAACTGGCACATCCCCAGAAAGTGTTTAGTCAAAATGGCTATCAAACCACAGTTGCATCACCCATTGGTGGCGATGCACCGATCGATCCTAAAAGCTTGTCTGATGAACTAGCAGAATTTGTACCTCTAACTAAAGGCACCTTGCCATTAGCAGATATTGATCCTGCTAATTATGATGTCTTCTTTGTCGTCGGAGGACATGGAACTGTTTGGGATTTACCAAATAATCCAGATTTACAGCGAATTCTGCCAACAGCTTACGCACAAGGCAAAGTTGTAGCGGCTGTATGTCACGGCCCAGCTGCACTTGTGAACTTAAAGAATGATAACGGTGAGTACTTCCTGCAAGGTAAACAAGTTACAGGCTTTACCAATCAAGAAGAAGCAGCTGTCAAATTAACTGATATTGTTCCCTTTTTGCTAGAGGATGCACTCAAGCAAGCAGGTGGAAATCACAGTGGTAAACCCAACTGGCAAAGCAATGTAGTTGTTGATCAGAGGCTTGTAACCGGTCAAAATCCAGCTTCTGCAACTGCTCTGGCAGAAGCCGTAATCCAAGTCTTATCTCAAGAATTCGCAGCTGCCAATTAGTCGTCTGATGAACTTTATCAGATATATTTTGCCTCTGATGTGTAGAGCCTACAAACTATACATATTGAGGCTTGGACTTAATCAATAGTTTGCAAAAGGATAATCATGGTTAACATTAGCGAAAAAGCCACAGTTAGTAAGCAAATTACAATTGCTACCTCAACATTAGCAATCAGAGCAGCTCTCTCAAAGCAAGATACCTATCACTTTGAAGAAGCCATGTTAGCGAATACTTGGAAAGCTCTGGAAACCGAGCGATTTGACCAAGACTTATACCTGGATGAAGTGATTCCTAAGCCTTGGGGTTTAGAGTTTAGAGTTTACAGTGACACCTTCTTTGATGTTTGGAAACTCTTTATTCTCCCAGGCAAATCAACTTCCACACATTGCCATCCTCGTAAAGAAACTGCCTTACTCTGCTTAGGTGGAACAGGTAAGATCACCTTCCTGACTCAGGAATCTCATCTCATCTCTGCTGGTGATGTTGTCTTTATTCCCAAAGGCGTTTTCCACGGTACAGAGAATTTAGGAGATTCCACACTTCATCTAGTGGAAGTAGAAACACCAAGAAATAAATTTGATTTGGTGCGTTTGAGCGATCGCTATGGTAGATCCGGCAAAAGTTATGAGCAAGAAGTCCTGAACTATGAATTGCCGGAAATGCAATCTTTGAACTACATTGCTCAAGCCAAGCTGAGAACAGCTTGTCATCAAAATCGCTTCCGCTTCAGTGTCAAAGGTGTCATGGAACTAATCTGCCGCGAAACACCAGGCTTGATGTTTATTGTGCCTTTGAGTTTGAAGTCTGCATTTCTGCACAAAATTCAAGTTCTCACCACGGTTGATCCCGAACAAATGGATGAGAGTGTATTCTACCTCACCATCAGTCAGAACCTTTAATTCCTAGACATTCACAATTCACTTGCCAGGAGCTAAATTCTATGTCACAGAATAATTCATCCGTAGTTGTTATTGGTGCTGGTGGACAAGACCAAGCACTACCCATCGCCTCTGATGCACCACGCGCTGTCATCTTAACAGGCCCTGGTTTTCAAGACCATGATTTAATTTACTGCTATTATCGCTTTCTAGAAGAAGGCTATGCGGTTGATATTGCCACACCTAGTGCTGGTGCTGTTTCTGGTAAGTATGCTGTACCCTTAAGCGGCAAAATGGATAAAACTGGTAGCCCAGTCCTTTCTTTTGAAGATTTAACAGTTGATCGCTACGATGTTGTCGTCTTAACTGGAGGCTATGAAGCACCAGGACGAGTTCGTCGGGATACGAAAGCATTAGCCTTTGTCAAAGGGATGGCCGATGCTGGCAAAATTGTTGCCGGTTTGTGTCACGGGCCTTGGATTATGATCTCTGCAAAAATACTAGGTGGTAAAACAGTTTGTGCTTACATCGACATGAAAGACGACATGATCAATTCCGGCGCAAATGTGATCAATGCCAGAGTTGTCCGAGATGGCAACATCATCACCGCCTCTTACTACGCCTACGTTGGGGAATTCATGCGGGAGACATTTGCAGCTGTGGCTCAATTGAGAGAGCGATCGCAAAAACAACTAGCAGGTGTTGTCTAGTAGCTGACTTGTTGACAAGAAGACGAAAGTTAGTTCGTGCCAACAAGGCTACTAGATCCGCTTGATAGCTAATTGGATTAAGTCGATAGCCCTCGGCTTAATCCAACCAAAATCAAAATATCACAAAATACTGGATACTGACATGGCACATAAGACATTTGCTCTAGATTTTGATGGCGTAATTGCTGATGGATTGAATGAATGTATTCTGGTAACTTGGAATGGTTACTATGGCAAAAGCTTAGATGATTTTAGCCTCCAAGGATTAGCAAATGTCCCCGACTGGTTCATCGTCAGATTTACCCAATGTCGTAACTTTGCTAAACATTTACGACACTTTGCTGTGGCTATCTTTGACCGTGATACACCAATTTACACCCAAGAGGATTACGAGCAATTATATCTGTCATTAGATACAAGTGAAGTTGATAACTTTACTCAGAAGGTAAATAACTATCGAGCCAATGCCAGAACAGAAAAGGAATCTTTATGGCTGGAGATGCACACTCTCTATCCCAATATGCAATCCTTTCTAGAAAGATTGGAGGTTCCTTTGTATATTGTTTCTGCTAAAGATAGCGCATCAATTATCAAGATTTTGGCGAGAACTGGGATTAATGTTAGCCCTAAGAGAGTTTTTGGAGAGCAGCGCTACAAACCTGTGGCTTTACAAGAAATCCAGCAACGTGAAAATCTCCATCCAGCAGAAATATTTTTCTTAGATGACAACATCATGAATGTGATTGAAGCTAAGGAAGAAACCTACAGTGCTTACTGGGCAAGTTGGGGATATCGTGCCGAACACCATTTAGAACTGGCTCATCAGCATCAAGTTACCAGCCTTTCTTTAGAACAGTTATCTGAACTGACAAACATTGTGGTTTTGAACTAGAGCGAGGAGAAAATATGAGATTTCTGCATTGCATGATTCGGGTTAGAGATGTTCCGTCTACTCTGCGATTTTACGAGCTTTTGGGGTTAAAACTCGTCCGCCAGAAAGACTATCCATCTGGACAATACACATTGTATTTTTTGGCAACCGAGCCAGGCGCGCCAGAAGTGGAATTAACCCACAATTGGGATGACAAAGAGTATAGCAATGGCAACAACTTTGGTCATCTCGCCTATGAAGTTGAGAACATTTACGATGTGTGCGATCGCCTAAAAACAAATGGTGTAACTATCCTCCGTCCACCAAGAGATGGAAAGATGGCATTTGTCAAAGATCCCAACGGTATTTCCATCGAATTGTTACAAAAAACTAATGCTCTACAACCACAGGAACCTTGGGTTTCTATGGCCAATGTTGGTTCCTGGTAAATGATTTGCTGAAGATGATGAGAGTAATTGATAGATTCTAATTGGAGGTATTGTGGAAGTTAGCACCAGCCTATCTATTAGAGAACAGACAAATAAACGAGAGCGTCTATTATGGACGCTTACTGCTGCCACTGTTCTGATCTTTTTCCAAGCATACATGGTTGCGCCGATTATTCCTCATCTAGCACAGGAATTTCAGGTTGATAATCAAGTGATTGGCTTGTTAGTTCCAGCTTATATGATCCCCTACGGGATTACTTCGTTAATCTTTGGTCTACTCTCCGATCGCGTGGGACGAAAGCCAGTCATGCTAGTGTCGCTGTTGGCGATGATGATACTCATCTTTTTGAGTGCCACAGCTCAGACTGCAACTCAATTAATTGGCTGGCGACTGCTGACAGGGCTAAGTGCCAGTGGTACAATTCCCCAGATTTTAACGCTGATTGGTGAGTTATATCCCTATGCCCAACGGGGTCGTCCTTTGGGCTGGATTTTCGGCGCTATGGCAGGTGGAATGGCACTTGGTTCGACTTTTGGCGCTATTTTACTAGGAGTGATTGGCTGGCGAGGATTGTTTATTAGTGTAGGAATTTTTGCGGCTATAATTTTTCGCTTACTGTGGAAACAACACCGCGTCATCACTAGTAACAGATCAAAAATACCCTTTGACTTGAAAAATTTATTGATAGGCTACAAAGACCTACTCATTTCTCGTCGGGGTGCCAGAACCTATGGTTATGTGTTCCTGAATGGAATTTTTCACTCTGGTGTGTTTACTTGGCTAGGACTTTATCTATCTCAACGCTATGGGTTTAATGAAACTCAAATCGGGATTGCTTTATTAGGTTATGGTATTCCTGGAGTCTTATGTGGCCCGGTAATTGGTAAATTAGCAGATCGTTGGGGACGAAACCGCATATTGCCGATTGGGTTTGTGGTAGCGGCGATCGCTCCACTGGTGTTAATTTTTCATGTACCGCCAATAGTTGCTACACTGGCTGCTACTAGTTTGTCCTTGGGTTACGACCTTACCCAACCACTACTAGCGGGGATTGTCACCAATCTTAACGCTGAACGACCAGGACAAGCGATGGGTTTGAATGTGTTTACGTTGTTTATCGGCTTCGGTACGGGTGGATTTATCTTTGGGGAAATACTGCGATTTGGCTTTACTCCCGCCTTGTCTGTGTTCGGTGGGGTGATGTTCTTCGCAGCGATCGCATCCATCTTGTTATTCCGGACAGAAGTTGTCAAGTCTAAGCCACCAGCACCCACAACTGATAGCTGAGATGTGAGAAGGTCTAAATTCTAGTTAGTGTCCTGAGTTTTTCTCTATCTCAAATCTGCTGTGTGCAACTATACTAAAATCACATCTGGCAATTTTCTGATATTCATGGTGAAAACTTGGTGACACTAACTGGTATTAATTTTTGATAATCCAGTCACATATTCCCACCCTAAAACCCAGATGAATCGCACTCTCAGCACATCTTGGCAGATTGCCATCAGCTTATACCTTATCCAACTCTTAACTCAAGTTAATCCCGTACTTGCTGATCAATCAGCGTCATCAGAACAATTTCCAGATTTGGCAATTGGGGAAATAACTATTCTCAATCAAGTAACCAGTGTTGATCAATTTACGGATGTACAACCAACAGACTGGGCATTTCAGGCATTACAATCTTTAGTTGAGCGATATGGTTGTGTTACAGGTTATCCAGATAGTACCTTTCGTGGTAATCGAGCCTTAACTCGTTATGAGTTTGCTCAAGTCCTGAATACTTGTCTAAATCGAGTTAACGAACTGATTGCTACTAAGATTGCTGACGAAGTAACTCAAGTAGATTTAACTACACTAAAGAAACTACAACAAGATTTTGCTGGGGAATTGACAGCTTTGCGAGGAAGGGTAGATACACTAGAAGCCCACACTGCCGAGTTAGAAGCAAATCAGTTTTCCACCACAACAAAGCTCACAGGTCAAGTAATTTTTGCTGTGAATGGGGGAGGATTTACAGGCGATCGCATTATTAGCCCCACAGGTGCAGAGATCACCAGAAGCCAACCAAATATTAGTACCCTTTACCGTGTTGTTTTAGATTTAGACACCAGTTTTTATGGTACAGATCAACTAAAAATTCGTCTTGATACTGGTAGCAATGGTAGTCTTGATAATGCTGCTGGAGTTTTGGAGCCTTTTTTTGGCAGTGTTTTAGATTTTTCAGTCAAACCACCTAGTGATAATAATATTGGTGTAGATAGGCTGTATTACACTTTTCATCCAATTCCGGATCTAAAAGTTTCTGTCGGCCCCAACATTCGGACTACAGATTATATTGATCGCAATAGTTATGCCTATCTTAGTTTTCGGGACTTTACTACGCAAGCGTTTATTAACAACTTTATTCTCTTTCCAATTAATGGCCCCAGCACTGGAGTAGCAATTGATTGGCAACCTAAAACAACACCTTTTAGTATACGTGCTGTTTACGCAGCAGCAGATGCAGGAAATCCTAGTAATCAAGGGCAAGTTAGAGGTTTATCAACTTTTGTGCCACTGCTGTATTCTACCAACGTAGGCGATCGTGGTTTATTCGGTGATACTTACCAAAGTATAGTTGAACTGGAGTATGCTCCTTCCAAAGCCCTTGCTCTACGCCTCCAGTATAGTGGCGGATATCTCTTGAGTAACCGCTTTGATGTCTTGGGAGTCAATTTTGAACTTACACTTTCAGATAAGTTGGCTGTTTTTGGTCGTTATGGCTACAGTGATTACACTAACACTAACTTTGGCGATCTCAATCCTCAATACTGGATGGCAGGTGTTGCGTTTCGAGATTTATGGAAATCAGGATCTTTAGGAGGTATAGCAGCAGGTCAACCCTTCATTGAAGGTAATATTGGCAATGCTACTCAAACTAACTTTGAAGCATTCTATAACCTCCCTATTAATGATCATATTCGAGTGACACCCCTAGTTCAAGTCATTACCAATGCTGCTAATCAGGATACTAACGACACTATTGTAACAGGGACATTAAGAACAGTCTTTTCTTTTTAACTGTAGTTTAGACCATCGGTGAGAAGGTAAGCTTGGCAAAAATCTAGGTTAATAATTTGGCGTTGGCAAAACTTTTCGTTCTACTTAAACCCTCACTGATGGACTAATATATACCTTAAGAGAGATTTTTTCATACTATTTAATAAAATTAACCTTTACATAGATTACGTATATTACAATACGTAAAATCTTAAAAAAAAATAAAGTAGTACACCAATGTTGAGTAAAGAGAGACTTGATGTTTTAGATACTCTACTAGAGCTTAGTGAGTTGACTGACCTACAACAGACTGTGTTACAAAATTCTTGGGAAGGTAAAACCTACCAAGAGATTGCAATCGAGCTTGGCTACGATAGTGGATATATAAGAGACATAGGTTCTAAAGTGTGGCGTATTCTTTCAAAAGAATTCGGCATAGAAGTTACTAAGAATAATTTTCGGTCTGTAATTCAAAGGGGATTGCGAACAGGAGTTATTAGACAAGTACCAAGCAATCAGGAAACTCCATTAGCCATTTCATCAATAGATTGGGGTAATATTCCAGATGTCTTGCTATTTTATGGACGTGAACAGGAATTAGCTCAAATTAGTCAGTGGATTGAAGAAAACCGTTGCCGAGTAGTCGGTATTTTAGGAATGGGGGGAATTGGCAAAACGTCTCTTGCGCGAAAGCTAGCACAAAATTTTCAAGCAAGATTTGATTACATTATTTGGCGCTCGCTGTGTAACGCTCCACCTGTTCGTAATTTGGTTGCTGATCTTCTCGGTGTTCTAGGACATTTATATGATAAAATCCCTTGGAAAGACGACTTGGATTATAACCTTACTCAATTGATTGTATGTCTACGTCAACATCGATGTCTCCTCATCCTCGACAATTTTGAGACTATTCTCTGTAGCCATGAGCGCACTGGACACTACCGTGAAGGATACGAAGACTACGGACTGTTGCTCAATCAAATTGCCCAATTGCCGGGAGCATCCCAAATGTGCAAAAAGAGGGTGAAAAGACCAGTTTATTCGCGACTATTACTCGCGAATAAATGGGGGCTGTACATCAACACAAGAATTCGAGAGAATTATTTGT
>NZ_JACJSJ010000212.1 GCF_014698115.1 Nostoc sp. FACHB-973
ATAGTTATAAATTTTCTCCACGACTTACTTATCTGTCGGTCATCAACAAATGATGACCGACCCCATCAAACCATTAGGATTGTCTTTATTCCAGTTAACAGCTGCTCGACCCATGTATAAAGCTGGTGGAAGGTTGTTTGTTGATGTCACCAATGATTTGGCTTCACCTGTGAGAAGAACAATTTTGGTAGATGTTTTGGGAAAATCCGATCCGCTGATAAGGGACGCACTTATGACCATACTAGATCGGGGAGATTTCATAAAATTGTTACCAAATGACAAGCAAGAACAAAGTTCCGGTAACAGCAATAAGGGTGCATCGTCTTTGGATTTTCAAACGCTGACCGAATACGATCCGGCGATCGTTTCTGATTTGATTAAGAGTAATCAAGCATCGATAGAAGAGTTAAAACATAACATCCAGACGAAATCAGGAGCGGATCTGATTGATTTTATCCTGGAAGATATCCAGCAATTAAAGAAGAGTTTATCCGATCCACAAAGTTTTGGTGTGATTATGACTGCTATGAATGCTTCATCATGGATCAATGAAAAAATGCAGGAATGGTTAGGTGAAAAAAACGCAGCAGACACGCTTTCTCAATCTGTACCAAACAATATTACTTCCGAAATGGGTCTGCAACTATTGGATGTCGCAGATGTGATTCGTCCTTATCCTGAAGTAATTGATTATTTACAACATATAAAAGATGATAGCTTTTTGGATGAACTGGTTAAGTTTGATGGTGGAAAGGAAACCCAAGACGCTATCTATGCTTATCTCAACAAATACGGAATGCGATGTGCCGGAGAAATCGATATTACTAAAACTCGTTGGAGTGAAAAACCAACTACACTTGTCCCCCTAATTCTCAGTAATATCAAAAACTTTGAGCCTGGTGCGGGCGATCGCAAATTTGAGCAAGGGCGACAGTCAGCTTTGAAAAAAGAACAAGAGTTATTAGATCGATTGAAGCAATTACCTGATGGTGAACAAAAGGCCGAACAGACAAAACGAATGATCAACCTAATTCGGAATTTCGCTGGTTATCGAGAATATCCAAAATACGGTATAGTTAACCGCTACTTCGTTTATAAGCAGGCTTTACTCAAAGAAGCCGAACAACTCGTACAAGCCAACGTTATTCATGAAAAAGAAGATATATACTATCTCACTTTTCAAGAACTTCGCGAAGTCGTACTCACAAATAAACTTGATTACCAGATTATCAGCAAACGAAAAGACGAGTACAGATTCTATCAAAAGCTAACTCCGCCACGTGTGATCACGTCTGATGGTGAAATCATTGCAGGTCGGTACAAACGGGAAAATCTTCCAGCCGAAGCTATGATAGGTCTACCTGTTTCTTCCGGAGTTATAGAGGGACGAGCGCGTATCATCTTAAACATGGAAGATGCCGATCTAGAAGATGGAGATATATTAGTTACCTCCTTTACTGACCCTAGCTGGACACCATTGTTTGTATCTATAAAAGGTCTAGTCACCGAAGTTGGTGGACTGATGACACATGGAGCAGTTATCGCACGTGAATATGGCTTACCAGCAGTTGTCGGAGTGGATAATGCTACCAAGCTGATCGATGACGGACAGAGAATTCGGGTTAATGGAACGGATGGCTATGTAGAAATCCTCAGTTTATTAGACAACTCTTACCATGATTCTGGATACTCGGCATGAGTTGGCAGTCCTCCGCTCGTGCAACCCCATGACGCTCTAGATGCCCAGAAGATGTGATCCGTCGGTGTAATCGGTGGTGCTGTATCTAATGAGCCACCTGGAATCACCATAAATCTACCATTGCGCGTTAGGCGAGGAATCGGACAGCCGCAATGACGACAAAACCACTTGCCGAAGCTCTGTGCGGTGGGAAGGTCATACCGGGTAATATCCTCCTCTCCTGACAGCCATCGAAACTGACTGGGATCAATAGTTAGATTAGTCGCATGACCTGTGCCCGTACTCTTGCGACACCGTGAGCAGTGGCAATGAGCCATTTTCTGAAAGGGTGGGTCAACCTCAAAGGTGATTGTTCCGCAAAGGCAGCCGCCGTGAATGCTTGATTCATCCATTCGCGCTCTCCAAGTACCTGATGATTCAACGTTGCGATTGCTCGATAATACCCTGACTTTCCAAAATTATCCTGATCCTACCATCAAAAGCTGCCTACCTCGCTTTTCCTCGCTTTCTGCTTGCCGATCTCCTTGCTTTACCAGGGCTGACCCTGATTGAGTTCCAGCTTACCGTTGTAAATGTAAGCGAACAACCAACAAAGACACGATCAAAACGATCGCACGATTAAACTCAAACCTGAATTTACTGAAGTGCAGGAATCGCAATCATGAAAAAGATTTACCAGACTAAAACTGCAACCATGACACTAAGCCGTTTTGCTAGAAGAGGAATCTCATGAACGATTTAATAAAACCACCCGATCGCCAAACGACAATGCAGCTACAAGACGGTCGTATCCTTGCCTGATTGTCTGCCCCAAACTACACTCACTGTTGGTTTAAACGAAGGGGGTTCTATTCCTTGGACGCGATCGCGGGATATTTTGGTAAAACTCAAATCTTATGTAATACCTTAGGAGGCGATCGCCATGACCGAAGAATTCTACCCCATGCAAAGCAGATGCTCCTGTAAGCTTCACATATCGTCTAATGACTTGTTCTAAAGGAGACTAATGAAAAACCTTGCACCAAACATTTTTCGACAGCGACTGCTCATCGAAGGTTTTTACACAACCGATATGAGCGAAGCAATGTTAGAAAAATATCTTCTCAATGTTGCTGCACATCTTGATCTTCGTACCTATGGTAAACCGATTATTTTCTCACCAGCATCGGGTATGGGTCGAGATGAGAATGCAGGATATGATGCTTTCGTTCCATTGATCGACTCTGGTATCTCAGCCTATGTTTGGAGTAATGCCCAGTTTTTCTCGATTGTTATCTACACTTGCAAAGGTTTTGATGAAAAGGCAGCAATTGAATTTACACGAGAATACTTTGCCGTTTCTGGGGAGATGGTCAGTGTATCGTTCTAACATTTGCAGCACAACGATTCAAATGCAGCGGACACGTGAGATCCAGTTTGCTTCGTTTCATTTCTCTGCTACCGCTAATTTGAGCCATTAAGTATTAAAAGAGGAGTCTATGCAACTGCTTACTGGTCGCTGTCTTTGTGAGAAAATTGCCTACGAAATTGAAGGCGAACTTGGTCCAATCTTTCATTGCCACTGCTCAAAATGCCGACGGTGGCACGGTGCAGCATTCCGAAGCCGGGCTACAATCAAAGCATCGCAGTTCAAGTGGACTAAGGGCGAAGAACTGTTGTCCCGGTATCACTCGTCAGAGTTTGTTGTAAAACATTTCTGCTCAGTTTGCGGCTCAAATTTAATAAGCACGTACGACAACGATCCAGCCAAGATTGGAGTTCCCCTGGGTGGCTTGGAGCAAGCACCCAGCAACGAACCAGAAGGGCACATCTTTGTTAGCTCAAAGTCTCCTTGGTTCAAGATCACCGATGGTCTACCACAACACGGCACTTGGCCAGGTTCTCATGCCAAGGTTCGCGAGACAAGTGGCGATACCTAACAGCAATATAACAACGAACTACTGGCTTTTACTCGTATGATGTTTGAGTTTGGTTTGCAGCCGCTCAATAGCACCGTTATGCGGCAATCATTGCTGGAGACAACCGCGAAAACCTAGCTGCTAAAGTTCAAGATTAAAGTAACGTGAGATTACTAGGGGCGGTTAATTGATGAAGTAATTGTGTACAACATTTATCAAGTATTGGGGGACTCAGAGATGGATTTAGCTTTTGTACTCATTCATGGTGGTGGACTGGATACATGGGTTTGGGAACGAATGATTCCACTCCTGAATTTTCCTGCGCTTGCTGTAGGTCGTGCTGCTCCAGGCACAAACCTGAATCGCCTGACTATCACTGACTCTGCACAATACATTCAGTCTCAAATTGAATCGTCTGGCTTTCAAAAAGTCATTGTGGTCGCCCATTCGATTGGAGGTGTTCTTGCCCCCGCCGTTGCAACATTGTTACCTCAACGAGTGGCACACATCGTTTTCGTGGGTGCGAATATTCCACCAGAGGGAAAACCAGCGATTTCTATTTTCCGTCCATCTGAACGGTTTGGAATTGCCGTGTGGCTGCGATTAACCGCATGGAAGATGTCTTTCATGGATAAAGCGATAGAAGAGGATATGCGGAAAACGCTTTGCAATGATATGGATGAGACAACTGTGCAACAAGTTCTGGCAGGTGGTAAGCATCCAGAGCCACCTGCGTTATTCTATGAGCCTGTTTCACGGCAAAAGATGCCTTCCATTTCTTGTACATACATTAAGTTGCTAAAAGATCAAGGTATCCTGCCACCGTCAAGACAAGATGAGATGGCAGCCAATATTGGAGCGAAGGTTTTAACCCTCAATACAGGACATACAGCGATGTTGAGCCGTCCTGATGAACTGGCAGAGTTGTTAAATGGGGTTGCAAGTGAGGTGAATGTTTAACTATAGCAGTCCTATTTGATTTGTGAAAAATATGGATAAGGAAACGAACCGCAAAGTACGCAAAGTACGCAAAGGGAAGAAAGAAGAAAGAGAAATGTAATTTTTACAAATGATTTAGGATTGCTATAGAGTAGCGATCGCGGCTAAACCGTTGAGTAATGGAGAAGGCAAATTATGACAACTGGCTCAAATGATATTTTGATAATTGCAATCAACTATTTGAAAGCTATAGAAGCAGATGTATCAGTGGAAGAATTGGCAAGTTACTATTCTGAGGCAGTCGAGCAAATCGAATATCCAAACCGTCTCATACCACAAGGGACAAAGCGAAATCTGAGCGATCTAAAAGAAGGCTTCTTGAAGGGCAAGACATTACTCGCGAGTCAGACCTACGACATTCAAAAAAGCTACGTTGTTGAAAATACTGTCATTCTGGAAACCATTTGGACTGCAAAACTGGCAGTCGCTTTGGGACAAATCCCGATTGGAGGGGAAATAAAAGCCTACTTTGCCCAATTTATCGAATTTGAAGACGGAAAAATTATTCGCCAGAGAACTTACGATTGCTTTGAACCTTTCTAAAAGGATGTAATTCGTTTATGAAGCTAGCAATTGTTGCTTTTGAGAATTTTACCGATATTGACGTATTCCTGCTGTGGGATTTGCTAAATCGCGTTACTGTGCCTGACTGGAGCGTACAGATTTTGGGAGAACAGACTCATCACACCTCGCGATCGGGTTTAACCATTCCAATGCACGGTCATGTTCAACTGGCGAATACTTCAGATGTGGTTTTGTTTTCCAGTGGTTCTGAGACGCGCCAGAAGATGAAAGATGCAGATTACCTCAGTCAATTCAATCTGAACCCAGAACATCAATTGATCGGTTCCATGTGTTCGGGTGCATTAATTCTTGCAGCACTAGGGCTACTACAAGGCAAGCAAGCAACTACCTATCCGACTGCTAAACAATTACTGGAGAATTTTGGTGTTTTCGTTGTCGAGCGATCGCTTGTAATAGAAGATAATATTGCAACGGCGGCTGGTTGTTTAGCTGCCCAAGATTTAGCGGGATGGGTGATTGAAAGAAAACTAGGAATCCAGACGAAGGAAACTGTTTTAACCTCTGTTTTACCAGTTGGGCAGGGTCTTTCTTTTCACTAAGCAGGAGCAATATCCGGGCAGTAGTGATGAGCGATCGCCTCCTCTCTAGCCTGAAACGACGCAATTCTCAAACCCAGTCATCATCATTACCAAGAAGGAGTCATTATTATGGATGATCACGCTGTAAAGCAAGAAATAGCCAGAGCAGATAAAGCAATCAACGATCGCGATTTTGATACTGTCGCTAATTGCTATACAGAAGATGCCGTATTGGTGGTTAAACCTGGGACGCTGGTACAAGGTCGCGAAGCGATTAAAATAGCTCTTCAAAAGATTTCTGATTACTTTAACAACAGTCTTAAAGTATCCCAGGGTGACATGGTGATTATTGAGACAGGAGACATCGCGTTGGTTTTATCAAAGACTTATATTGAGTCTCCTGACAAACCCGATTCAGAGTTTTCCACTGAGAGAAAGGCAATTTACGTCTATAAAAGGACGACTGACGGAAAATGGCTCTGTGCGATTGATAACTCATATGGTGTAGAACTCATCTCCTGAAATCAGTCGTGTACTGACCTCTGCTGGAATAATTTGCGACCGACTGATGATAGGTAGGGGGACATAGTTATATCATCCAACCTAAAACCATGCACATCACTATTTTAACCACAGGTTCCCGTGGAGATATTCAGCCGTATCTTGCACTAGGACTGGGCTTACGGCAAGCAGGTCACTGCGTTCAAGTTGCAACCCATCTGCCGTTTGAGGCGCTGGTTCGCAATCACGGGCTAGCGTTTGCCCCGGTTGCGGGCGATATGCAGGCGTTACTCAGTGGAGAAGACGGACAAAAACTACTAGAGTCGGGTGGTAATCCGATCGCTTCAATTCGTCAGTTTGCCAAAGCCGTAGAAACGTCAATGACCGCAATGCTCAACGATTTTTGGTCTGCCTGCCAGCACACAGATGCGATCATTTCTTCCATTACCACAACCGCAGGCTACGACATTGCCGAGAAGCTAAACATTCCCTTCTTTTTAAGCAGCCTACTTCCCATCACTGCCAATTCAGATTTTCCCTTTCCCACAACTCCACCAGGGCTGCGTCTAGGACGAGTTTATAACGCGCTAACCTATCCCCTGATCGGTCAAATCCTCTGGCAAACGTTTCGCACATCTATCAATCGCTGGCGGCAATCCGTTCTGGAGCTTCCTGCCGTCGGGTTGTTTTCTGAACCATTTCGCCGCATGGAGCAAGCCCAAATTCCGATTCTCTATGGCTACAGTACAACAGTGATTCCTAAACCTGCAAACTGGTGCGATCGCCATCACGTCACCGGATACTGGTTTCTCGACGCTGCCACAGACTTTGTACCCCCTGCCGAGCTAGTGGATTTTCTAGCTGCGGGTTCTTTGCCAATTTGCATTGGTTTTGGCAGCATGACTGGGCGTGATCCCGCTACAACAACTGAGATCGTGCTAGCTGCCCTTGAGCAAACGGGGCAGCGAGGTATCCTCTTAAGCGGTTGGGGTGGAATTGGGCAAATGGCTCTGCCCGATACGGTCTTTCAGATCGAAGCCGTTCCCCATGACTGGTTGTTTCCCAGAGTCTCTGCGGTTGTCCATCATGGCGGCGCAGGAACAACCGCAGCAGGGTTGAGAGCAGGTGTTCTTGCCATTGTGATTCCATTCTTCAGCGACCAACCCTTTTGGGGAGATCGCCTTGCCAAACTAGGGGTCGCACCCCAGCCCATTCCAAAAAAAACGTTGACGGTAGAACGGTTAACGACTGCCCTACAAGCAGTGACAGCCGATCGCACGATGCGATCGCAAGCGGCTACCATTGGTGAAAAAATTCGGGCAGAAAATGGTGTACAAACTGCGGTCGCAGTCATTGAGCATTATCTGAAAAACTATTAAACAGGCTGCTCGATTGCCCCTAATGCTTTGAGCGTTGCCTTTTGCGCTTCAGTGATACCCGTAACTTCCGTGATATTCATCCCTTCGTAAGGGCGATCGGCTCTGAGTGTCTTTAAGCAGACTCCGGTTTGCGTATCCCATAGTTTAATTGTTTCATCCCACATTCCGCAGGTGCGATCGTAAATGCTGTATTTTTAAAAATGACCTAAATGCTGCATTTTAGAAGCATGACAGCATCACCATTAGATATAAGAGTACAGGATATTGA
>NZ_JACJSJ010000213.1 GCF_014698115.1 Nostoc sp. FACHB-973
TCTGGGT
Source organism: Nostoc sp. FACHB-973 (assembly GCF_014698115.1). GTDB lineage: Bacteria > Cyanobacteriota > Cyanobacteriia > Cyanobacteriales > Nostocaceae > Nostoc > Nostoc muscorum. The sequence continues at coordinate 8 of NZ_JACJSJ010000213.1, forward strand.
CTGAGCAAGAGGAGGAAGACCCACAAGATTGAGTCCCTATATTATTCGCGATGAAACCTCGCGAATAATGTTTCTTCATTTATTTTTGCACATTTGGGATGCTCCCAATTTGTGTTAGTAATTGTTGTGCTTGTGCAACTAATTCTGGCAGTGGTTGAGTATTCATAATTCACCTCAAAAAATTGATAATTGCAGTGATTCTTGGCTGATAACTGAAGCATTCGTACTCATGCCTGACACTTCGTAACAGCGAGTAGTCAAAGTCTTGTGATTGAGCAATAAATCAGCTTTCTTTCGTTGTCCAGCCAGAGGGCGAAAGTGGTACTTTGGGTGTTGGATTGTACCTGTTTTAAAGAGATATTGATAGAGCGTTCTATCAATTTGGTAAACCCTAGAATTGGTTAGTAGGGTTGAGTCATAGACTCTATTTAGCATAAGTTTCTCCCTCAACTTGAGAGTAAAACTCGATATCTAGAATTGCTTCGTGAATCTCTAAGAGTGCTTGAATCGCATCACCCAAACGCAAATCATTCGATGTACTGAACCGCTCGGATGCTTCGATTTGCTTGTAATTTGGAGATGCTTGCACAAACCTTAGAGTCTGTTCGCAACCGAGGATGATGGTCATTATTTCGGTGGTCGTTAGGCTTGGCTGTGTCTTTTGGGTGTCTTGGTCGCTCATGACTTGTTTCTTCTCCTTTGGGTTTTGATTGGTGCGGCTGGGGCTTCTGGCTGGTTCGGCAAATGAGTACATAGCTGATAGCCCCTGCACCTCCCACAGCTGCGGCGATGGTAAACATATTGTTTCTGCCAAGCTGCTGCACTCCGAAATAGCCAAAAGCGATTGCTGCTGCTGTTGCACCAATGCCTAAAACCGTGTTTCTGAATGTGGTTCTGCTCATGCTGCCCCTTTGAAATTAGTGACCATTGCGCTAAGTGCCGATTTATTGGGCTGTGTAGATTGCGGTGTTTCGGGTTTTGGCGATGGTTGTACATTGCCGTGTTGAAAAATCAGCTTCTCTACACCTGCCGAAAGTGCTTGTGTCGGTGCATCTTGGGGTAAATCAAACATTTTGCACAATTCAATTACTGCTAAGTAGGAGATGGTTATACGCCGAGATTCGTAATTCATTGATTAGGCTCCAATTGATATTTGAGTTAATAGCTTCAACCCCAAAGCATTGATGAATTGGGGATTATTCAAGACCACAAAGCCTAAACCGGCTAGGTTCTGATCCACCACGGGCAAGGAAACACCCCCACCCCAGGCGACAAGGTATTTAGCGCGGTCTAGATAATTGCCAGCAGTCACAAAGTTGGCGAATTTCTCAATCCTGTTTGACCACCACTCATCTAGACACTGGCTGTACTCTGCCTCGAACTTCTTACCTGTCAGGTGGTTGCCGCCGTAGGTGAAAGTGCCTTCAAGAATCCCCTGATTTACGAGACTAGGCGAGTGCTTCACATCCTTGGACAGCAGACTCACTCGGTCGTTCCGCTTGTCGAGGGCTTCTGCAATCATCGAATGCAGTTCACCCGCTCCACCTTCAATTAGATGGCGGTCTATGACTGCACCGCTACCGTTGAACACGGTAATCAACCAAGTCGATGAACCGATATCGAGAGCGATCGCTAATTCTGAGGGGTCAAGTACCAGAGACGCTTCACCGAATAAGCAGTGGGCAATGCTTCCAAATCCTTCGGGATAAATGCCTGTAACTATGACTTCAACTGTCTTGGTGACAATGGAACGAGTTACAGGGTGCAGATGCTCAAAGGTGTGAGTCCCTTCGACTCGGCGTTTAATCTCTTGGCCCCAGCGTTCTGGGTTGTGATTGCTCAAACTAATTGAAAGTTTGACCCCATCGGGAATATTCAGAACGGCTAAGTCTGCAAGGATGCTTTCTAATGCCAGTTCTGCTTTTTTGGCTTTATCCTCGTGCAGCAAGGTATGGTCACTTTGAGCGAGAGCCGCACTGCCCCAAAAGAATTGAACATCTTTTAAGTCAAGCCGCGTTCCTTGTACATAACGCACCCATGCCCCATCTTTTGAGATGGTTTCGTGGTGCATGATGTTGCGGTTGCGAACAAGTGAGTATACGGCAGGCATCATGATCGAAAAATCACCGATGATTGCCTTGCCATACCCTGCACCTGAGTCTTTTCCGGCGATAAGGTCAGTTAGCCCGGATTTGGCTAACAAGTCTGCTTGAACTAGCCAGTTTTTGGCATTGGAATATATAGCTGTCATGGTTCCGATGATTGGTGAAAGTCTTATTTTTTCTGGCTTGGCGTTGATTTTTAGGCAAATCACGATAAATCCAAATATCCAGTTTGGGGCTTGCCATCACTTCGCTTTCCGGCTTCTATCACCTCTGTTCTGCGTCGTTTTTTGGCTTGCTAATGTTATGTTAACGCAATATTGTGTTGTTGCAACAGCGTGTTAAATGATGTTTTGTTATTGCAACAGTAAAATGAAGCAATAAATCTTATGAGTAATGGCATGGGGAGACGTAATAATCCAGACTATTCACAAATAACCGCTTTAATATCAAAAGATATAGCTAAAAAGTTTCGCCTCTACTGCACGGATCAGGAAATTCAGATTACAGACGCGGTTGAAGAAGCAATTAAAGAGTATCTGAGTAAAAGAGGTGTCTCACTAACTTGATGTTGCAACATTGCGCTAAAATCGCTGTGAAGCTGAAAAGCGATCGCAGAACATAAACAGACTAATCAAAACAAACCAGTATGACGATGACTATATAAAACGTTTGATACTGCCTGCACTGGATAAAGAGTCTAACAAATGGCTATTAGTTCAGAAATGCAGTGTCAAGCATTAGTATCAGTACAGCCCGTATTAATTTCACATCATTAATTTTGATGCTGCCAATGTTAGCCGTGAAAGACCCACAAAGCGATTTTCAACTCCCGCTGCATAACGAAGCAGCATTAAAGTGGATTAGGGAGACGAAAAATTACTACTCCACTGTTGCTCTAGCAGTTGGTGGTACTGCGCTGGTATCTGGCAGCTTCATTAATCCGGCTGCCTGGGCTGCTTTTGCATTGGCTTACAAACCGTTGGTGATCATTCAAAAACTTGCACGGTTGGAAAAATTAACCGACCTACTTTTACAAGAGTTTAAAAGCCAGGGGATAGAAATCTTTCCATTTCCGGGAGGAGAGAAAAACCCTATTGACTTGTTTATTAGATTTCCACGAACAACTCACCTGTTTATCTCCATTCGTTCGATAGGAGATAGGGAGGTAGTCTACAACGAAGCCAGGGAAGCTTTACAACTCAGAAAGAAGGATAAGAATGGTTTGACAACCTGGAAACCTTGTCCACTACTTGAGTTGGCTGATTACGAAAAGTGGCTTAACAAAAACAGAGACTTGTTCGCAATGTCTTCTCGTGAAGCTACAAAAACGCCAACAGCAAAAGTTTTAGCCCTATGGCCTCCTACTAGAGCGGCTTCAAATCTCAATGAACATTTATATTCGTCCGTGGGAAGTATGAGAATTCTGGCTCTTAGGAGAAAAGGTACTATGTTTGTGATTCAAGAGGGGGAAGTAATCGAGTTTGTTAGGGCTTGGTTAGCCCAATACAAATAGGCTAAAAGTTGAAAACCCCTTCGTCCAGTGTGGACAACGGGGCTTTCAAAATTAATTCCATTGGAATTGGGGATTGGGTTTCGCAGCCTAATTAGTATCCCTAATAGTAATTTTATCTTACACGATCAGGTGTAAAGCCAATGTAATACTGGCTCACCAGATGTAAAGAGTGTTTCAAGAATTTTAGCAAATTAGATTTTTGAACGTTTGTACTAGAAAATTACTGCCACGGGATAGCTCCAATTCCTCCAACACACATAATGGAGGATTTGTAAAGTGTCAAAAAAACAGCTATTTCATACTGATACTACCAGCAAGCTGCTATTCGCAACTATTGCTAACGCTTGCCCCCACTGCGGTAAACCAGACTGGTGCTATTCAATAGAAGAATTTACAGTCTGCGATCGCTTTCATCAGCCTAACTATGCACTGGCTCAACCGAAACAATCGCCAACTTATGTCTTAAGCAATTGTCAAAAATTAAATAATGTTCAAGGAGGTATCGCGTAATGGTTGCACAATTCTCCAATCAGCAAGCACTCGCCTCCTTTGATATTCGCAATTTTGTAGACCAGTTAGAACCAGCCAGAGAGAAAAATAAATACATCTGCCCAGTTTGTGGCGGGAATGACTTATCTATTGTCCCAGAAACCGGGAAGTACAGATGCTTCAATAATTGTGAGTGTAAGGACATCAGAGAGGCGATTAAACCCTGGGCTGAAGTGGTGGCTCTAAGAGCAGGGGCTAATTACACTCCATCCCTAAACCGTTTGGCTGCGAAGCCCAAGAGAATCTTGCCCAAAAGTGCGCCAATTCCAGATGGTGAATTAGCACTGGTGATGTTGACCCAAGCGGCGACTGACATACCCCAAACTCAAAACATAACTTGCAAGCTCCCAAAGGGAATACCAGGGAATGCAACACAAACAATCTATCCTTACTCACAAACCCAATGGGTAATTCGCTATGAATGGGCGGATTACATCAAAGAGAAGGGAAAAGATAAATCCTTCCGCCAATGGCACAGGCTTCCAGATGGCACTCCAGAGATGAGAAAAGGGGATGAACCCTGGCAAGCTTACCGCATTGATGAAGCGATCGCTGCTAGTAAATCTGTACAAGGAACCCCGGCCCTACTCCAACACGAAGGGGAGGGGTGCGTAGAAATTGGTCGAGAGCATGGGCTAGCTGGATTTACCTTCCAAGGTAGTGCCTGGGACAAAAAATCAATCCTGCCAGAATACCAACTTATCAAAGATTCAGGTATAGGATTAATCATCTTTTTGCATGATGCTGACGACACTGGTTTAAAGAAACTCCAGACCTGCCAGGACTGCGCCGCCGAGGTGGGGATTGCATTTATTGGAATTAACCCTCACGACATCTGCCCCGATTTACCATATAAATCAAGTGATATTAAAGAAATCTTGGCACAGATGGATGTAATAGAGTTTATCCATAAATTAGAAAAGCAGATCCACGCTGCCGTCGCAGAGCGATCGCAACAGGCAGAGGTAAATGTCATTGATAGTGGTGATAGCCAAAATCCTGTTGTAGCCTTTACTCAGCAAGCTTTTCAAGCTCTCTACGGAGATAAGAATTGGATTTGTGCTGCTGATAAGCTTTACTTCCACACTGGCAACCACTATAAACACTCTCCAGATTCCGCAGAGCGCAAAAGAATCTACGACTTTTGCAATTCCTTTGTGGTCGAGAACGAGCAGGGTAAAAAAACTTGTCCTTATGCTTCGCCCAGTTCAGTCAAAAAGGTTTTGGAATGGGTAAAAATGGGGACAGAAATTGACCCAGAACTAATCAATCCTCCTGGCGTAAATTGCACTAATGGGATAGTCAGGGTTGAGTGGGAAGGCAGGGATTTTACAATAAGATTAGACCCGCATACGCCCCAGGACTACTTCATTTATGAACCGCTAATTGAATATGACCCTAATGCTGACGATACATATTGTGAGCAACTTTTAGCTTGTTTAGACAAGCCACAACAAGAAATATTTCTGAGAAATATTGCTGCATCCCTTGACCTTCAAACTGTTAGAAAATTTAGAGGGAGAGAGGTAAAAGCAATGTTTGCAATTGGTCTTGGTTCTAATGGTAAAGATGCTCTGCGCGAATGTGTATCAACCATTTATGGAAAGAACGGATTAACTTCTGTTTCTTTGGGTGACTTTCAATCTTATGACGAAGGCAGAAAATTCGGACTAGCCCCACTTATATATAGTCGAGTTAACTGGGCTTCTGAAAACCCACAAACATCTAGGATTGATAGACTTCAAAGTTTAAAATTATTTGTCACTGGAGATACATTACATTGCGAACAAAAAGGGAAAGACCATATAGAATTTTCTTCTAACGCAATAGGTATTTTCAACTTAAACGAGACTCCCGCTTTTCAAGGCGTAATACAAGCAATCAAAGACAGAATTGCAATTTTAGAATTTAAGAAAACCTTTGTAGATAATCCTGATCCAAATAATCTAAACGAGATAAAAGGCGACCCTCGATTCCGCTACGACCAAGATTTCATTAGAACAAAATTAGCTCCTGCATTCTTAAATAGAATCCTAAAGGCTCTTAATAACCTTATAGAGTCAGGTATCGATTATGAATGCACAACCGACGCTTTCCGCAACCTTCAGAAGGAAAATAATCATCTGTTTAATTTCATTGAAGATGAAAAACTGGGCTACGTCGAAGGCGGCGAGATGTCAGTAAGCGCTTTGTGGATGTTGCTGGAGAATTGGTATCAGCAGAACGGCACATTGACTATAGATGAAAACAACCGCAGGACGTGGATTGACCAAGTGCGACCCAGCGACAAAAACGTGAAGGGTATCAACCAAGTCAGCGCTCGAATCGCTCAACTCTTCCCCAAGGCAGTCATCGCAAGTAGGTACTGTGATGTTCGGAAAAAACAGATTCCAATACTGAAAGGCATTGGTATTTTAGAAGCTACCCGCCCCACTTTAGAGTCAACCCGCCCCATACCCGCCCCACTACCCGCCCCAGAAACCCAGTCACAGCAAGCAACCCGCCCCACCCGCCCCAGTTTTTCTAATTCTGGAGAAAACATTGAAAAGGAAGATATGAAAATTGATTTACTTTCTTCTCCAATGGAAAAAGAAGAATATGTAACCCAAACTGGGGCGGGTGGGGCGGAAGTCTTACCAGGCAAGGAAGAATGGGGCGGGAACTGGGGCGAAACTGGGGCGGTTAGCTCCCAAAGTGGGGCGGGTAGCTCCCCAAGTTGTGCGGAAAAGCTAGAAAGTGGTGCGGGTCAATCGGACTCTGTGCCATCTTCAGAAGATTCCAAGGTTTTAGCCTCAGAAGCGATCGCTTGTATCCTGGAATCCCCCAATCCAAGTTGGGAGGTAATTAAGGATATTTTGGGTGAAATGGAAATCGCTTCTTATTCGGAACTGCATGGGTTTTTGACCTTGGGGGAATTCGCCCAACTTGAGATGCTAGTACGAGCCGCTGCTCGTGAGGTTGATATCCCTGTTTAGTCACTCTCGGAAAACAATAATCGAAGCAAGATTTTGAAACTTTGATTTAATCAAGCTTTGAGCCTTTATTTTCTAACAGTAACTAAAGTTTGTAGCCAAAACCTGAAGATTAAAGCTCTCAAAGGCTTTCAGCGATTAGGTTCTCCCAGAATGACAAAACAGGGATATTTAGGATTGACTAAGCAATGTTAAGTACTGTTTCGGCTGTGCAGCAGAAGAAAGGTGCGATCGCTCAGTGGCAAGGTCAAGTTTGCTGGCGAGAAGTGCGCCTATCTTAGGGAAGCGTTTGTGATTGGTTGATTCACAGTATCCAAACGCGATCGCAACGTCTGAAAACCCTATGTTTAAGCCATTATTAGTGGTGAAGTCCCCCCCCAAAAATCCCAAATTTTCGGAGACTTCACCAAAAAAATATTGAGAATAGTGTCAATAAGGTCACCCCAGTTACCCCACGCCGCAGATCGACTTGGGGTAACTGGGGGAATTGGGGTGATGTAAGGGGGTTTTACGAGATATTTTTCAGTTCATCAAAATGAATGTAAGTAAGTCGTGGAGAAAATTTATAACTATGTAACAAACAATTAAGGAGAAGAGTTAGAGTTAAATCTTATACGTTGTGTACTGTAATTTCCCTTCTCTGCTCTAGCTTGAA
>NZ_JACJSJ010000214.1 GCF_014698115.1 Nostoc sp. FACHB-973
ACGCAAAAACTCTCTGAAACTCTTATTTCTTCTCTGCGAGACGCTGCGCGAATGTGTCCTTTGCGTCCTTCTCCCAAGGGGAGACGCTAACGCGAATGCGGTTCGTTTTTTCAGAATTTTGCATAAGTCCTGACTTATTCATATTTAGTATTTATTGTCAATGCGTAAGTCCTATTTTGTTGGTTTTTACAGTGGATTTCAACAAGTGTAAAGTACACAAATTATTCCTGACTTCTGACTTCTGACTTCTGAATTCTGTCAGATATTCCAATTAATTGCTGAAAGCGCTGATCTTTGGCAATATCGTCAAAATCTAGATCCGTTGCTGCTTCTTGTTTGTATCTGGGATTCAGTTCGATTGCTTGTTGCAGAGTTACTAAAGATAGTTCTATTTGTCTTTGGAGTGCATAACAAGCTGCTTTGTTGTAATAAGCGCTGGCATAATCTGGCTTAATTTCTAATGCCTTATTAAAACTAGCGATCGCTTCGTCATCGCGTCCGAGTCTTACTAGAGTATAACCGTATTTATCCAATATTTTGGGAGAATTTGGTTGTAACTCTAGGGCTTTTTCTAAACATGTAATTGCTTCTTCATATTGTTCTAATGCTATTAGAGAAAGACCGCGATTCAACCAAGCAACTGCATCGTCAGGCTTGATTTGTGTAGCTTTATCAAATGAAGCAAAGGCTTGCTGATGCTGTTGTAAATTACCAAAAGCGACACCGCGATCGCACCAAGCTTGATGATAATCTGGTTGTATCTGAATAGCTCGGTCATAAGAGGCGATCGCATCTTTGTAGCGTTTCAATCTTCCGAGAGTTAAGCCGCGTTTTAACCAAATAACAGAGTCATCAGGTTGAATTTTAACTGCTTCGTTGTAAATGGCGATCGCATCTTCATAACGTCTTTCGGAAAACAGCGTATCTCCCTGCTTTACATACTCATCAGCGCTGAATTCCGGTTCTTGTGGCTGTTCTTCTTTTGTTTCTTCAACTTCCTCTGGAATAGATGCAGATGTCATCTCAATCAATTCCTGAAGAATGATATCTTTTCTTTGTTGGGCATCCAATTGTAACTCAGATAGCTGCGAAACAAACTCTGTTTCTAGCTTTTCTAGCTTCTCTAAAATCAGAATCTTTTGCTGTTGAGCATTGAATTGTAATTCTGAGAATTGCGAAGTAAACTCATAACCAGATTTTTCCAAATTCTCAATGATTAACTCTTTAGATTTTTGAGCGTCTACTTGTAATTGAGATAATTGAACAGCAAACTCTGATTGCAATGCTGTTAAATTTTCAATAATTTTATTTTTTTGCTCTTGAGCATCCGTCTGTAATTCAGATAGTTGAGATTTTAATTGATTATCTAATTTTTCAACCGTGACATTTCTTTGCTGTTGAACATCTATTTCTAGCTGAGATAATTGAGCAGCAAATTCCGACTGCAATTTAATTAAACTCTCAACAATGATATCCTTTTGCTGTTGAGCATCAGATTGCCATCCAGAAAGTTGAGATGTGAACTCAGACTTTGATAATTCTAAATCAGCAACGGCTAATTCTTGCTGTTGTTGTATACCCAACTTTAAAGTAGATAGTTCTTCAGACAAACTAGATGCTAATTTTACGAGATTTTCCAGTGCTAAATCTCTTTGCCGTTGAGCCTCCAACTCTAACTTAGATAACCCAGAAGCAAATTTTGATTCTAAAGATTCTAAATTTTCTTGAGACTTTTGAATTTCAGCTTCTAATCTATTTAATATCTCTGCTTTAACTAAATCTATATCAGATGTGACAACAGATAAACTTTCTGCTTGATTTTTAATTTTTTGTTGGAGAGCAGTAGTTTCCTGTTCTAAGTCATAATTTATTTTTTTAGATTCTTGAATCAGATTTTCTGCATCTTGCTTAACAGTAGTTAGCTGATTTTGTAATTTTTCTACTCCCTCTAATTGTTGCATTGCTCTATCAACAACTTCGCGGATGATGGCTCGTCGTAATAGCCAAAGTAAAGCAATGATCGCCAACGGAAATAAACTTAATATAACTAGCCAGATATTAATTAAAATAGTTGTACGGCTAAAAGCTCTCTTTAAATCAGATTGAACTTGCTTTTCGGCTCGTAATCGCGTTAATTCTTCGCGTTCCTGATTTGATAACACCGCACTAGGAGTTATTGCTGGTTTGGACAGTGGCGCGGATTGTCCACTAGCAATACTAGCAGGTAGTAGTAAAGGTAAAAAGATAATAGCGCTTTTGACAAATAAAGCGAAAATAGCTTGATTTTTGCTCTTCATAACAACCATCTCAATCTTTTGGTCAGTTCTTGAAGCGGCGTGCCTCTCTCCAATCTATAACAAAATTAAGTAGTAATCTGGTGAAATATACTAAAGGGTAGGCATTGAGTTCATCCTGTCACAGTTGATATCTCAGTAACTACTACTTTTGGGATATCTAATTTTTTACATTATCTACTGAAGATTGGGGGGTGAGGAATAGGGAGTGGGAGTGGGGTATGGGCTAAAATTTATCGAAATAGAATAAAGGCTTGAGTCGTGAGAATTCAGTTGTGTATTAGAGTATGGTTGGCGGATAAATAAACACTGAAATACCACACCAGTTACAATTTGCCAGACTCTTAATTCTGATTTCTGGATTCTGATTTCTGAATTCTTCTTCAATAAAAAAAAGGCGGTAGGAAATGAGTCGTATCAATCCTTATACACTGCAAATGCAGATTACCCGAATGTTTGAGCAAGGACAATCATTCTTTGCCACAACCAAAGTACAGGAATGGTTGAAAGAACGTAAACACAATCCACTAGATTATGATATTATTTTCCATCAAAAACCTGCGCCTCCTGGTTCAAAACAAGTGATAGCAGTGGAAATTGAATTACGCCGTAAAGATGGACAACCTGTAGATCCCTGGTTGCAAGAACAAGCCAATCTTCATGGGTGATACAATTTTAAATTTTAGATTTTGGATTGTGCGAGAGTAAGTAAGATGTAGGGTGTGTTACGCCGGAGGCTAACGCACCCCGAATACACAAATTGATGAAAATCACCCAATCAGGTGAGTCAAGTGGGTGAAGTGCGACAAAAATAAATATTATATCTTGAGGCTATAAATGGTTACTTGGCACACCAATTTATAGCCTCAAAAATTAGGAAGTGGATGATGAGTGTAAACCAAATTTGTGGAGAACTACCAACCCAAATTTATGCGAACTTGGGTAAAAACTTTTTTGCCTGGATGATGGCTCAACGTAGCAGCGTCTATGATAAAGTTCTAGGCGATCGCAAACGATCTCTTTTTGCCAATCTCCAAGGTAAAGTATTAGAAATTAGTCCACGAGATGGTTCTAACTTACCCTACTATCCTCAAAATATTCACTTAATAGGAATGGAGTCAGACTTAGAGATGCATTCCTATCTCCAAAAACAAGCAAAAAAACTCGGTTTAAATATCGACCTCCGCATTGGTAATGCTGAATGGCTAGATGCTGAAGATAACAGCATAGATACCGTTGTCACTACCTTACTTTTTTGCTCAGTACCGAATATCAACTATACATTACAAGCAATTTTAAGAGTACTCAAACCAGGCGGACGCTTATTATTTATTGAACACATCGCCGCACCTCAAGGAACTTTATTGCGAAAAATGCAAAATACAATTAGTCCGATTTGGAAAATTTTAGCTGATAATTGTCATCCAGATAGAGAAACTTGGATAGCCTTAGAAAAGGCTGGTTTTACCAGCGTCAATTATGAGAATTTTGAAGCTGGATTGTCGATTGTTAGTCCTCACATTATAGGTGTAGCAACAAAATGATATTTTTATTCAAGAGTTTTTTAACATTCTTTTTTCAATTTTCTGTTGATTTGTCAACTAAAAAATTTAATATCAGGGTTTTATTTAACTAATTAAATTTTGACAAATACATATACATCATCTTGTTGATATGTTAAATAAAAATCTTGATTATTTTTGATTTGATTGACTAGTTTAGTAGCTACTTCTGGAGTACTTCCTAAACCAGGATGGCGGACATTAAGTAATATGTAATCAAAAGTTTTTAAATCAATTATTGAAGAATCATTATTAACAACTTTTATGAACTTTCGTTGACTTAAATGTGGAGAAATCTGTATTGTTGTATACACACTGCCTTTAGTTTTAACTTGTGTAATAGCTTCTTTAGCAGCTTGCCAATTATCTATAGAATTTAAATATCTTCCCCCAAAATAAGTAAATTTTGCTAAAGCTAAAAAAGTTATTACAGACCATAAGATAATTGCTTTTTTATTTTTTAACCAGCCTTTACCTGCTGCAAGAGTTGAGATAACAGCAAGCATTAAGAATGGTAAGATTGGGAGAGAATATTGGTGTATTAAATCTTTCTGAGGTGAATAGTCAGCTAAAATGTTAAGGGCTAAGCAAGGAATAGCAGCTATCAAAATTTTAAAATTTTGAAAAGAAAGTCCCCATATTAAAGGTATTATTAATAAAACTAAGTATTCGAGATTAGCTAATGAAAAAATATTTTCTAATATAATTTTTGGATTCAAAAGTAATGTTTTAAATACTTCTAAGAATGAGCTTCCTAAATAAGAATATTTTCCTAACTGTCTTTCTACTGAAGCTGTTTCACTACCAAAAAAAGGTACAACTACTTTAGTAGCTATTATAAACCACGACATACCAGTAATAATACCAATTGTTCCGTATAAACGCTTCTTTTCAAAAACTAATAACCATACTCCCATTGCAATAACTGTTAAAGTTAATACTGCTTTACATATAAATATTACGAAGATGCTAAAACAGAACCACCAAATATGGTTACTTCTAGCAGTTAAGACTGCTATTAAAAAAAATGGTACAGTTATTACTTCTGGATGAAAATCAAATAAATTTACATTAAAAACTAAAGGATATAGGAGATATGATACTCCTATTGCAAGTGCTTGATTCTCTTTTAATCCAGCTTGAAGACTTAAATACCATAGGGGTAAAGCCGCTATAGCTAAAGCAAAGGCTTGTACTGCAAATAGCCAGTAAACACTGGGGTATATTTTGTAGAGTAAAGCTAAAGGATAAAATATAAAGGCTGCATGATCTCCTAAAATATGAAAATCCAAATAAGAAGATATAGGAGACTGCCCTATACTAATTAAATAAATTGCTTGATCAAATATACCTAAGTCAAAAGCAGTTGATTGAAATAGTTCATGTCTGATAATACTACAAGTAAATAATATTATCATACTTAGTATAAGTATCCAATTAAGAAATAATTTGTTTTTCATTTATATAGCTTCAAGAAATATACTAATAGTATAAATTGCAAAAACTATTGAATTTTTGTACAATCAAATATTGTAATTTAATTTAATTACTTGTGTTTTTCTACAAAAACCAAACCTCTTACATTAATATTTTTTTCTCACACAAAAGCGCAAATAAGAATAGGAAAAGAACGACTTTTCTAAGCGATCGCATTTCTATTGCAACCTTTTTTCCACACCAACATTACCTTGTAAGCCGCCTGTGTGTACCAGCAGCAAACTTTTGCCTTCACCAAAAAATCCCTGCTCTAATAAATCCATCACTCCATAAAACATTTTTGCAGTATATACGTAATCAAGAGGTACGCCGTGCGCCTCGCCAAACTCCTGGCTGAATCGTAGCAACTCCTGATTCACCTTTGCATAGCCGCCGAAGTGATAATCACACATTAATTCCCAAGAAGCGGGAGAAGTATATGGAGTTGGTAATCCAGAGGCGAGGTAATTTGTCAATAGATTTTCGATTTCTTCTCCCAGAAAAGCGCCATTTTTCAACACAGGAAAAGCGATCGCTTTTTGTCCTTCATGCAACGAAAGCGCAATCCCAGCCAATGTTGTAGCCGTACCGCAGGCTACGCAAATATAATCAAAGGCGTAGCCAGCCGTAGGCATCGCTTCACTAATTATCTCTGTGCAACCCCGCACGCCGTTTAAATTATTACCGCCTTCAGGAATGATAAACACCTCGCCGAAACGCTGTCGCAGATATTCATCTAGCGTTGCTGTGTTGCGTTGTCGATACATCTGGCGTGAGAGATACACCAGTTCCATACCCTGCTGTACAGCGAAACTCAGCGTCGGATTCAGAGGTAACTTTTCTTCGCCACGAATTACGCCAATGGTATGAAATCCCAAAAGATTACCGGCTGCTGCGGTTGCATAGATGTGATTGGAATAAGCGCCGCCAAAGGTAAGCAGCCTCGTGAAATTTTTCTGCTTCGCCTCCAAAAGGTTATATTTCAACTTAAACCACTTATTCCCATTAACCCACGGATGCATAACATCGAGGCGTAGCACAGACAAATTAACACCAGCCTCACGGGCAATTTTGCTGTTAATTTGTTGTACAAATGGAGGAATAAATATTAATGACATCGATCAAAATAATTCGTAATTCGTAATTCGTAATTCGTAATTGAATTATAGAATTAAATACGGTTCATTTAAGGCTAAACTTCTTTGTAAAAGTTAATTTTCAAACAAATTGCCAAGTAAGCAAAGAGAAGGAATAAATCCTTAACTGAACTGTATTTTTCTATAATTACGAATTACGAATTACGAATTACGAATTAATTGTGTGGGTTGGCTGAGACTGCGGAAATAAAGACCGCCTATGGTTATCCAAAAAAGGAGATACCCGACAGCTTGAACTAAATACAGTTTTTGGGTGTAGCCAAATAAAGTTTTCAACAAAATACCAGGAAACTGCCGGTCAGGTAAGATGGTTGAGAAGTCCCAAATTTGGGGGCCTAAAAGACAAGATGTGTTTCCTTGTCCGCAAAGGCCTAAGACTTCAGGGTTGATTTGGCTAAAAGCGATCGCCGCAGCATCAACATGGCGCAGGGCAGAAATTACCAACCCAGAGACAATCAGCAGCAGCAACACGCCCATTACCTGGAAAAATCGGCTTAAATTAATTCTGATGCTCCATTTAAACAGCAGCATCCCAATGAAAACGGCGATCGCTAATCCTCCCATTGCACCCAAAACAGGTGTCAAACCTTCTTGAAATTTAGCGACGATAAACAAAGCTGTTTCTAAACCTTCACGAAACACAGCAATAAAAATTAAGCTAAAAATCGCCCAACCTGCGCTATCGTTTTCGCCCAAGGCATTTTTGACAGAACCTTCAATCTCAGCTTTGAGAAATCGTGCTTGTCGTGTCATCCAAATTAGCATCCAACTGAGCATGGCGATCGCAATTACGCCTAATCCAACCTCAAAAAGTTGCTTGAACACGGGTGCATAGAGCTGCTTAGATGTCTGCAATCCTTGTAATCCTACATGAATTAGCAAACCAAATACAAAACTCGCTAAGATACCGCCCAAAACTCCGAAGTAAACCCAACGCTGCAATTTTTGTTGCTGAGCTTGCTGTAAACAGGCGAAGACGATTCCCACAACTAAAGCGGCTTCAACGCCTTCTCTTAAGGTGATAAAAAAAGTTGGTAATGCAGCACTCCAATTCATAGGACGTTAATTAAATAATTTCAGTAACAGAGGTTTAGCGAGAGCTTTTGAGTATACTTGCTGAGTTTTCAAACAAACTCTCAGAAGTTTCTGCCAAAGTTATGCTAGCAGCGATCGCTATTAAACGCTGCTCTGAGACATTAGGGACTTCCAAATAAAAAAATAATCAATCCCTTGGGTGAGCAGGGGGAGCAGGGGAGGCAGGGGAGGCAGGGGGAGAAGAAATTGCATACTAGTGTTG
>NZ_JACJSJ010000215.1 GCF_014698115.1 Nostoc sp. FACHB-973
CTCCCTCATCTCCCCACTCCCCACTCCCCACTCCCCACTCCCCACTCCCCACCAACACACAATGGAAACAAAAGGTCATTCCCGCCACTTTATCTACACAGACTGGATATTAACCGAAACCCAGTTTGACCCTGACCAATTGCACTCCAAAGAAACTGTCTTTACAATCGGCAATGGATACCTGGGAACAAGGGGCAGTTTTGAAGAAGGTTATCCTCATGCATTGCCGGCTACTTTTATCCACGGTGTCTATGACGATGTGCCGGTGATGTACACGGAACTAGTTAATTGCCCTGACTGGTTACCTTTGGTAGTAATTGTAAATGGCGATCGCTTCCGTCTGGACCAAGGTGAGATATTACATTATGAGCGAAAGCTTAATCTACATCAGGGACTTGTCAGCCGTTCTTTGCGTTGGCGTTCTCCCAGTGGGAAAACCATAGATATCTACTTTGAACGCTTTGTCAGTTTTGCAGATGAGCATGTGTTAGGGCAACGCTGTCAGCTAACACCGGTAGATTTCGATGGGTTAATTGAAGTTCAGGGAAGCATTAATGGCTATACAGAAAATCAAGGTTTTAATCACTGGGAAGGACTAGACCAAGGCAAGACTGACGAAGGTATTTGGTTGCAACGCCGCACCCGCAACTCCCAAATTGAACTGGGTATGGCAGCTAAAATCACAATATTCGGGGCGGAAGCATCTTTGCAAGTCAATACTGCACCTGGTTATCCCACCCTAAGCACCACCTTTCTGGTTAAAGCGCAACAGACTGTAACGGTGGAAAAACTCGTGACGGTTTTTACTTCGCGGGAGATTGAAACACCAGTTTCAGCAGCTCAAGAAAAACTCGCGGACTTGCCAGACTACGCAACACTACTAAAAGCCAGTGAACAGGCATGGGATGAGGTTTGGCAACAAAGCGATATCGCGATCGAGGGGGATATCACAGCGGCTTTTGCTGTTCGCTACAATCTGTTTCAGTTGCTGATTGCTAGCCCACGGCATGATGACAAAGTAAGCATTCCTGCTAAAACTCTTTCGGGGTTTGGCTATCGCGGTCATATTTTTTGGGATACAGAAATTTTTATGTTGCCCTTTTTTCTGTTTACCCAACCAGCGATCGCCCGCAATTTACTCAGTTACCGTTGGCACACTTTACCAGGAGCTAGACGCAAGGCGACTCATTACAGATATAAAGGAGCAATGTTTTCTTGGGAAAGCGCTGTTACCGGAGATGAAGTAACACCACGTTGGTCACTTCCCACTGATTTTTATGGTGAAGACGTGCGGATTTGGTGCCGCGATCGCGAAATTCATATCAATGCAGATATCCCCTACGCTGTTTGGAACTACTGGCAAGCCACTAGGGATGATGAATGGATGCAAAAGTGCGGCGCAGAGATTATTTTGGATGCCGCCATCTTTTGGGGTAGCCGCGTGGAATTCAATTCTGAAAGCCAAAAGTATGAAATTCGGGGAGTGATTGGAACCGATGAATACCATGAACTCGTCCACAACAACGCCTTTACAAACCGTATGGTGCAATGGCATCTAGAAAAGGCGATCGCAGTTTATGATTGGTTGGCTCACAAATACCCAGAACGAGCCAGGGAATTAGAAGAAAAACTGCAACTGACTTCAGAACAGCAAAACCACTGGCAAGACATCATCGCCAAAATCTTGTTGTTTTACGACCCATCAACAGAACTAATCGAGCAGTTTGAAGGATTTTTTCAATTGGAAGATATTAACTTAGCAGATTATCAAGGGCGCGATCGCTCCATGCAAGCCATCTTGGGTATTGAGAAAACTAACAAATATCAAGTACTCAAACAGCCAGATGTCTTAATGCTGCTTTATTTAATGCGACAATCAGCAGATTTTCCCCACAGCGAAAAAGCATTGCAGACAAACTGGGATTACTACGCACCCCGCACTGATATTACCTATGGTTCGTCCCTCGGCCCCGCAGTTCACGCCATCTTAGCTTCAGATTTGAATATATCCACCGAAGCTTACAAACTATTTATCCAGGCCGCAATGGTGGATCTTGAAGATAATCGAGGAAACACCAGCGATGGAATTCATGGTGCCACTGCTGGCGGCCTTTGGCAAGCTGTAATTTTTGGCTTCGGTGGCATCCACTTGAGCGAAAATTGCCCCGTAGCCAACCCCCATCTGCCCGCTAACTGGACACGCCTGAAGTTTAAATTGCACTGGCAGGGTTTATGGTACGACTTTGATTTGCATCAGGAAGTGGGGAATAGGGAGTGGGGAGTAGGGAGTAGGGAGGAGGGAACAAGGGATGAGGAGACAAGAGGAATAACCAATCCCCAATCCCCAATCTCCAATCCCCAATCCCCAATCCCCAATCCCGACTCCCCAGTCCCCAATCCCCAATCCCCAATCCCCAATCCCCACTCCCCACTCCCCACTCCCCACTCCCCCAACATCGAAGGAGTCATCTTCGATTTAGATGGTGTGCTGACAGATACAGCAGAACTTCATTATCTAGCTTGGCAGAAGCTAGCGGATGAACAGGGTCTAGCGTTTAATCGCCAAGCTAATGAAGCGCTGCGGGGTGTATCCCGTCGTGCTTCGCTAATGCTGATTATTGGGGATAGACGGTATTCGGAAGCACAAATCGAGGAAATGATGGAGCGCAAGAACCGCTACTATGTGGAATTGCTAAAAAATATGACCTCTAAGGATTTGTTACCAGGAGCGATCGCACTTTTGGATGAACTGCGGCAAGCCGGGATTAAAATAGCTATTGGTTCAGCGAGTAAAAATGCCCACACAGTGATTGAGCGATTGGGTATTGGCAATAAAATAGATGCGATCGCTGACGGTTATAGTGTACAGCAACCCAAGCCAGCACCAGATTTGTTTTTGTATGCTGCTAAAGAGTTAGGAATCGAGCCAGCGCAATCTGTGGTTGTAGAAGATGCCGCAGCAGGCGTTGAGGCGGCTCTAGCTGCCGGGATGTGGGCGGTAGGTATTGGCCCAGTTGAACGAGTTGGAGCCGCTCATGTTGTTTTCCCCAGCCTCGCAGGGGTTAAATGGGCAGATATACGAAGTCAATTACAGAATTCCAAAGAATAGGGGCAGGGGCGATGGAAAATCTAGGTGGTACATCGAAAAATTTTGAAATGCTTAACTCTAATTCCAACCCTACAAATTCATTGGGAAAGTCCTAATGCAAAGTCATCGCCACCTTGAAAATTAAACTCTGCCTGATAGGAGTATTCAATTTTCAGGGTATAGTCTGCACTATTAGAACTATTGGTTTCTATGACTATTTCCCTCAATACTTCTCCAGTAGATGTAGAGTTATGAGAACCAATGGGAAGTAGGTCACCAAAGGCTATTTCTGGAGATGGTTTAATCGTAACGCCTGGCGTTCCATCGGCTAAATTGGGAATGGGAGTTCCATCGGTTTTTAGCGATGCCGATACAACGGCTGTTAAATTTCTGAAGGTGACATTTGAGTAACAGTTAGACGCTACGATCGCAATAGTTTCTGACCCCTGCACCGCTAATGGCTGAGTATCGCTCCTTAACTCAAAACACGGTAGTGGCTGCTGGATCTCTAACTGAATCCCAACTGGACGGCTATTGCAAATTACTGTTTGAAGAACCTCTGTAAAGCCACCAATAGAATCGCGATCGGTAAAAGCTTGTCCGCCTGTTTCTTTAGCTAATCTGGCGTATTCTTGCTGCAAACTGTCTTTAAATTTGCTCTTGGTCGTGCCAAAATAAGTATGAACCTTCACTTCTGCCTGCTGAGCTTTGGCGATCGCTTTATTGGCAGCGATAACATCTTTCTCTTCGGTTCTATCTCCTCCAGCTTCGAGGGCTTCATCTCCCAAATAGAAAATTGATCGGGTTGCGCCCAGTCGCCAATCAAAATGAGTTGAGATATCTTCTACAGTTCGAGCGGCATCTTCTTGCGCCCCCGCATCAGGTAATTGTCCTCGCTTTCTGGCTCGGAGATCTCCCTTGGAAATTTGGCACTCTGTCAAAAGATAATCCCGTACTGTCCGATTAAAATTTGTCCCTTTCCAAGTACCTTCGATGCCAAGCCAAATCACTCTCAAATCGCAAGGACAACTAGAAGAGGCGGTAGTAATAGCGGCGGCAGCAGCATTACTAAGGTTCCAAGCTTCATCTTTCATCGAAGGGCTAGTATCGATGACAACTACTAAATCCACTGGATCTCTTGCTGTGGCGCTGTCGATTCTGCAAGGGCGCACTGTGGGAATGATTTGTTGTGTTTGACTCATATCTTTGATATACACTGTGATTATTTGATGTTGATTCCTGTTATTTTGGCACAGACCAAGAACGAATTTGGCTTCTGACTTTTCAACTTAATTAAACTCTCAAAATGTGACGGTGGAAAAAGCTCCAAATTGACTTCCTGAAGACTTCAACAAACTGGTTTTCTAGTAGAAGTTGGTAGTGGTGGAAGGACTAAGTGGAGCAGAGTAACATTTTTGGGTAATTTATCTTAAGTATTTTGACTGATTGACAAAAACTACTTTATTCTAACCTCTCATGAGTGGGGTAATTTTCTAGCTAGCTACACAGAAGTTACAGTTAGTAACTAATATTCATTAATTGTTTTAAATATTTTTATTATTTGCTTAAATGTCTTAACTGTCTTAACTGTCCACTTAACTGTCTTAACTGTCCACTTAGCTGTCTTAACTGTCCACTTAGCTGTCTTAACTGTCCACTTAGCTGTCTTAACTGCTATTGCATTTTATTGAAAAAACTGAGATTATCTGTTTATTGAATAAAAATGCTTAATATTCTTATTGCTTGCGACGGCTATTGATTTTATTAATCCGAAACATCTAAAAAACTGGTTTACAGATTCTTGCTACTGTACTTCATTAACCTGGAATCCACTGTAACTATATTTAGCTAGTTTTATTCTCTAGGAGCAGAATTTACCTTCCTAAAACAAGCTAGGTCTTAATCAATAAAAACTGTTACGATCCGTCAAATCATAACAGTACCAAAGAGAGTAAATTCATCTAAATTTGGAAAATTTTTGAGTTATAAAGACTCTAGTTTCACATTATTTATATTGTTATAACCAAGATTATCAGGATTTTAAGGAGTTCTAATGGATAAAATTGTAAAAATAACTTACCCACTATCTTCTGGTCAAGAAGCTATGTGGTTTATCTACCAAATTGCTCCAGAGAGTGTTGCTTATAATATATTTATTACTGTCAAAATTAATTCTTATTTAAATATTGCTGCTGCCAATCGTGTATGGGAAAAAATTATTGTAAATCATCCTATTCTCCGAACCACATATACCCTTCATGAAGGGAAACCCGTTCAGCAAGTTAATCAACAACATAAATTTAATCTTGAGTTAATAGACGCCACCAATTGGAGTGAAGACCACTTAAGAGAGAAAATATTTTCCATAACAGACCGACCTTTTAACTTAGAAAAAGATTCAGTCTTGAGGGTTAATTTATTTACTCGTTCAGCACAAGAACACATTCTCTTGCTAACAATGCACCACATCGCAGGTGATATGTGGTCTTTTGATTTACTCGTGAGTGAATTTCAAGCTTTGTATGCTAATGAAATTGAACAAGTTAGTCAAGAGCAGACAGAAGCAGCAGCAGATTATTTGAGTGGCAATAAATCTTACCTAGAGTTTGTCCGCTGGCAGTCAGAAATGCTATCCAGTTCCAGGGGAGAAAAACTGTGGCAATACTGGCAACAACAATTAGCCGGCGAATTGCCAATTTTGAATTTGCTCGCAGACAAACCCCGCCCGACTGTACAGACTTATCAAGGAGCAGTACATATTTCAAAGCTGGATGAAGAGTTAATTCAAAAACTCAAGCATCTAGCTCTAGCTTCTGGAAGAAGCCTTTATCAGATTTTGTTAGCAGCATTTTACGTCCAACTTTATCGCTACACTAATCAAACAGACATCCTCATAGGAAGCCCGATGAGAGGTCGGTGGGGTAGAGAGTTCAAAGAGATTGTCGGCTACTTCGTTAACCTAACCGTTTTACGAACTTCTGTACAGGAAAACGCTACATTCACGGAATTTCTCGCTCAAATTAGCAAGACAGTTAGAGAAGCCCAAAAACATCAAGATTACCCTTTTTCTCTGTTAGCAGAACAACTCCAGCCAGAACGAGATCCTAGTCGTTCTCCTTTATGTCAAGTTAGTTTCACTTGGCAAGCACACCGTTGGTACGAACCAACAGAAAATTCATTGCACAGTAAAGAGCAAGTACTTGAGATGGAGCCATACTTGCTCGGACATCAACGTGGTGCAGACTTTGATCTGAATTTAATGGTGATGGAAGCTCAGGGAGTGTTGCAACTCTGCTGGCAATACAATACTGACTTGTTTGAGGCGACTACAATCACGCGCATGGCAGGGCATTTTGTGACCTTGCTTGAAGGCATTGTAGCTAATCCTCAAGAGCAGATTTGGCAATTACCTCTGTTAACAGAAGTTGAGCAACAGCAGTTATTGGTTGAGTGGAATGATACAGGTGTAGATTTTCCCCAAGATAAATGTATTCATCAGTTATTTGAGGAGCAGGTTGAACGTACTCCCAATGCTGTAGCAGTGGTGTATGAAGATCAACATCTTACATACCAGCAGTTGAATTGTCGCGCTAACCAATTAGCCCATTACTTGCAATCTTTGGGTGTGGGTGAAAATGTACTGGTGGGTTTGTGTGTAGAGCGTTCCTTAGAAATGGTGGTGGGACTATTGGGGATTCTCAAGGCGGGTGGGGCATACTTGCCACTTGACCCTGAGTATCCTGGTGAGCGCTTAAGCTTTATGCTCACAGACACTCACGTAAAAGTGCTGTTGACTCAAGAGAAATTAGTAGAATCTCTTCCTCAACATCAAGCCCGTGTTATTTGCTTAGACACCGGCTGGCACAGCATTGACCAAGCAAATCAAGATAATCTCAATAGCACAGCCAGTACAGAAAACCTCTCTTATGTGATTTACACCTCCGGTTCTACAGGCACACCCAAGGGAGTCGCTGTCACTCATCAGGCTGTCAATCGACTGGTGTTAAACACCAACTATATACAGTTAACAGCTGATGAATGCGTTGCTCAAGCCGCAAATATTGCTTTTGATGCAGCCACCTTTGAGATTTGGGGAGCATTGCTTTCCGGAGCCAAGCTAGTGATTATCACTAAATCAGTATTGCTGATCCCGGAAGAATTTGCTGTCAATATCCGCCACCATCAAATCAGTGTCTTATTTTTAACTACAGCTTTATTCAATCAGTTAGCCAGTGTTGTCCCAGAAGTATTTAGTTCTCTACGATATCTACTATTTGGTGGTGAAGCGGTTGATCCCAAATGGGTGCTTGAAGTACAAGATAAAGGCGCTCCTCAACACTTGCTCCATGTCTATGGACCAACAGAAAATACCACGTTTTCTTCTTGGTATTTGGTAGAGGACTTAGCAACGACAGCCACAACTATTCCCATTGGTCGGGCGATCGCCAATACGCAAATCTACATCCTTGACCAAAACTTACAGCCTGTACCAGTAAGTGTACCAGGAGAACTGTACCTTGGTGGAGCAGGATTAGCACAGGGCTACTTCAACCGCCCTGAATTGACAAAAGAGAAATTCATCCCCAACCCCTTTGACAAGTCAAAAGTCAAAGGTCAAAAGTCAAAATTATATAAGACGGGGGATTTGGCACGCTATTTACCAGATGGAAATATTGAATACTTAGG
>NZ_JACJSJ010000216.1 GCF_014698115.1 Nostoc sp. FACHB-973
TGCTCCCTCATCCCCCTCACTCCCATCCCCCCACTCCCCACTCCCCACTCACTTACGGTAAATCCAGATGATTAAGTTGATTAGTATTTTTCTCAGTTTTTTACTTGTATTTGGCTGGGGTACACCAGTGATGGCACAATCTCAATTGCCAAGTGTTACTCAAGAGCAATTAAAACAAGGTGATGAGTGGGCAAATCAGGCTTTTACCGCTACAAATAACGGTGATTTTGCCACGGCTGAAACTTATTGGACAAAGATTATTGAGCAATTTCCTACCAATGCGGGGGCGTGGAGTAACCGAGGAAATTCGCGGGTAAGTCAGAACAAATTAGAAGAGGCGTTGACAGATTATAAAAAAGCTATAGAACTGGCCCCAAATGTCACAGATCCTTATTTAAATAGGGGTGCAGCGTTGGAAGGTTTGGGAAAATGGGATGATGCGATCGCAGATTATAATCATGTTCTAGAACTCGATCCTAATGATGCGATGGCATATAACAATCGCGGTAATGCCAAAGGTGGTTTAGGAAAATGGGAAGATGCGATCGCTGATTATCAAAAATCAGTGGAAATTGCCCCGAATTTTGCCTTCGCCCGTGCTAACTACGCCCTCGCCCTTTATGAAACTGGTAAAATAGACCAAGCAATCCGGGAAATGCAAAATATCGTCCGCAAATATCCCAAATTTGCTGATATGCGTGCCGCCCTCACAGCTGCCTACTGGGTGAATGGAAAACAAGGGGAAGCTGAAAGTAACTGGGTAGCAGCTTATGGACTCGATAACCGTTATAAGGACATCAACTGGGTAAAAAATATCCGCCGTTGGCCTGGGAGTATAGCAGCAGCTTTAGATAAATTCTTAAAACTCCAATAACATATTTGAGGCATCATAGCTGGTGGAGTAACTCGCGCTGCTGACATTATCGAAAAGGTAGTGTCTACAAGGAAGCCTATCTTGACTCAAACAAAACAATAAAAGCGCTTTGAACACGCTCATTAAAACAGAATCCCTACCTTAAGCCGAAGGCAAGTTAGGTTGTTGAATTACTAATAACAATTTCTCCAACCATACCTGCTTCTGTATGTCCAGCTATTGGACAACGTAAACCATAAGTACCAGATTTCAGAGGCACAAACACCCACTCGGCCTCACCACCGGGCTTAAGTTCTATTTCGTGAATTACTCCTTTAATTTCTACCTTCCCTGCTTCAACTTTTTGTGTCCAGATACCATCTGCAAAATCTTTAGCAGTAAAATAGTGTTTCAATTGGCTGGGATTAGTTAGCCGTAGATTATAGCGTTTGCCAGCCACGAATTCCAGGTGATTTGGTTCAAATTTGAGTTCGTTAGCCGCATTTCCCAAGCTAACTGTAATTTCTGTGGCTGGTTGTTTGAGCAAATCGCTAGACAAATTCGCTGCAATTGCTGGAGTTGCATTGATGAAATTCAAGCATAAGAACAAAGTTAATATTACGTAGTTTCGCCCCAGTGCTTGTAGTAGAGCAAGAGTGGGAAAAGTCAAAATTGTCATTAAAAATTGGTATAAATGTTTGCAAACTTCCATTGGTAGTTGTTAAAAGGTAATAGGTTATTTAATCATTATTCATGAGTAATAGACGCGATAAATCGCGTCTCTACATGAGGTTTTGCTTTCCCAAGACAGCAGATCCAGCAGTAGCAACTACAATTTTATCTGGGTGGACTAACTCACGAGCTGCCTGATTGACTTCGGTAAGGCTGACTTGATAGATTTTGTCAGTCAAGGAGTACAATTCGGTTTTATCTAGTCCGTAGACTTCATTCATCAGAATTCTATCTGTTAATTCGTCTGGGTTTGCCAGGGAAACATTATAGTTGCTAATTAGGGTGCGTTTAGCTGTTTCTACTTCTAGGGCGGTGACGCCTTGTTCATGGATTTGCTGTAGTATTTGGCGAGTACTGGCGATCGCTTTGCTGCTATCTTCAGGACTAGTTTGCATTTCTATCAAAAATGTCCCCGCATTTTTGCCGACTAGGAAGTAGCTATAAATTCCATAACTCAAACCTTGGCGATCGCGCACCTCTGCTCCCAGTCTACTGGATAAGGTATCGCCTCCCAAAATCTGATTCAATACTAAAACTGCGTAAAACCGAGGATCGTAACGGTTAATAGCTGGGTAACCCATACAAGTCACAGCTTGGGTTTTACCTACTAAGACTCGGTTGACGCTGACTATTTTTTCTGGCAATGATACTGTAGGATATTTTAATGTCAGTGGTTCACCGCTAACTTGCCAGTCAGCAAACTTCGCTTCCATGAGCGATCGCACTGACTCTAGCTCAAAATCTCCTACCAGTACTAGCACCGTTGTGTCGGGACGATAATGTTTGAGTTTGAAATCAATCACATCCTGGCGTTTAATGCGCTGTAAACTCTCCTCTGTGGGAAACGTATGTAAGGGATGTTTTTGCGGATAAATTGACTGAACAAATATTCTTCTGGCTACTTCTGATGGCTCATCTAATTCTATTTGCAAATCGGTTAAAGTTTGTTGCCGATGCAGTTCCAACTCTTTAACGGGAAATGTACTATTTTTCAGAGCATCTGCCAAAATTTCAATGAGTATCGGCAAGTCTGGTGCTAAGCTATCACCTTCAATTTGCACGCCTTCGGGGTAGGCTTGAAAATCTAGACTCACACCCCGTTGTGCCAACTTTTTGGCAATTGTTAAGACATCCTTGGTTTTTGTGCCACTAAGCAAATTTTCTGCAACAAAAGCAGCCAGTCCAGCTTGCTCATCTGAATCAAATTCCGTCCCGGCTTGAATGTAGCCGCTTAGGGTAACGGTGGGAGTACTATGGTCAGGTAATAGTAATAGCCGCAGTCCGTTGTTCAATTGGAATTGCTGTGGTAGTATTTGGGCGATGTTGTTGACGGTAAGCAACCCATCTGTTGCCAAATCCACAGTTGGTAAGTAATTCGCCACTTCAGCAGCAACCACGGGTGCTACAGGAGAAAAATTTTCCGTAGTTTGGGTTGAGTCTGGTTTATGACCAACTTCTGTTGTTTGCTGTTCAGTTGGTTCAAAAAAGCCTACTCTACGTGCTTCTTTTTTGAGGTATTTTTTAATTACAGCCACAACATCCGTTGGCTTCACCAAACCGACAGCTGTTAAATAGCGGTCTGTGTAGTGATAATCATCAGCAGTGGTTTCATCATGACCCAATTGCATTCCTTGAGAAGTGATATCACGGTTACTCAAAATCACATCTGCTGTTAATTGAGTTTTGGCTCGTTCCACTTCCTCTAATGTCACACCTTTTTTTGCTACATTGGCGATCGCACTATTCAGCACTGAGTCAATTTTTTGCAAATCTTGTTTAGATGCAGCCGTCACCAACACCTCATACCAGCCAAATTCCCGCAAACTGGTAACAGATGCTGTAACTTCACGAGCTAAACCTGATTCCACCAACGCCTGATAAAGGCGAGAATTCCGACCCTCAGTCAAAATATAATCCATCACATCCAGTGCAGGTACATCTGGTTGATTAACATCTGGTAACGGATAAACCGCTTGTAACAAGCGTCCTGCTCCTGGTTCTCGCAATGTTATGGGAGTGGGGAGTGGGGAGTGGGGAGTGGGGAGTGAGGGGGATGACGGAGAAATAACTCTTGCTTCTTGCCGCTTTGGTAATTCGCCAAATACTTCTTTAACTATTTCCAGGGTATTTGCGGTTTGAAAATCTCCAACAATTACTAAGACGGCATTATCGGGAGTGTAAAAGTTGCGGTAATATTTTTGTACTTGCTCAAGTTCAAATTTTTCAACATCGACTTTGACGCCACCTACAGGCAAACCATAGGCATGATTGGGAAACACTGCTTGCATGAGGGCGCGATTGAGGCGATATTCTGGGCTATTTTCGTAACCTTGTAGCTCCGAAATTACTACCCGCTTTTCACTTGCTAGTTGCTCTGGTTCAATCTGGGTATTTTGCATTCTGTCCGCTTCTAGTACCAAGAGTGCTTTCAGCTTGCTTCGTTCAACAGTACCGTAATATGCAGTTTGGTCATAACTAGTGAAAGCATTGGAATCACTACCTAAAGCACTAAACAAACGTCCAAATTGAACTGGACGATTTAGAGTGCCTTTAAACATCATGTGTTCCAATTGGTGAGCAATACCATTGACTCCCGGTTCTTCGTTGCGCGAACCTACCTTGTACCACACCTGCACCGTTACCACGGGTGCAGTATGCACTTCCTTGGTGAGGACAATTAGACCATTTTCTAGTACTGTCTTGCGGACGTTTTCTGTCAGTGTTGAGGGCATTATTATTTTTACTAGCAAACAAGACTTATATTTTTATTGATGTATAAATTAGAACTGGTTTCATCTATTTGAACCACAATCCTTTGTAGGGTAGCACCGCTGTGCTAACCTACCCTATGGTTTAATTACTTCCGTAGGGGCACAGCAATGCTGTGCGCCCCTACAGTGTGGTTTAATACCTGAAAATTGCTGTAAGTTACATAGTCATTTTGCAGGAAGACCATAGTCAAATTTGGCAAAGAAATCTGTTAGTTCGGCAACATTACAGAAAAAGAATATATTAGCAACAAAATTAATAAAAAAGCTAAATTATGGGAGTTTTGCTAAAACTCGAATAAATTCCAGAGGTAAGCCATCAGCATCAGCGATAAAAGCCACTTCGTAAATGCGATCGCCTATTTGCTGTTGTGTAGGTTCTAATAATACCTTTAACGGTTCTAATTCTTCTACTTTTAATACACGTTCTTGTAAACTTGTCAACCAGGTAGATAAATCTGGTGTCATCTCAGTTAAATCGAAAGAGAGATGATAGTATCCCACATAATGTTCATCAGCAAAAGCGTCTGGGGCTGGTTTTGGTTCGGGAATTTGGATCAGTTCAATTCTGCCACCCAATCCTTCCATCCAGCAAGCTAGGGTGTAGCCTGTAGTAAAGCGTTCTGAAATTGTAAACCCTAAATTTTCATAGAAAGCGATCGCTCGGTGAATATTCGCCGTCCGAATAGAAGCATGGTGCATAACAAAAGTTAGGAGTTATGAGTTGTGAGTTATAAATTGAATTTAACTCCTAACTTTTAACTCCTAACTCCTAACTCCTAAATTTACTCAAATAACCTGAAATAAGGGTAGCGCACAGGGACGCCAGGTTCTTTTTCCAAGTCAAAATTAATCACTTCCCAGCAGGGATCTTCTGGGGGGTCGGGACTAAACTCTACCGGTAAACCGTATAGCCTCGCCGCTGATGCTTCTGGCTGTCCAGACCGCCAAGGTGTACTGCGTTCCAAGTAGCCACTCATCAATTCCTGATAGCGTCGGGCAATAATCACTCGTGTTGCTCGATAGCCTTGGGTATACAGCTTGTCTAATGCTTCATGAATTTCAAACCGGATACCATCAGGGTGAGTGTGCTGTCTATACCATTCATTATTCCACCTCCGCCAATGACGCCCCGATTGTAAATGGATTAGCTCTCCATTTTTCGGGTTAGCTTCAAAAGCGCCATGACGTGGACATAAATAGGTATCTGTTAGTGTCAACGCCGGAATGGTCTGACGACAGTGGGGACACTGTATTTCAGGGCCAAATATTGGGTACTGCAAGCCTGGATTCATCATGAAGTGCGTACAAACATAATTTTGTCTTTACCAGCACTGGGCACTAGTAGGTCGGGTTATACACTTCGGCTCCGCCACTTTGGGATATTTCCTCACTGCTAGCTCAACAAAGAAGTTCTGAGTCGTGAGTTGAAAGTTTTTGATGAAAACCTTTAGCTCAACACTCAATAAGTACTTGGTTAAGCACTCAGCACTCCTGAATCTAGAGGCTTGACGCTGTGATATCCTGGTTGTGCAACCAGCCTCAAAGGTTGGAGTTTCTCCAGTGTTCCTGGGTACCATATTAATATTCTATCGTGTCTACCGCTTCTTACTGGACATCTGTCGATTTTTCTCAAGCTGCCTTCATTGCAGACAATGCTGTTGTTATGGGTTGGGTAAATATAGCAGCAGGAGCGAGCATTTGGTATGGAGCAGTGGTTAGAGGAGATGTTGAACGCATTGACATTGGCGAATGCACGAATATTCAGGATGGGGCAATTTTACATTGCGATCCTGGTTTTCCCACAATCATAGAAGATCATGTGACCGTAGGGCATCGCGCTGTGGTGCATTCCGCTTACATTGAGCGTGGAAGTTTGATTGGCATTGGTGCAGTGATTTTAGATGGTGTACGAGTGGGTGCTGGTAGCATTATTGGCGCCGGCGCAGTGGTAACTAAAAATATACCCCCCTTATCCCTAGTTGTCGGTATTCCCGGCAAAGTACAGCGCCAAGTAACAGAAGTTGAAGCCGCAGAACTCATTGAACACGCTAAGCGTTACGAAAAGTTAGCTTTAGTTCATGCAGGTAAAGGTACTGATGTCGGGTTTGGTAGGGGTTAGGGAGTGGGGAGTGGGGAGTGGGGAGTGGGGAGTGGGGAGTGGGGAGATGAGGGGGATGAGGGAGAATAACTCCTAACTCCTAACTCAGCACTTCCAATGCCCAATGCCCAATAATTTAACGGGTCGCGGAAGTCCCCATCTTCAAGGTATTCCTAAGATGGGGATTGTGAGCGGCTGATGAGGATTGCATCTGGAATTGATTTAAAACGTTTGTAAAAACCAATTCCGGATGTATGACGAATCACCTTTTCTGGTAAACTAAGTATTATCTTGACCATCAATGCCATAAGCGAAAACCAAGCTAACAGGTATATGTTGCAAGAAAAAGATTTGGGTCTTGGGAACCAGGACTCCTGCCCTTGGAGGGAATGTAAGACTTTCTAGTACTACGAAGTTCTGGAGGCTATTCCCGGTGAATTGGGAAGCCCCGTCGGTCTTACTACAGGGTAGTTCACACATTCTTTACATATCGGCTGGGAAAAATTGCCCACTTCAGCTAAAAATAAAAATGAGAGCAGTTGACAAAACTTTAATTTCTACTTAAAAGAGGAGTTCTAGATATGGATATCGATTTTCGTTTAGCGATCGTTTTAGCACCAGTTGCTATTGCTGCTGGCTGGGCAGTGTTTAATATTGGCGCTGCGGCTTTAAGACAAATTCAAGGCTTTTTGGATAGAGAAGCCTAAATCCAGGTCATTATCCTTACTCTTCAACCGACTGTTTCTCTTTAGTGGGACAGTCGGTTTTATTCATATTGGGCATAGGGCATTGAGAGTGCTGAGTGAGGAGTCAAGAGTTAGGAATTCTTCCCCTACCCCCTCATCTCCCTCATCCCCCTCATCCCCCTCATCC
>NZ_JACJSJ010000217.1 GCF_014698115.1 Nostoc sp. FACHB-973
TTCTAGAATGACTTTACCATCAAAGCCTCATTGCTCAACCTCCATCCCATCAGCGATCGCTACCTTTCTGATTTTTTAGTATACATGTACTATATTTAGATGCGTTTGCCCTGGGCTGTGGTTGTGGGAAACAAATCCAGTCCTAGCTGTTTGAGGAACAATTGTGTAATTAGAGTGAGTAATAAAATAATCCCCGTATGAAGTAACCCTAAACGTGGCATTCCTAGTTCTAATTTATTTAAAGGCCAACGTTCAAAAAAACTACCGAATACTGTTGAACAAGGATACCAATACCAAGGGATATAAAAAGGTTGAAGACCCCACATTTGTGGCAAAAAGGTGAAGGCAGGGGCAATAAAGAAGACGGCAAAGAAGATATTGAGAAAGCCGCTAATTGGATGCCATTCGCGGACTTTATCAGTTGTGACAATAGTGTTGTCAAAAAAGAATAAGCTGGCGGCAGCGGCAAGAATCGCTGTTTGTCCCCACAAACCAACAGGTGTATCAGTGAGAATTGATTTGGCAGAGATGAACTTCCAAGCTTCTCCAGTTATGTAAACTAGTGCTAACAGCACTACTAAATTCACTGTTCCTCGTCCAAGTCTGGTAGAAGAAAAGCGGGAACCTGGATAGCCATTGAGGGAAAAACCGAGATGCCACCACCATACGAAACATATAGTGATATAAGTCAACTTTGTGCCTACATTTAGCTGAATAATTTGACCAAAGATGAGTTCAAAAATGTAGCTAATGACAGCAATTACAACAATAAAAAGCAGCCCCTTAAATGGCTGTTCTTTCCAAATACTCCGCCTCTGGGTTGGGTTTGCAACGCTCATAGGATCAACTTGAATAATATTGGTTGATTAGGGGCAAAACATTCTCTAAAAATTCCCTCTGAATGCTTCACCCCAATAGAGAATTAGGCCATTACAGCCAAGGATGGCGCGGGGGATAAACACCATTCAGGAAGTAGTTACCAACAGCGTAGTATTTCCAACGGACAGGATCGTGGAGTGTGTGAGCGCGGGCATTTCGCCAGTGGCGATTGTAGTTGAATTCCTCTAATGTGGATTTAGTACCGGCTAGTTCAAATAACTTGTTGGTAGCTAGGATTGCGGCTTCGGTGGCTAAGGCTTTGACTTCTGCAACTGCAATTGAGGCTTCAACTACCTTGGGTTCTTCTAAACCTGACTCGTTAGCGATGTCAAGAAATTCGCCTGCACGACGCAGCAAAGCTTCAGCAGCGTGGACTTGAATCTGCACGTTACCAAATTCATATAGTGTCAGGGGGTCTTCGTAGCCTTTTTCTAAATTGCTGTCAACCCAAGGGCGCGTATATTTACGGACAAAGTTAATGGTGTCACGGACTGCGGCTTTGGCAATTCCCACGTCTACGGCGGCTTGGATGATTTGAGCGATCGCACCCATTGGTGTTGCTCTCTCAAAGGCTAAGTAGTGCGGGATGACTTGTTCTGCCTTGACTTTGACATTTTCAATAATGGTAGTACCGCTAGCTGTGGTACGCTGTCCAAAGCTTGTCCAGTCATCGAGTAGGGTTAGTCCTTGGGCATCTCTTTCAACAAATGCTACTACTGTTTTACCATCTGGATTACTGGCAATCACAGGAACCCAATGTGCTAGTAATGCGCCAGCCGAGTAGTATTTACGTCCGTTGAGTACAAAGTCAGAACCATCTGGTGTTAATTTGGTTTGCACATCGGTGACAGATTTAGTGCCAATTTCCGAGAAGGCATTACCAAAGCGTTTGCCTTGTAGAACTAAATCAAAGAAGAACTTTTTCTGATCGTCCGTACCATCTAACCTGACTGCTTCCACCATGTAGAGGTGGTTTTGGGGAATTTGACCGAGGCTAGAATCGGCTTCGGAGATGATTTTAATTACTTCTGCTAGGGTGACGTTTGAGACAAAAGCACCGCCATATTCTTTCGGGACTGTAATCCCCCATAATCCGCTTTGCGAGAACTTCTGCACTTCTTCGGCAGGTAAACGCCGAGTTTGATCGCGTTCTGAGTCACCCTTGGCAAACTCAGCCGCTAATTCGTGGGCGATCGCGATCGCTTCTTTGTCATCACGAATAATATGTGCCTTCTGTTCTGTATTAATTAGTGATGTCATGATGTATTACGCTGTTTTTGATTGAGTAATTGATAATTGAACCTATCCCACTATTCTAAAAATCTCTAGGTCTTGCCGTAAAAAGTACCTGAAAACCTTGATTTTTCGTTTTTAATTCTCAACTTTGCTTTAGCTTTTTAGCGCAAATATTATTAGTGGGATAGGTTCATAATTGTCAGTGCTAAGTTAATCAGCAAATCCCATCTTGAAGGATGGACATCTTGCCCATAAGCGTTTTGAGATGAACAAGATAGCCATCCTTCAAAATACTTACGACTCCTTGAAATACTGACTTGTTCTTCCTCTAATTGCTTGCTGTGCTGCTTTCGAGACCAGGACTTTTTTGTAGCGTTTGAGATCCATTTCCATTGCCACAATGGGAACAATTGGGCCGAGTAAGCAAATAATTGGCCCAAGATACAAGAATCCCCAGCTGAAACCATAGGAAGCAATAATCAAGGCAGAAACAACAACTAAGAGAAATGCACCAAACCCTAATATCTTGTTTGCATTTGATTCGTTGTCCTCGTTTTCATCTAGGTCTTGATCATCAAGCCCATAGGTTTTAGAAGCATAGGTGAGAACAAGATACATTGCTCTGAGATAAAAGATAGTGATGATGGCACTAATAATTGCGGTAATAATTGTTTCTAGGGAATATGGGTTATTGGTGGCAGGGCTACCAACACTAGCAGAACTTTGAGGATGAAAAAGCTGTGCATAGATAACTGTTAAAACAGTACCCAGGATAAAAAAACCAATGCGTTTAGTAATGCTACCCAACCTCAATATGTTATTCATGATATTAATCTCATGCACAGGCGCAGAGAGAATAAGGAGTTTTAGATCTCATCAAATTTCATGCTTTGATCCAGCAATGCCCAAAAGTGTAACTAATACCAATTCAAAATTCAAAATTCAAAATTCAAAATTAAGAATCTAGACAGGATAAGGCTTTGGGTCTGTGTATCTGTCGCATTCTTTTTTCAAATTGGTATAAATTACCTAATATTGGATTCAGAGACTTCAGATAAATCATGAGCCTGTTTGAGCTTGCTGTAATCAAACCGTTCTGAATTTCTGGCAGCAATGATGATGGGGACTACTGCACTAACAACAACTACGGTATATGTGCTAATTTCTTCTCCTAAAGTCAGGAGGGTAATCACTCCGGCAATTAACCCGCTAATTGTGCCGGCGGTAAATGCAGTTGCATTCATCTTTGTCCAGATGATTGAAAGGATGAGTGGTACCAGGACTGCGGCTCGAATCACGGAGGTTCCTAACACCAAGGTCACTAAATCAATACCAGACAGAATCACCGATATGGAAATCAGGGCGGCGATAACCATAGATATCCGTGTCCAGGCAAAAAGCGATCGCTCGGATATATTGGGAAATAATGGCTTAATTACGTCTACGGCTGAAACGGAACTCACTGCCGCTAGTGTGCCATCACAGGTTGAGTAACAAGCCGAAAGGACGATAATCACAAACAGATAAATTACCCAACTTGGTAAGCCTAAATGAGAGATGAGAAAAGGCCCCAAGGCTGCGGGATCGCCTCCCAAGTCTTTTGCTAAATCTATCTTCAGGGCAATTCCCACTAGCCCAATCACTCCTAAACACAGAGCCACTGGATAGTAAAGCGCACCTCCCCAGAAGAAAGTCTTACCTAGTTCTTTTTCTCGAATCCCCCAGGCGACTTGCCAAAATTCTTGTCCGGCGATGGTTGCTGTAATCAATGCCAAGCAGAAGGTTAAACCAAAACTCTGGAACGCATCAGGCCGAGTTACGGAAAGTAACCCATTGCCATTACTTTCTACCGCCTGCCAAATAACTTGTAAACCACCAACTTGACTAACTACTGCTGCCGTAACTAAGACGGACGGAACCATAATTAGTAAGCACATCAGTGTGGAAGTTGACATAGATGCCCATAGCCCACCTAGCATGATATAGCCCAGAATCACAGTAGATGCGATCGCGGCGACAACTCCCTCATTCATGCCAAAAATCGTTGCCACCATCAAAGACGCACCTTTTAAATTCACTGTCACAATTTGCACAGCCCCAAAAAGGATACCTGCAACTACGACAATCCGCGCTAATTTAGCACCGCCATAACGCACAGATACAAATTCACTAATGGTATAGCCATGAGGCATCAGTCTTCTGAGCTTTTTGGCGAATGGAATGACAGCGACGACTGATAAACCATTGGGTACAGTAAACCACCACAATCCTGATAAACCGTATTTATACGTCACACCAATGGGCAATAAAATACCAATTACCCATGTCCACACTGAAAGCAAGCCGGCAATCCCAAAGCCTAATCCCAATTTGCGACCTGCAATCACAAAATCATGGGTGTTTCTCACGAGTTTCCATTTGGCGTAGTAGGAGACAATTAGCATTGTCAACCCCATCGCAATTAATGTGATGATACCTTCTGTCTGACCAAGGGATGCACTTGCGGTCAGGGTAATCCCTAGCATTACTTTCTCTCCTGTTATTTATTTCTCTGACTAATGAGAGAATGAGATTGCCTTTGGAATTTACACCACAGCCAAATCATCAGCAGTCCGACGATTAGTTTTCAGTTCGCGCACAATGGGGATTACGTTCTTACCAAATGCTGGTAAATCATCTGTGTAGTGTAAGAAGCCACCGAGAATGAGATCAACTCCCGCTTCATGGAATTGGCGAATCTTTTCCGCTACTTGTTCAGCAGTACCAATCAAACCTGATTTAAAGCCATCGTTGTACTGTACTAAATCTTCAAAATTGGAATTTGCCCACATTCCCTCACGTTCACGAGTTGCAGCTCCCGCTTGTTTGACGGCTTCGCCAAATCCTTTCACTGCTTCCACATCAGCTTGAGCAATAATCTCGCGCAATACTTCATGGG
The DNA here is from genome assembly GCF_014698115.1 of Nostoc sp. FACHB-973. GTDB lineage: Bacteria > Cyanobacteriota > Cyanobacteriia > Cyanobacteriales > Nostocaceae > Nostoc > Nostoc muscorum. The sequence continues at coordinate 5,054 of NZ_JACJSJ010000217.1, forward strand.
CTTCTGCTTCTGTATCTCGGACGATGATAAAGGAATTTAGCCCAAACTTAATTGTGCGTCCTTCTCGACGAGCTAATTCCGACACTTCGGCAATCTGCTCTTTTACACCTTCTAGGGTATTACCATTCATGAAATACCAATCAGAGACGCGGCCAGCCATCCGTCGAGCTGCTTTGGAGTTACCACCTTGGAATATTTCTGGGTGGGGATTTTGATTTATCGGTCTGGGCTTGACCCAACCGCCGTTAATCCGGTAAAAGTCGCCTTTAAAGTGAAACTCATCCTCAGTCCATAAGCCTTTGAGGACGCGGATAAATTCTTCGGAACGACGATAGCGTTCGTCATGGTCTAACCAATGTTCGCCATAGATAGTGAATTCATCTTTGAACCACCCACTAACTACATTCAAAGCGAATCGTCCGTTAGAGAGAAAATCAATACTGGCTCCGATTTTGGCAACTACTCCGGGATGCCATAATCCAGGATGAACCGCCGCAATCAACTTCAATTTTTTGGTGACTGGAGCAAGGGCTGATACGGTTGTAAATGCTTCTAGCTGGTACTCAGCCCCATAGCTGGCAATAAATCTAGCTTGGGCTAAAGCATATTCAAACCCAACTTCTTCAGCAGTTTGAGCCAGTTGAGCATTATAGTCGTAAGTCCAGTTCGTCCGTTGGGGAATTTTACTAACTACTAACCCACCACTGACGTTGGGAATCCAGTATGCGAACTTAATATCTACCATAATTGTGTGTTTGAGAATGAAACAGCTTGGTTATTTGTGGAAGTTTGCTTGTGATGCAACAAGTCCGAAATTGTCATCACTAACAAATCACTTAAAACTTGATCCAAAAAATCTAAAGCTTAATAGCGGCTACAAAGTCCTCTGAGTTTACCAGTAGACAATCTCAGGATTTGATATTGGCAATATATCATAAACCGATTGAGCTACCGTATTTTCATGGTTCAGACTTTATCACGACAATTTTTCCGATGTCGTGACTGCATATACTTAAATTCCATTTCTGTATTCCATTTTGGAATACTGCCTACTTTAGCTGAATATTTAATTATTATTTTATATTTGCTAGTTATCATCCTGATTATGTCAAAGAAGCCCGAAATACAGGACTCAACAAAGAATTACTACTATTCCAGATCGTGATAAGTGAATGCTTTGCATCTCTCATCTGCAACTATACACAGCAGAAATAAATATGGTAGTGTGAACTACTAAACTACGGTGGCAAGATAAAAATACCGTAGTTTAATTAATGCCTTGGAGAAAAAGCAGAGGAGAAATATTTATGCCACTTCAGTTTGGAATTTGGTCGCCTGTCTGTGGTGGATGGTTGCGGGTTGTGAATCACGAGGCTAACGTATCTACACAAGATTTGGTAAAGTTGGCAGTTCAGGCAGATGAGTTAGGTTATAACTTCTATTACATTCCTGAACATTACTTGAATGCAGTTCATGGGCCTGACTATAATGTCGCTGACGCATGGATTACAGCAGCTTTAGCCAGTTTGAATACCAAAAACATCAAGATTGTTGCAGCTGTACAACCTGGTTTTAAACTACCTGCGGTGGTTGCCAATGTGAGTGCAAACATTCAAAATCAATTAAGTAACGGCAGATTTGCCCTGAGTGGGATTGCTGGATGGTGGAAGTTAGAAGTAGAAAGTTATGGAGATGTTTGGCTACCCCATAGTGAGAGATACGCTCGATTGGAAGAGTATATTGATGTCATCAAGGGGCTGTGGACAATCGATGACTTTAATTATGTTGGCAAATACTACACTATTAAAGGTGGTATTATCACTGATAAACCTACACCAACACCACCAATTTTCATTGCTGGCGAATCAGACCGGGCCATTAATTTAGCAGCCCTTCACGGAGATTATTTATTTATCAATGCTGATGAACCAGAAAAAACAGCCGCATTGGTGGAGAAGGTGAAAAAATTGGCGAGCGATCGCTACAGGGCAAACGCATCTAAAGTATAAGAATCCTTTAATCCCACATTCCGCACCTTAACTGTCACAATCGGTTATTACGGAAGTTAATTCCTAGAAAAGGAGGAAAAAATTACATTTATCTCTAAAAAAACAGATTTGGGATAGGAAAATTT
>NZ_JACJSJ010000218.1 GCF_014698115.1 Nostoc sp. FACHB-973
CTTGAATCTGGTAATAGGTGAGTTAGCACCGACATAGAACTTGTTGAGGCTTATACCTCAAATGTTTGAAGGAGTGAAGTTTGAAGTATCTCGATTATATCTTTCTTCCTTCTTCCTTCTTCCTTCTGCCTTCTTCCTTCTGCCTTCTGCCTTCTGCCCTCTGCCTTTCCCCAACCTAGATCACCAAAAGTTGCCAAGAACCAAATTATCGTTCAAATCACAGCTCGTGGCAGAGGGCAGGAATCAGAATTCCCTTCTGCCTCCTTCCTGCCCTCTACCTTTCTTGCTAAACGGCAGAAGAGAAATTAATCTGCAACACAGCATCGTTAAAGTCTAAATCACCACCACCAAATAAGTCTTCTGCTCCCAAAGTATTATTACCCAAGGTGCGGAAGTGGTCGATATTATCGGGGTTAGCTTCTGCAAAGCCAAAGTAAGCGATGGGTGTAAATCTCTGTCTCAACTCATTGTTAGGATTCAGAGACAAGAAGCTATTAACTGTACCGCTAGCAATTAAATAGGGTGCAAATATAGAACCAGCATCAAATTCAACAGTTGCGCTGCTAGTTCTATTGCTAATTTCGCTGACTCGACGGTTCAATGCTGCTTGAATGTAGCCGTTATCTCCTGGTGTTAAGTCACCGATTCTTCCTGTCAAATCATCTACCTCATAGAAACCCACTGTGTTTTGAAACAATGATTTACCTTGAATAACAAATGCTGCACTAACATCATTAGTGTTATTTCGTAAGTCGATGACTTCACCTGCACCCAAGGAAGGAGTTGGAGGAGTAGATACGTTTGCATCGGTGAGAGTAAAGGTCACTTGTTGAGCATTGGGGTCAACTTGATAACCTGCTCCTGGTAAAAGTACATCAATAGCGCTTTCTTCACCTTCGATAACGCCATCATCGATGATATCAAATACCACACTAGCTTCAGTCGCACCAGCCGCAACTTGAATTGCATAGCCCACAGCATTACCATCTTCGATAATCCCTTGGAAGTTGGCAATATTGGTGCTGCTAGCAGAAGAGAAGCGGAAATCACCTGCTGCTGGGTCGGTGTCGGAGAAGATATCGACATTCAATGTTAGACCTTCCGCAGGTGCTGGCTGACTCAGTGTAAAGTTCCAGGTGTATTGTTCACCTTCGGGAATGATGGTTTGCTCTGATGTCAAGCTGACAACGGGTAGATGCTTGGGATTATTGTTGGTGGAAGTCATCAGTTTAGCTCCTCAATTTGAACTGGATTAAAAAGTTAAGCGGACTTTGTTGACGTTAGAGTAACGATGCAACGCTGAATCAGAAAGTTAGAAACTGAAAAGATAGCTTTCTAACATTCACCAAATATTTGTAGGAGTCCTAATTTGTTCTTGAAAAAAATTAGGTATTTGTAGGGTATTAAACCCTCACTGAACCCCTTAAATGGTGGGCTGTACAAATTTCCAAAATCAAATAAGGTACATATCTATACAAGATAGATATGTAAAATATGCCCCTTTATTTCCACATGAAAGAGTTACTGACTATGGTCACACTAACCGTCAGTAATCCATCAGATGAAATAAAGAATAAGGAAAAGATTTGTCTATTCTCGGACTAAACTAAGAATTTCTGAAGAGAAGCTGGAAACAAATTAATGTGAATGAATTATCAAAAGAATTTTGTACAACCATCAATCAATAATGAAGTCTGCACAAAATTATGATGAATTTCACTTATTGAAGAAGGGCTGGGGAATATAAAAAACCAGCCCATGTAAATAACTACGCTGAACTATTTAGAAGCTTTTACAGCACTAGTAACAGCACCCACAAACTGAGGCAGATCCAGAGGACCTCGGCTGGTGATGACCTTACCGTCAACAATCACAGGTTCATCGATGACGGTAGCACCTGCGTTGGCTAGGTCAGCATGGACGTTCCAGTAAGCGGTGGCTTTTTTGCCTTTGAGTAGACCTGCATTGATTAGTACTTGTGGCCCGTGACAAATAGCGCCTACGACCTTACCAGCTGCCGCAGCTTCTTGGATAAATTTGACAGCTTCTGGTGTGTTACGCAGAATATCAGGGTTCCAAGCACCACCAGGAACAATAACTGCATCATAATCTGTGGGTTTTGCTTGATCTAGGAAGCGATCAATCTTAAACCAGCCAGCTGTTTCGATGAAGTAGACTGTCTTAATATGTGTTTTGCGGATATCTGGATATTGTACGCCGAACTTATCGGGGTAAGGTGCATAGGCCGGGGAAATTAATTCTACTCTAGCACCTCTAGCTTTCAGGTATTGGTATGGCAAAGTAAGTTCAATTTCTTCCACACCATCAGTCGCCAGAATTGCAAAGGATTTACCTTTCAATTCGTTGGTGTCTTGGGGTGGTTCATTCATCATTTTTTTGAGCGCTTCGTTTTCTGGCGCACCAGCAGAGATTAGCTGTTCAGTGCTTAAACGAGGTGCGTGGGGTATATTTTCAGAACGTTGGATGAGGTTGTTGGCGATCGCAGGGGTTGCCATAAGTAATGCTCCTATTAGTGGAAAAAGTACCTTTTTCATCGGTGTTGTGCCTGTAGTTGTATTTGGAAACAAAATGAAATCTGTTGTTACCTATGCAACTGGTAATGTGCAAAACATTTATTGCAGGTGGTAGTAAATTCAGAATTTAGGCAATTAAAGAATCTATCAACTTTCTTGTTGCAATACTGCATATATCTAAAACCCTATGAAAAGGCCCACCTATACACTCAGAGCAAGGACTTTCTCAACGGTCTCTATACTGACATCAGACTTTTCACCCAAAGCAACTGTCCCGCGAGATGTCATATGTTGAATCAAGGTGGGGATGGTATTCCCATCTAATTCATATGCTGATAAACGTGTGGGGACTCCAACTGACTCAAAGAATCTACGAGTCTGATTGATTGCTGCATTAATTTTCTCTGTCTGACTACCCTGAGTGATGTCCCAAACTCTTTCTGCATACTGCAATAGCTTTTCACGTTTAGCCTCTTGCCTGATGGACATGAGGCTGGGAAGAATCACGGCTAAGGATTGGGCATGGTCTAAACCATATAGAGCAGTCAACTCGTGACTAATTCGATGAGTTGACCAATCTTGAGGAACTCCAGCACCAATTAGACCGTTGAGTGCCATCGCTGCACACCACATGACGTTAGCACGGGCATCATAATCAGATGGATTTGCCAGTGTTTTGGGACCTTCTACAATTAAAGTCTGGAGAATTGCCTCAGCCATCCGATCTTGCAGGGGAGAGTTGACCGGATAGGTCAAATACTGCTCCATTGTGTGGGTGAAGGCATCGACAATGCCGTTACCAATTTGCCGTGCAGGTAATGAAAAGGTAATGGTCGGATCTAAAACCGAGAAGCGAGGGAACACTAACGGACTTGACCTAACGAGCTTGTGGTGGGTTGCAGCTTTTGTGATGACGAATAAAGAATTCATCTCTGACCCCGTTGCGGGTATGGTCATTACTGCGCCCAACGGTAAGGCACTAGTAATTGGTGCTTGTTTCGCCAGAATATCCCAAGGATTACCCGCAAAGGGTACTGCCGCAGCAATAAATTTTGTCCCGTCTAGAACAGAACCACCACCAACCGCGAGTAAAAAGTCAATTTTTTGAGAACGCACCAGTTCTACAGCCTGCATGAGTGTTTCTAAGCGGGGATTGGGTTCAATTCCCCAAAACTCATATACAGTGTGTTTAGCCAATGCTTGTTTTACCTGCCTATAGACTCCATTGACTTTGACACTTCCACCTCCATAAGTCACTAGTACTTTTGCATCTGTTGGGATCTCATTGGCAAGGTTAGCAATTTGACCCCTGCCAAACAGAATCTTGACAGGATTCTGAAAAACAAAGTTATTCATGATGTCTTCGATGTCTTGTCTGAAAGATCCTTGATCTGAGTTGGTAGCCTGAGAAGCGGAAAAACTAAAAGCCTTGTGGCTAAACTCAAGTAGTGAACTGGGCGTTGACCTGCATCACTTAACTTAACTTAATATTACTGACTAAACATTTTCTTCACAATCTGAAACTGTCAGATAGATGTCAGATAAATGTCAGATCGTCAGTTACTTTAAAAGCTGAACCATCTGTTCCGCAACCCCAGTTGCAGATGCGGGATTTTGTCCTGTTACTAAACGATCGCTAACTACGACATGAGTTTGAAAATTAGCGGCTTCGGTATGTTTAGCGCCACGTTCCAGGAGTTTTGACTCTAGCAAGAAAGGCATGGCTTTTGTCAGTCCCACTGCTGCTTCTTCTTCGTTGGTGAAGGCTGCGACTGTTTTATTAGCAATGAGATATGACCCATTGGAGAGTTTCACATTTACAAGTGCAGCAGGGCCATGACATACTGCACCCACTACACCACCTTGTTCATAAACAGCCCCAGTCAGTTGAGCGAGTTTTTGATTGTTGGGGAAATCCCACATTGTACCGTGTCCACCTGCAAAAAAGATGGCTTTGTAGTCCGATGGCTTAACTTCTTCCAAAGATAAGGTATCTTTTACCTGGGCCATGACCTTGGGGTTTTTGACAAACTGTTTATTGAGAGGATCATCAAGCTTGTAGCTCTTGGGATCTATGGGAGCTGCTTCTCCTGTGGGACTGGCAAACTCTACTGTATATCCAGCTTGGGTAAACACTGCATGGGGATGAGCTGCTTCATCGAGATAAAAACCTGTTTTCTTCCCTGTATTTCCCAGTTGCTCATGATTGGTTAAGACGATGAGAATTTTCTTGGAAGTATTGGAAGTCACTGGAGCAACTCTTTCAGCGTTGGCTCCCACACAACTTGTGAGGGTTGCGGCTGCAACTAAGACTGTCAAACTTGTTTTGAGGTTAAACATGGTTTAATTCTCCAATCAAGCGAGATGAGTGTGATTTTTTGGCTTAACTTACACAGCTACTAGTGAGAGTAATTTCACCATTTGTTCAGCAACGCCGGTGGCGGATGCGGGATTTTGTCCGGTGACTAGGCGATCGCTCACAACTACGTGCTTTTGAAAGTTTGCTGCTTTAGTATGGGTTGCACCTTGCTCAATCAATTTTGGTGCTAGTAAAAATGGCACGACTTCAGACAAGCCAACTGCTGCTTCTTCTTCATCTGTGAAACAAGAAACTTTTTTACCTGCTACTAAATATGTACCGTCAGATAATGTCAGATTCACTAAACCTGCTGGCCCGTGACAAACCGCACCGACAACGCCACCTTGCTCATAGATAGTAGCCGCAATCTTGGCAATCTCTGGATTGTTGGGGAAATCCCACATTGTCCCGTGACCACCTGCATAAAAAATAGCATCAAATTGAGCAGGATCAATCTGCTCTGGACGGAGTGTGTTTTCGACTTGAGCTACATTTTCGGGATTTTCCAAAAATGCTTTATTAATGGGATCGTTTAGATCCACACCAATCATCGGCGCTTTACCACCTTGGGGACTCAGATAACTAACGGTAAACCCTGCACGATTAAATACGCCAACTGGATGACTAACTTCAGGTAAGTAAAAGCCAGTTGGTTTACCTGTGTTGCCGAGTTGGTCGTGGCTTGTTAACACAATCAGAACTTTTGCAGACATAAAATTTTCTCCAAATCTAGATGAGTAGCGGGTTTGAGGCATTACCGCTTTGTCTTAGTTCTATACTAAAAGCAACTTGTCTAAAATACAAATTATAAAAATTTAGTCTTGCTATAAATATATTTATGGTTAGTTTTGAGTGGTATCGCAGCTTTATCGAAGTCTACCGAGTGGGAACTGTATCGGGTGCAGCGCAAGTGTTGCACCTGACGCAACCAGCAGTGAGTCAACACATTACGGCTTTAGAATCGGCTTTAGGCGCACCACTTTTTCAACGCATGCCCAGGCGAATGTTGCCCACAGAGGCGGGTAAGCGACTATATAATCGCATTGCTTCAGCGATCGAAGCTTTAGAATCTGTTTCTACAAATGCTGGTTTAGAGAATGCCTCACTTTTGATTTGCCTGGGAACGCCCCAAGAATTCTTTGCTGAACAGATTTTAAGCCAATTGAAAGCTCAAAATACGCTGTTTTCTATTAAATTTGGTTTAGCTCAAGATTTAATCGAACAACTTTTAAACAATCAATTAGATGGTGTGATTGCCACACAAAAAATTGTCAAATCAGAATTGGAATACCAATTAATTTTTGAAGAGAGCTTTTGGCTAGTGGGGCCGCCAGAAGAGGAAATTCCTATTGCTCAAGATGTGCTTCAGTCTGACTTATCATCTCTAGCCGCCTGGCTGATTAAGCAACCTTGGATTGCCTATAGCGACGACCTACCAATTATTCGCAGATTTTGGAGAGTTGTATTTGGTTGGCGCTTGGATGTGAATCCTCAGTTTGTTATTCCCGATTTGCGGAGTATTCGAGCAGCGATCGCTCATGGATTAGGCTACAGTGTGTTACCCGATTATCTGTGTCGTGAGTGGATTGCCACAGGTCGGTTAAATTTGGTACTCCAACCTACAAAAGCCGTCACCAACCAGATTTGGTTGACCTATCGCAAGTCAGAAAGACAATCACAACAGATCACTACACTTCTTCATTTGTTCAGCAAGTTGGCAAAATAAAATCAAACTAAGCTAAAACTTCGATTCCTATTGCCTATTGCTTTTATTACTTATCATCTGACACTTTCTGACATTAAATCTGACAGTTCCTGATTGCAACTTACGAAATACTTCATTATTCTTAACATAGTCAAGCTAAATGAATAAAAGTTTACTTTTGAGGCGATATTAGCTTGACAGTTAGCAAGCAACAATTGTTCACAAAAGTCAAGCTAAATGAATAAAAGTTTACTTCTGAGGTGATATTAACTTGACGGCTAGCCGAAAACGATTGTTCACAAAAGTCAAGCTAAATGAATAAAAGTTTACTTCTGAGGTGATATTAACTTGACGGCTAGCCGAAAACGATTGTTCACAAAAGTCAAGCTAAATGAATAAAAGTT
>NZ_JACJSJ010000219.1 GCF_014698115.1 Nostoc sp. FACHB-973
ATCCTTAGACAAGAGTTCTTTGATTAGAGATAAGCTAATTTACGTGTTAGCAAAAGAATCGATTTATTCTGTTTATCTGTTTTGTCAAGTTTTGCACTTATATAAATGATTTTTAAATCCTTATAGTTTTTGTTAGGAAATAAGGTGCGTTTCCCCTGATGCTTCCTTTGAGCGAATTTCTAAGTAGCCCCTTTGCTCTAACTTGAACAGTATTTCTGGTAGTTCTTTCAATTCTATATAAAAAAAGTTTTTTTCTATACCACTACTAAAGGTCATACCTAATTTTTTGAGATATTCGGTTGTATCCTCTAAATCATCATGGTTAATAGTGAAAAACTTTCCAATAATTGTCTGACTCATTGCAATCTCCTTTTTCAACCCTTACTTCTAAACATTCCTTGATTGCTTCTTGAATATTTTCCTCTGCTTTTTGTTCTGTCTTTCCTTGACTCACACAGCCGGTAATAGACGGACATTCGGCAAGAAACATCCCATCTTCATCTTGAAAGATAGTAATTATAAACTTCATATTTTATCCATATTTACTAAACTGTCACACCCTCTAACTCTTCATCTGTCAACTCATACAATTGACGCAACTTATCTAATTTCTCATTATCAGTTTGCCAGAAACCACGCCCATGTGCCTCCAACATTCTGCCTAGAATATTGCGGAAAGCTTCAGGATTTGCCTTGCGTAATTTATCCGCCATTTCTGCATCTAAAGCATAAGTATCAGCCGCTTGGTCGTAAACCCAATCATCGGTAAAATCGGCAGTACCGCCCCAACCAATTAATGCCGTCATGCGTTGGGAAATTTCAAAAGCACCACCCGAACCTTGATTCGCCATTGCTTCAGCCCATTTTGGATTTACTAATTTGCTGCGATATTCCATTCTGAGTAAATCATCTAAATTGCGGGGTGTAGTATCTTTCGAGAAACTTTCCACAAAACTGGTTGTAACTTTACCACCGCGTTGTTTTTCTGCTGCCTTTTTCAAACCGCCGGTATTAGCGTAATATTCCTGAATATCGGTTAAACCATATTCTACCGAATCGATTTCTTGAACAATGCGATCGCTAGTTTTTAATAACGCATTCAAAACTTCCGGTCTAGCTTGACCTTTATCTTCTCTACCATAGCTAAAAACATTGCGACTTTGCCAAGTATTACCCAACTCTTCGCCAGATTCCCAGTTCCCATCAACTACTTTATCATTTACCAAAGAACCAAAATCACCCGCTGGATTAGAAAACAATCTTGCCGATGCATTTTCTACACCTTGGGCTTGCAAAACTAAAGCATGTTTTCTAATAAAATTTTGATCTTCCGGTTCATCAACATCAACCGCCCGTTGAAACAAATCATCCAACAATTCAATGATATTCACAAAACTATCCCGAAAAATTCCCGATAAATTTCCCAACACATCAATGCGGGGATGTCCAACCTCAGCCAAAGACTTTAATTCATAACGAACAATTCGCCCAGTTCCTTCCTTAACAGGTTCAGCCCCCACCAATTCCAAAAGAATCCCCAAAGATTCACCCTTAGTTTTAATCGCATCCAATCCCCATAACATCACCGCCACAGTTTCCGGATATTTACCATATTCTTCCAAATGCTGGGCGATAATTTTTCTACCAATTTCTCGTCCCCGTTCATAAGCAGCAGGTGAAGGCATCCTATAAGGATCTAAAGCATGAATATTCCTCCCAGTTGGCAACACACCAACCCCATCCCGCAACAAATCACCACCAGGCGCAGGCGGAATATATTCCCCATTCAATCCCCTTAACAAATTAGTTAACTCATCCGTAGATTGCATTAACAAATCCCTTATTAATCTTTCCTCTTCCTCTCTTTCTTCTCTGTGTTCTCTGCGCCTCTGCGGTTCGTTTATTTCTTCCTCCTCCCCAAAATAAGCCTCCAAATACGAAGCTAATTCTTCTTCATTAGGTTCTTCCCCCAACGTATGCAACCCCGAAGAAAACAACCGATTTTCTAAAACTTGCAAATACTCATACAACTCCACCAAATAATGATCAAAAGCATGACCGCTAAACATCCGCATATTTTCCGGAGTAAACGAAATACCCAACTTTTTCGCATCCTCAAACGGACAATCTGCATCCAAACCCGTGTCCACAATTTTTTTACAAATTCCTTCCTTCAGCACATAATTCTTTTGTGGATCTTCCCGATACTCCGAAATTAAATCCCGCAATGCCATTAATTCCTTATACAAACCTGCCCGTCCATAAGGCGGTACATTGTGAGAAATCAACACACCATAACCACGACGTTTTGCCAAAATCGACTCCGAAGGATTATTCGCCGCATATATATATAGATTAGGCAAATCTCCTAACAAAATATCCGACCAAGAATAACCAGTATTCCCCAAAGGAGAACCGGGCAACCATTCCACCGTACCATGCATTCCAAAGTGAACTATGGCATCAGCTTGAAAATCATTTTGCAGCCATTTATAGTAAGCAGCATATTGGGGATGCGGCGTTAAATCCCGTTCAAACATTAAACGCATGGGGTCGCCTTGTATTCCCAAAGGTGGTTGTACACCTATCCACACATTGCCTAATTGCACACCACCAATTTGGAATTCATCGCCATAGGTTTTAATACCAGTTCCCGTGAGAGATTGCCATTGTTTTTCAATGCGAGATGTTTGCAGATATCCCAGCCATTTTTCTAATGTGCGGACGTTGACAGTATTTGTGGGGTGGGCATCTTGCCCGCCATTCTCTAAGGGCAGGCGAGACGACTGCCCCACAAGAGGATTAGCTTCATCTGCTTCTTTCACCCAGCGAATCAATTCTTCCCCATCTTCTGGTAAATCTCCGACGGTGTAACCTTGGTCTTTGAGTGCAGAAAGAAACTTCAAAAGACTACGCGGGACATTTAATAATGCAGCTGTCCCCACAGCACCGTAACCCGGAGGAAAGCCATATAAAATAATAGCAATCTTGCGTTCCGATGCAGGTTTTTGCCGCAAAGCCACCCAACTTTTCACCCTACCAATTAATCGCTGCACCCGTTCGGGAACCAGATAAATATTTTCGCCCACTAAACCACCAAGGGGAATGGTATCAATAGCGCCATCGAGTTCTGGCAAAGCATACAATACGACACTTTGCAAGCCGCCGATACCTTGGCGCGTCCAGGAGTAAATATCTTGAATTAATAGTGGTGCAGCAACAATATAAGGTACATTCTTTGCAGTCAGGATGCGCTTTGCTACTTCTACTTGACGCCCTGCTTCCATTGAACCAGCCGGGCCACCCACCAGAGGAAAGCCGATTGTAGAAACGATCGCATCTACCTTCACTGCTTCACTAGAAAGTGAGGGAGTCTGGATATTACCTAGTTGTCGCTCCTGAATTTCGTAGTCCGTTGTCATCCAATCTCGTACCGCCACATGTCCTTCCACGCCGTTGATGAAAATCGGCAAAGGAATTAACCCAGCTGCTTCAAAACACCGAATCAATTGCGGAATATAGGGTTGTTTCGTGATGACGTGTTTACGATAAAGTAAAATTCCGATAATTGGGGAGTGGGGAGTGGGGAGTGGGGAGTGGGGAATTTTCCCTATTCCCCATTCCCTATTCCCTATTCCCTTCTTCTGATACCATTCCAAATATTCGCGGGGCGATACAAAAAATCCTGGATAATCGGGATGCAGTAATCCCATATTCGGCGTTTCTACTGGCGGAGGAATATCGCCGACTTTTAAACCTAAGTATTTTTCTGCCAGTGTCCAGAATAATGAAGCAACGTTTTCTGAACCGCCGGCATTCCAGTAACCATAGATAATTAACCAGTTGCGTAAGTCTTGGACTTTTTGTACTGGTACGTATTTAAGGAGTTTCGGGCCAATTTTTAAGAAGCTGATGTAACCGGCGAGTTTGTCTTCTTCCCGCCCATTGCTAAATTTGTCCAGGATGAATTTAACTGGTTTGGGCATTCCTTTGGGTTTATCGCCAATGGCAAAATCACCCAATTTGGTTAAACTCATCAATTCTAAGGCTGACTCAAACACCAGGCGGATGGGAATTTGGGCAATGCGATCGCGCAACCACACAACCTGGTCATAATCAAATAGTAAGCTGCCGAAAAACACATCCGCGCCATCGAGTGCTGCTTCTACTTCCAGGCGTTTGCTGGTAAGATCGCGATCGCTAAATACCCGAATATCCAACTGGGGACAGCGAGAGTTAGCCAAAAAAGCCGCTTTTCTGTACAAGTCAGCGTTAAACGATTCAAACCCAGCAATCAAGACAATGCGTTTCATGCCTGTAAGCTACGAAATATTTCTTTACTTAAATTTTAAACGTGCTTTCAGGCTGATTGTTAAATATCTACCAACAGGTTCAGACCAGTAGAGTTCTTGCAAAAATACCATTCGGACTGAAGTTGCGTCTATAAAACCCAGACCTTTGCGTAGCATCTCGTATCTTCAGCAGTCTATCACTCTCGTAACCGTATAAAATTTATCACGTATTTATTAATACTGTAGAGCATTATATGTTAAGCTGCTCAGGGTTAATACAAAGGCAAGGGTAGAGTCTGTAAAGTATTTACAACTTTATCAGCCCACGTTCATATTAGGTGATGCTTTTAACTGGGGCATTAAATTAGGTAGATTTTTCATGGCTTTCTACTTTTACCAAGCGTTATTATCTGAATAATGGGGCTAATTGCTGCATTTCAATTTATTGCAAGAATTACTGGGCTATTCCCAATTTTGATAAATTATAATGGTTGTGTTTTTTTGTGACAATTTACCTTGGAATCAGCAGATCGTACCACAAAAATCTGTTGTTATGCCTTGCAGAAAAATTTATTTGTCTGCCAGTGTACTAACGGTTCAAATAATACGGCCATTGCCAAAAATTACTTTTAAAAAAATTTGTCTCTATAATTTTAATAGTTTTGAACTAGTGTAAAAATAAGTAAGTTGAGGATGAAATCATGAAATTTGGAATTGATAGCGGTCACAATTGTCCACCAGACACCGGAGCTAGAGGAATCAAAGTTGAGGATAATTTAACTCTAGATGTCGGTAATAGAGTTATAACCAAGTTAAGAGCTTTAGGGCACGAAGTTGTAGTATGTAAACCAAGTAGTGCGAGTACAGTACGTGAATCACTATCAAAAAGATGTGCTACAGCGAATGGAAGTAGAGTAGATATTTATGTCTCAATTCATTTTAATTCTTTTAACGGTCAAGCTAATGGCACAGAAATATTTGCCACCAGCGAGGCAGGTAGAAAAATTGCTAAACCTGTATTAGATGAAATCGTCAAATTGGGATTTTTTAATCGTGGTGTTAAGGATGGTTCACACTTATTTGTCCTCAAGAATACAGATATGCCGGCGATTTTGGTAGAAGGTTGCTTTATCGATTCGGCAAAAGATATGAATCTTTTTAATCCAGAAGCAATGGCAACTGCCATCGTCAAAGGCTTAACAGGTAAAGTACCAAGCGCTCCTGTTAACCCCGTACCAGACGAACAGGGAAATATAGATACCACTATTAAGAGACTGCAACAAGCCTTAAATCGATTCAAAATAACTGATAAAAATGGTCAGACATTAGTCGAAGATGGTATTAACGGGGCTAACACAAAATCTGCCACAGAAAAATTTCAGACTATTATCGGAGTGCAACCGACTGGAATTGCTGATGCAACTACATGGAATGCGATAAATATAATTTTGGCAAAACGAATCATCCGACTCAACCATGCTGGTGGTGAAGTTGTCAGATACTTGCAATACCGTGTAGGTGTTGAAGTTGATGGCGTTTACGGCCCACAAACCGAAGCTGCAATCAAGAACTTTCAAAAGCAAAATGGTTTGGAAGCCGATGGAATTGTTGGGCCTAGTAGCTGGCAGAAATTAATTGGTTAGACTAAAGCTGTTTGAAGTGTAAAGTATGAAGGATGAAGACAGCAGACAGAAGGCTATCAATAGAAATGAAAAACAAATAAGACTTGATGTTTTGTAGTTCATACTTCATACTTCATACTTCAGCTTTTAGCCACGGTTTCGTTCTAGCAGTAGCATCATCATCAAACTTAACAAAATTTGCTGCTCTTGGCGATCGCTGAGTTGATCCACAGCTTTGATGATAAATTTTCTGGAGAGGAAAGTGGGGATTTTCTCCAAACGCATCACAATTGTGCCATCATCTCGGCTGACCAAGTAGACTGGATTAAAAACATAACCAGTGAATATACCCACAATTGGGATTTCTGCGAACAGGGCATCAGCAATTTTCACCCACGGATTTTTCTCTTGGATGTTCAAAGTAGTCGTGTCGCCATCAAAGATGTCATAACGCGCACGCCAAAGAGATTTTAATCCGCGTCGTTTTACTGAACCAATGTAAGTACCGTTGCTATCGGTAAAGTTATAGCTTGCCGAGAAGTCAATAATGCGATCTGCTTTGATGTAATATATAGGACGAGTTTGCTCAGCATCAGCAAAGATTGTAATTGCTTCCTTGAGCTTGAAGAGTTTCTGTTTGACATAAAAAGCCAAATTCCCTTGAGCATCAACAACTGACATTTGTGGTGCGAATGCCCAGAGTTTAAAGGTGAGTTCTAGAGGATACTGCATAGTTTTGGGAAAAACAAGAAAATTGTCACCCTATTAATCCCAATGTTATGGGAAAAGTAACATTAATCCTAGCGGGACTTAAACATTTTTGAGGACGAAACAAGCCTCAAAACCATACAGGGCAAGGGAAATACACCAAATGCCTAAAAAGGTCTCAAACCCAGATATATCAAGAAAATAGGCAAAACGATGTCAAACTGCCTCTATAAGTAGAACAAGGTGAAAAAACCAAACTGTGTAAAGATAAGTAAATACATAAATGTGTCTACCAAGGTAACAGGGTATGGGCAGCCGTTTAAGGGTATTTCTGAC
>NZ_JACJSJ010000022.1 GCF_014698115.1 Nostoc sp. FACHB-973
TGGGGAGTGGGGAGTGGGGAGTGGGGATGAGGGGGATGAGGGGGATGAGGGGGATGAGGGGGATGAGGAAGACGCGGGGACGCGGGGACACGGAGAATAACCAATGCCCAATGCCCCATGCCCAATGCCCAATACCCCATTCCCCACTCCCCACTCCCCATTCCCTCACCTATACAGCCAAACCCGCAACAGTGAAAGCAGTTGTTCGGTATCCACAGGTTTGGTGATATAATCCGAAGCTCCGGCTTCGATGCATTTTTCACGATCGCCTGGCATGGCTTTGGCGGTTAAAGCAATGATTGGTAGTGAGCGAAATTGTGGTTGTTGACGGATGGCGCGGGTGGTTTGGTAACCGTCCATTTCTGGCATCATGATGTCCATCAAAACTATGTTGATGTCGGGATTATTTAGCAGCTTCTCAATGCCATCTCTGCCATTTTCGGCAAACAGTACTTCCATGTGATAGCTTTCTAAAAAGCTGGTGATGGCAAAGATATTTCTGAGGTCATCATCGACAATCAAAATTTTCCGATTGGCCAGCACTGGATCGGTTTGGTGTAGCTGTTCTAGAATTTGCCGCTTTGGTGGTGGCAGATTTGCCTGGACGCGATGCAAGAATAGGGCAGTTTCGTCTAATAACCTTTCTGGCGATCGCACATTTTTAATAATAATTGTCTCTGCTAGTCCCCGCAGTTGGGTTTCTTCTTGGCGGCTGAGTTCTTTGCCTGTGTAAACAATAATTGGCAGTTTCATCAGCTTGGGTTCTAGCTTGATCTGCTCAATCAGTGCAAACCCGCTCATATCTGGCAGACCTAAATCCAGTACCATACAATCAAAGTGCAGCGATCGCAATATCTCAAGTGCTTCTTTTCCTGTACCCACTGCTGTACTCTGGACATCGCCATTACCAATGAGTTCGATAATACTTTGGGCTTGTATGCGATCGTCTTCTACTATTAAAAGATTTTTTACCTGACGCTCAATAAAGCTTTTAATCTCACTCAATACTTGATTTAGGGCTTCTGGAGAAACGGGTTTTTGTAGATAGGTAATTGCTCCTAGTTTTAATCCCCGTTGCTGTCTTTCATCCACAGAAAGTATATGTACTGGGATGTGTCTGGTGTCTGGGTTATGTTTGAGGCGATCCAGCACTGTCCAACCATCCATCTCTGGCATGTGGATATCTAGCATAATGGCGTTTGGCTCGAATTGTTGCGCTAGTGCTAGACCTTGTTTGCTTTGTAAGGCAACGATTCCTTTAAAGCCTTGCTGACGTGCCATGTCTAGTAAGATGCGGGCAAATTTGTCGTCATCCTCGATAATCAACAAAACGCGATCGCCTGATTGAATTGTTAGCCGATCGTCTGGGATTTCGTTGACATTGGAAACCACTTTCGCTGCTGGAGAAATGTCTCTAGAGGTACTTCGGCTTTCAACCGTCGGCGCTAATGTGGTGGGGACATTTTGAGTTATTTTTTCCTTGACTTCAAATCTATTTTGTGGTATTTCGAGCGGTGTACTTCTCCCCATTTCTCCTTTTCTTGTTAGCGGTAAGTAAAAGGTGAAAGTACTTCCCTGGCCTGGTTGGCTGATTAGTTCAATCCTTCCTCCCAAAAGTTGAGCTAGTTCCCGGCTGATGGACAAGCCCAAGCCAGTTCCGCCATACCTGCGGCTAGTTGTGCCGTCTGCTTGCTGAAATGCCTCGAAAATAATTCTCTGCTTCTCGACTGGAATACCAATGCCTGTATCGCTGACTGCAAAAGCAACCATCGGTTCCTCGCCTGGGGCTGTTTCAGTTACCATACTAATTTGTAACTTCACGCCTCCCTGTTCGGTAAACTTAAAGGCGTTAGCTAAAAGATTTTTTAGTACTTGTTGCAGGCGCTTGGAGTCGGTAGAAAGGACTGGGGGTAATTTGTCTTCTAGTTCAATGGCGAAACTGAGTTTTTGATTTTCGGCAAGTTGACGGAAAGTGTGGTCTAGAGATGTCCGCAAATCCGCAAAGGCAACTTGCTCAATGTCTAGAGACATAGTACCAGACTCAATTTTTGCCAAATCTAAAATGTCATTAATTAATTCCAGCAAATCAGTCCCAGCAGAGTAGATTGTCCGGCTGTATTCTACCTGTTTGTCGGTTAAGTTGTTGAGAGAGTTATCTGACAGCAGCCTTGCTAAAATTAACAAGCTATTTAGCGGTGTCCGTAACTCGTGGGACATGTTCGCCAAAAATTCTGATTTATATTTGGAAGATAAGGCCAGTTGCTCGGCTTTTTCTTGTAATGACTGCCTAGATAGCTCAATTTCCCGGTTTTTGCGGGCAACTTCCTGATTTTGGATTTCTAAGAGTTCTGCTTTTTCTTCTAGTTCTTCGTTGAGTTGCTGTAATTCTTCGTTGGATTGCTTGACAAGGAATTGGGATTCTTGTAATTCGTGGGCTTGTTCTTCTAGGAGTTGATTGCTTTGTTGTAGTTCTTCTTGCTGGCTTTGCAGTTCTTCTGTTAAAGCAACTGATTCGGCAAGTAGTTGCTGAGTTTGGAATTGTGAGGCGATGTTATTTAAAAATACACCCAAAATTTCAGTCAATTGCTCTAGAAATGTCAGGTGTAATTCGTTAAAAGGTGCAAAAGAAGCAAGTTCAATTACGGCATTTACCTGGCCTTCAAATAATATGGGCAATACAATAATATTCAGTGGTGGAGCTTCTCCCAAGCCGGAACTGATGCTGATGTAGTCGCTGGGAACTCCGGTTAAGAGAATTCTTTGTTTTTCTAGGGCGCATTGTCCCACCAATCCCTCGCCTAAACGAAACTCGTTTGCTAAGTTTTTGCGCTGTTTGTAAGCATAACTACCCAACAACTTCAGCACTGGCTCATCGTTGATTGAGTCCATTACATAAAAAATGCCCACAGATGCCCCAACCAGGGGAGCGAGATTCGACAAGATCGTGCGAGAGACACTTTCTAAATTTCGCTGCCCTTGGAGCATTTGGGTAAATTCAGCCAAGTTAGACTTGAGCCAGTTTTGCTCGTCATTTTTTTGAGTTGTGTTTCGCAGATTGACGATCATCTGGTTAAAGGTTCGCTTTAGCACGCCAATTTCGTCCTGGCGATCGCTTTCTGGTAAATTGACTGATAAATCCCCATTCGCCACCTTTTGAGCTACATCAGAAACTCGCTTCAGCGGTAGTGAAATGTGCCTGGTGAGGATAATTCCAATCAAAGTCAAGATCGCACCAAATAGAGGAATACTATAAGCAGTAGTGTTGAGGGTTTGTCTTGCAGCTGCCTGTGCCCGCTCAGAACGCTGCTTGAGAAGTACATTTTCCTCATTTTTCATCGCCTGGATCAGTTTCTGGATCTGATCCATCAGCCGCTTCCCCTCGTCTGTCATAATAGCTTGCTGGGCAACTTCAAAGCTTTGGCTTTGCCGTAGTTCAATAACATTTTTCATTACAGCCATTCTCTCGTTTAGGAGTGGCTGTAACATATCAAGGCGATTTTGTTGGTTGGGGTTATCTGCTATTAACGTCTGAAGTTCCTTAATTTTTTGATTGAGCGATTCCATAGCAGCGTTATAAGGCTCTAAATAACGCTGTTCTCCAGTAATAATGTAACCACGTTGCCCAGTCTCAGCATTTGTCAATTGCAAGTTGAGGTCTTCAAGCTGACTTAATACCTGATAGGTGTGGTTTTCTTTGCGCGAAGTTTCAATTAACTCATTGGTGCTTTGGTAAGAGATTAGACCAATTGAGGTCAGAATTGCTAGACTTAAGGCAAAACCTGCCCCAATTTTGGTTCCAATCTTCAAACGGTTCAACATTTTTTCAGATAGTTAATTTCAATGATTTATGTTGTATTTGTAAGGATGATGATAATTATTTTTCAGAGATACAAATATTAAAAATTATTGGCTATTTGTCTGAGAAACTGGGAATTAGTTGAATTCAAGTGTGCCGATTTTTGGCAAATCATACTATATTATTATTTCTCATTATTCATATATTATGTAAATCTTCAAAATTTATTATCACAATTTTTACATAACAGTCAAATTATATCTGGAGATAGTATAACTTATTTCCCAAGAAGCAACCACCTGATTTTCTAATCAAATCTCGCGGTGGATAATTAAATTTTGATTCTTGAAGTATAAATTGAATATATAATTTTAATCCCAAAGGGTGGTTTTTATGAGTACAGTAATTGAGGTAGCAAGACCAAAATTTTGCAAAGGACAAAAAGTAGAATTTATTGGTGGATTAGGAACCATAATACAATGATGTCGTAATTGTGGACATTGGTCGTATCTTGTAGAAATGGAAATGGGTGCAGAACCAGAAATGGGCAGGATTGGTTGTGAAACTACTATTTTACTATTTGAAACAGATATTATCTTACTCGAAGACTACCCTCTTGCGGCTTAGGATTTCAGGATGGCATCATCGTTTTACAAGGCTCAAATCCCCGACTTCCCTAAGAAGTCGGGGATCTAGTATAGATTAAGTTTGACATTTAATTAGAGATTACTAATCATAACTAAGTTGTATTCCTAGATATAATCTAGAAATAAAGAATATCAGGAAGTAACATCTTCCTCGTCATTGAATCCCACTCGGTATTACCTGGCGATCGCTTCTAGTTCGCTGTAGATCCGAAAATTTTGAATCTTGTTACTCTCTAAAATAGCTCTTGCACCGGCCATATAGATATCAGTAGCATTTAATAGTACAATAAAATTGCCAAGATTCAATTGATGTTCATAATATTTAGCTAGTTCATCAGGAACTTCTAAAGGATTGTAGTTACCTTTAGTAATTACCGAGACTTGACTCATAGGAAAGCCAGCTTTCTTGAGTTGTGTAAGCGCTGTTTCTGTGTCTTGACGCCGAGAAAAAACACCGACTCCATATTTATAGCGACTTTTGGGGGATAAATATGGCTGATAAACACCGCAGTGTTGAATGTTATGGCGATTAAAAATCCTCTTGGCAAACCGAATTTCGATTTCTATGCCAGTTACTATCACCAAATAATAACCTTTGAAGACTAAATCGCTGTAAGCGTGTGCTTGTTCTTCAGGAATTCCCAAACATAGCAGGGCACCAGCGAAACTACCTGCGGCAACACCGATCGCACCACCTGTGATAGTAGTAGCGATCGCTGTTGCTTCTGCCCCGGCTAGCATGACTAAGCCCATATCAGGAATTGCCAACAAATTTATACTAACTAATAAGCTAGCAAGACCACCCAAAGCACCACTGGTACATTCGTCAGATGCGTTGCCAGTATCCTCTTTAACTCCAATACCAGGAATATCACATTGTTCTTCTACATTGCGTGCAATTACAGAAACTTTGTGCATTGAAAAATTCACAGATTGTAGTTCCTGAAGTGCCAATTCCGCATCTGAAGATTTAGCGAAAATCCCTATAAATTTCCGCTCTTTTTCTAATGTCATTTTCTCTGTTTCGACTCAAAGTGATTCCCAAAATTGTTAACTAATCTGAGAAAATTACACAGCGCTACGAGTTAGTAATCCCCAAAGGAAAATCAATAGCATTGCGCCCAGAACAGCAAATAAAATGCTTCCCAGTGATAAAGCTCCAACAGATGCAGCAGCCGCTGAACTACTTCCTAACAAGACTTGACCTAAATAACCCCCAACTACGGCTCCGAGAATTCCTAATACAATGGTGGAAAGAATACCACCACCTTGGGTTCCTGGATAAAATAACTTAGCCAAAGCACCTGCGATTAAACCCAAAACTAGCCAAGCAATGATGTTAGTCATAATCTTTATCCTTGTTAAAGTGTTGTTTTTTTGACTATTTAATATTAGAATTTTTCTGATAAATTCCCGATCTATCTAGAGAACTAATATCAAAAATCTTGAGATATTATTTGTGATGTTCACAGGGCTTCATAATGTAGGAACATGGAGTCAAAAGTTGTTTCTGCCCTACGGCGAAGTTCTCAGCGATTGAACACAGCAGTGCGAAGGTGACTGTGGAAGTTGGCGATCGCCTTTTTGGTGGCAATGGCAATGACCATCTCAACGGCACTCCTGGCAATGACTACCTCAGTGGTGGCAATGGCAAAGACTCCCTCAATGGCAGCAATGGTCATGATACCCTCGTTGGTGGTAATGGTAACGACATCCTTTGTGGCGGTAATGGAAAAGACATCCTCTGCGGTGGCAATGGTGATGACAAACTGTTCGGTGGTACGTTAGCCTTTGGCGTAACGCACACTACTGGCGTGGCAAGACTAAAATGTTGCAATAAATTTGTAGGTTGGGTTGAGCAACGAAACCCAACACCGAGATCCACGTTGAGTAACGCGAAAGCTCAACCCAACCTACTAATGCACTATTTTAGCCTTGCCACGCCACTACATATATTTCAATAATCAAATATGAGTCCTATAGGGATTAAACTCTCATCGGACTTATGCAAGTGCCATGTTTTTGTTTATAGATAATAAAACCCCAGGAC
Source organism: Nostoc sp. FACHB-973 (assembly GCF_014698115.1). Classification (GTDB taxonomy): domain Bacteria; phylum Cyanobacteriota; class Cyanobacteriia; order Cyanobacteriales; family Nostocaceae; genus Nostoc; species Nostoc muscorum. Next base: position 6,494 of record NZ_JACJSJ010000022.1, read on the forward strand.
TGGGAATTCATTCCTGGGGCTGTTATACCTGACCACCTTTACCTTTTTAATGTAAAAATCTTCTAAAAACTGAAGTTTGAAAAGACATATATATCTGTGTTTTGTCCAAAAACAATTATATTAAAATAGGAAATTTGTGTTATTGTTAGCGATTTTTTTATTTAAAATAGTAAATTAATATTTTGATATATTTCCAAAACCAAAACTTTTATACTATTTCAGTTAATAGATATAATTCAAGTAATTATGTCTATTATTTTAATCACAAAAGCTTGATTTTTTCCAACTAATAATTAAAAATAAAAATATCATGATTCATACATGATTGTAGCCGAAAAAAGTGACAGAAGCCCTTATAAAAGCCTGCGAAAGCAGGCTTTTTTATGTCTGGATATAACTGCAAATTGAGAGACTGATATTATAGCCTTTTTGATCTATTGGAACCACAATTACTTGTAGGGCGCACAGATTTAATTCGTGTCAACATTTTTGGAAATTTCACTAAATTCAAAAGCTCTTAAAACAGAATTCTGAATTCAGAATGGGCTACGCTAACAGAATTCAGCAATCTTTTTAGTGGGGGATTTAGACCCGCCACTTTCTTGTTGACCACCAAATTTTTAATTTGGTGTGGTGTTTCACCACTTATTCAGACGCGACGCTCGAGTACTCGCTCATAGCGTTGCCATGCCGAACGCGAGTGCGTCTCGTAGAGAAGGCTTTATGCTCCGCTATCCGCCAGTCATACAGAATACCCAACTGAATTCTGACGACTGACGCCTCTATTCTTTCTTGTTAAATCTAGAAATAAAAAACATAACTATAAGAATTACGTCCAAATTTAAATATTTGATGACCAAGGTGACAAACGTACTCCTTTGGAGAACCTGTTGGCACAGCCTCTCGAAGAGAAGGGTAGGCCGCCTGCGCCAACTAACAGAAAATCAAGGGTTTGAAACCCGCGCAGGCGGGTAAAGCCTCGTGTAGCCGCGACTTCCAGTCGCCTGGTGGAAGATATAAAAAAAGCCGCTATCACTATACAAAACGAATTTTGACCGAAATTGATGGGATGCTTCAGAGAGAGGCAGCAAGAACGGGTAAGCCAAGACAATTTCCCTGTTTCTGTCTCCAGAGGCCACATGGAAGCTTCGTTTTGCTGCTGAGAAAATATTCTGCATAATTAAGAAATATAAAGTTATGTTACACTTAGTAACGAGTCAGGAGTCAATGGCAACAGACATCTGACAAAAAGCTGATTTGTTAAACATTCCCACAGAACTTACAAAATGACTCTATCGATTTGTCCCGATCTCACTACTGCCGATCAGAGACTGTCAACTTTAGATAACGAGCAACAGCCAACTGTCACAGAAGCGGAAATGATGCAGGCTGTGCGTACTTTGTTGATTGGATTAGGAGAAGATCCAGACCGCGAAGGACTAAAAGATACTCCAAAAAGAGTGATGAAAGCCTTGCAGTTTCTCACAAAAGGATATCATGAATCTTTGGATGAACTGCTAAATGGAGCAGTCTTTACAGAAAACGCCAATGAAATGGTCTTGGTTCGGGACATCGATATTTTCAGTTCCTGCGAACATCATATTCTACCGATTATTGGTCGTGCCCATGTTGCTTACATTCCTAATGGTAAAGTCATAGGACTATCAAAAATTGCCCGTATTTGCGAAATGTATGCACGACGTTTACAAGTGCAAGAACGTCTGACGGTACAAATTGCTGATGCATTGCAAGGATTACTCAAACCCCAAGGGGTTGCAGTGGTGATAGAAGCAACCCATATGTGCATGGTAATGCGGGGTGTGCAAAAACCCGGTTCTTGGACTGTTACTAGTGCAATGCGCGGTGTTTTTGCAGAAGATGTGCGGACTCGCCAGGAATTTATGAATTTGATTCGCCACAATTCTAATTTTCATTAGATAGGGAATAGGGAATGGCTTAAAAGTCTATGGCTTGAAAATAGAGAACGGGAGGTCTGTAGGGGCGCACAGCTGTGCGCCCCTAGCCAGTCTATTTGTCGCATTCTTTTTTCAAATTGGTATTACTTATCAAGGAGAATTCTCCGCGTCAGAGCGTCAGTCTACATGATAAGTATTCAACCAGTAATAATCATTCGGGTCTCAAATCGTTGGATAATTCCACAATACCCCTAGTTCCATCAATCCGTACCCGTTGACCATCTTGCAATAACCATGTAGCACCCCGAACATCCATTACTGCGGGTATCCCGTATTCCCGTGCAACGATCGCACCGTGAGAAAGCCTTCCTCCAGCTTCGGCAATCAATCCTCCAGCCCTTAATAACAATGGTGCCCAGCCGGAATCTGTGTAAGGTACTACCAAAATTGTATCCCGATCAATCTCTGGTATGTCTTGTAAGTTTCGCAATACCTTTACCCTGCCTTCGACCTGACCGTGACTAGCTCCAATGCCTTGTAAAATTTGGTCAGAGTAGAGGGCAGAAGGCGCTAGGGGATGAGGGGGTGTATTGCCGTAGACTACAAAAGGTACTTGAGTAATCTCGCTATCTTGGAAGAATTGCGATCGCCTAAATTCCACTAACTCAACCAACTGTTCAATTAAGCTGGAATCTCCACCCCCAACTAAACGCCGCACTTCATCAAAGTCTAGAAAAAAGATATCGCCTGTTTTCTTGAGTAAACCAGACTTTAACCAAATTTTCTCTAAAGCGACAAAACTCCAACGCAATTCAGCCAAAAGCCGTGAATAAACTTCGGTGACTCGTCCTTTGATATCCACACGCCGTTGCACAAACCCACGTTTGCGGGTACTAAAAAAGATGCTGTTGTTGGCATCTTTGGCGCCTACTTGTAGTTCGTTCCCCTGGATTAACTGCACAAACATCTGCTTGATGAGTTGGGGATTCTCCCGCCAAGTGGGAACGGAAATATCAGTTCCCACTTCGCTTAAATAGCCGTAATCCTGAAGCAATTCGTCAAATTCTTGCAGGATCTTCTTTCCCTCTGGGGTTTGGTTTAATTCTTCAAACACCTGCTGCGGCTCAAACTTAGATAATATCTGCTTGGCATCTGCGGCGATTGCAGCCAGCGATCGCAATGCTGCTACTTCTGGGGTGACGCTGTTATCAATTTGCTTATCCTTCACCCGAAAAATCGCCTGTCTCAGAGCAGCACTCAAGGGAGCTAAAATGCTGTAATACGTCCCTTGACGCAGCAATTCTAAGATCAAGTCAATTCTTGCCAAGAGCTTGGGGGGTTCCAACTTATTTATATCTTCCTGCGCCAACTGCGACAACCCAGGAATGAAGCGTTTGTGATAATCCCGCTTGAAGTCCTTTTCTAAATTTAACTCTCGCTTGAGTAACCTTCCTAGTCCTGGAAAATTCTCCCAAGTTGACTTCCAAGATGGCTTACTCATTTTAGCTCCCCTGGTTAAAAACTCCAGACTTTCCGGCGGCAATCCCATGCGAATAAAAATATCTCCTAAGAGGGATGCGTTAAAGTAAGCTTGGGAGTAATGCAGAGTTGCTGTTTCAGTAAAATCTAACCCGGAAGCGCGATCGCCCAAAACTAAAGTAAAAATTTCTCCCCAAACTCCACAAGTTAAGGGACGATTAATCGACCATGTTAAGGGGTGAATGACTCCCGGAATTACTTCGGCGGCGATTTTCCGCGTCCAGATGGGTAACAAAGTGGTGATTGGTCGAGATTGCAATACCCAAAGCGTTTGACCGTCGTAACTCCACTCAATATCTTGAGGAGTGCCATTGTAACGTTTTTCCAGTCGGTAAGCCAAGTATGCAACTTGCTTGATTAATACTTGGGGAACTCGTCCTTCACCCTCCAATTGCACAGAGGAAGAATTTTCTGCCTCAAAAACAAAAGCGCGATATTGTTCTGGTGTGACTTTTCCGGAAACGACTTGTGTGGCGCTGCCTGGGAGGGCTTCAATAATAATGGCATCACCTTGCTGGGTAATAGGATCACGGCTGAAAGCGACGCCAGAAAATACACTTTGGACTTGTTGTTGAATCAGCACACCCATTGCTGTGTCATTTAAACCGCGATCGCGCCGATATTGTACAGCAGATGGATGATTGTAGGAAGCTTGCACTTGGGCGATCGCTTCTTGCAGGGCTTGGGGACTGGTAACATTTAAAACTGTTTTATACTGCCCAGCCGCAGAAGCGTGTTCTGAATCTTCGCCAATGGCAGAAGAACGCACCACCAAGGGAGATAATTCTGATGGCTGGAGAAATTCTGTCAACAACTCAGGATCGTCAATGGGGGCAAGTACCCAACCCTTGGGGACTGGGTAACCCCAGCGTTTAATTTGAGATAATGTCGCTGCCTTTTCGCCGACGATGGCAGCATCCAACTCTTCATCTAAAGAAACCATAGCGCGTTGGCGTAGCCCGTCGTAGACATCGCCGCTTAAAAATTCCAACATCGCTTGCGACTCTGTTTGTGCTTCTTGGGCTGGGAGATTCATATCATCAGGAATTTTTGTGTAAATCCAGCCCATTAAACCAGCTAAAGCAACAGCAGCAAGCATTCTGGGGATATCGCTCAGGTGCAGAAGCGTCACAAACAGAGGAAACAGCAGCAAAACCCCAAATTTGACTACCTGTCTGGAGTGGAGAAGTGAAAAGCTAATACCTGCAAAGAAAAATACAAATATTGCCACCAGTGGATCATGTACCACAAATCCCCAAACGACATTTGTCGTACCTGCGCCTCTGCCTATCCAGTATCTACCGATTACCAGAGCAATGAGGGCGACTAATTCCCAAGATGAACCATCTGGGAAGAAAGCACGGCTAATTAAGACTGCCGCAACACCTTTAAAAGCTTCTGACAAAACTGCCAGAATTCCTACAAATGTACCCCCGTGATAGAAAGCAGCTGATACGCTGATGTTTCCTGTACCAACTTGTGATAATCGCTTACGCTTGAGGGCGTAAGTAACCCATGCAATCAGGGGTAATCCGCCCAAGAGGGGGCAGGCAATTAAAATAACTAAGACACCCCAAAGTTCAAACATTCTGGATTTTGGATTTTAGATTTAAATTTGCCATCTAAAATCTCAAATCTCAACTCTAAAATTTTTATGAAATTTTTGATGGTTATTAGGGGGCTTTGAGTCAGAATTCAGAATTCAGAATTCAGGAGAATATTTGATCAATGAATATATTAATCATACTAGACTCCTTATACAGACAGGATATCTTAAGTGGCTCTTGTACACAAACTAGCTTTTCAAGCCAGCCATCAAGCCTGTTTTACTTCTGACTCCTGAATTCTGAATTCTGAATTCTTCTTTAAGGACACTTGGCGAAGACGGAGACCGTTTAAGACAAGTGTCCTTCTAGGCTACTAATGGTTTTAGTTTAGCGCATAGGCGGCTTGCAGCGCCCAGATGATGAGAGCAGCGATCGATCCCAGAAGCAACACGGTAGAGATAGTGACTACTTTTGGGGAATCTGCACCCTCAAACTTCATAATTCCTCGATTTAAGTCGGACACAGTTTTGTAATCCTCCTCTGTTACGGCATGAAACATTTGTCCGTTTTGATTGTAGTCGTTAAATTGGCGGATAACGTTAAATCCCTAATATTATTTTGTTTAAGCTTTGCAATTTTTCCATCGCCACAATTACTTACTTATCCGGGGTGATTGGTCTGATTTATACAAATTGGGGAGTGGGGAGTGGGGAGATGAGGGAGACGCGGGGAATAATAAATGACTAATGACTAATGACTAATTATGAAAATATTGCTGTTCGTAATTTTGGCGGTGGTTGTGGGATTGTTTGTGCTGTTAGAGATAGGATTGCGATCGCTCTTTGGCTTTGGTAATCCCCTGATTTACGTTGGTGATGAGCAAATTGGTTATTTGTTGGCTCCTAATCAACGTACCCGCCGCTTTGGTAATCGCATTGAAATTAATCAGTATTCTATGCGAGGTAGTCCCATTGCCAAAATGCCTGCACCTTCGACGCTGCGAATCCTACTGTTAGGTGATTCCATTGCTAATGGTGGTTGGTGGACTGATCAAACTAATACAATATCCAGTTTGATGATGGGTTCTTTGGCATCAGCAACTAACAGTAATTATCAGGAAGTACAAGTGCTAAATGCATCAGCTAATTCTTGGAGTCCAAGGAACGAATTAGCTTATTTACAGAAGTTTAGCACTTTTAACGCGCAAATAATAATATTACTAATTAATACCGATGATTTGTTTGGAGCTCCTCCGACTTCTTTACCAGTGGGACGCGATCGCAATTATCCAGATAGTAAACCCCCCTTGGCATTAGTGGAAGTCTGGCAGCGTTATCTGACTAAGCAAAAGCCGATTCCGGAGTTGAAAGCAGTGCATAATGAAGCCGGCGATCGCGTGGGGATTAATCTGGAGGCGATCGGTAAAATTCAAGCGCTGACTCGCCAAACCAACAGTGAATTTTTGCTGGTTATGACTCCCTTGTTGCGAGAAATTGGCGAACCAGGTTCCCGCGATTATGAAATTCAAGCACGCCAACGCTTGAGCGATTTTACTAAAGCGCAGCAAATTAACTATATCGATTTTTTACCGATATTTAATTCAAATACTGAGTCGAAAGGTTTGTTTCACGACCACATTCACCTTAACTTGCAAGGGAATAAATTTGTGAGTGAAGTTATGGAGCGATCGCTTTTACAAATCTTAAACCAGTCACATTCGCCAATTCTTTAGCTAAATTTGTCTGTGGGTAATAGCCGTTTCATCATTTTGGAGCTGATTACCCAGTCCCCAATCCCTAATCCCCAGTCCCTTTTAACTTTCTCGAATCCAAAGTGCCAGTCCTCCACCACGCCCACGAGCTGCAATGAAATCTTCTGTAACTAAAAAGAAGGCAAAGAAGGGTAGTTTAGCTATGGGCTGGCTATAAAAATCCTCGGACTGAACTTTACCAGAGCGAATCTGTCTGTTGTACATAACACGACCGAACAGACTGATGAGCATATGATTAAAGTCAAATGCCAATAAATTTTTCTTACCCATGTATTGCACTGGTCCGGTAAGCTTTAACAATATAGGGACTAATTCAACCTGATTAGCAATTTCGCCTTGAGTTGAATCCTGCTCTAAATTGGCACTAAAGGAAATATGAATTGGTACAAATTTGGGCACATACAAACCCTTACCTAATACAATTCCTCCTCGTTCTCTAACTTTTTTTGTACCAGTGGCAAAGCAAAGCCGCCATTTTCCCAGAAGAGAGTCCAACGGATAGTTCAGGCGTTGTTGCTTGGCAGCTTTTTCTGCTTGTAATAAGGCGTTTACTAATATTTCAGCGCTAGGACGTGTGCTTTTTTCTCCTCGATACGCAGCCGCAGCTTGGGATAGCACGGTTACAAAGTCAGTCGTAGATGTCAAATCAGCTGTCATGAGGGCTGAACTATTTTTTTGCTTTTCTGATAGATTGTAGCGTTGATCTGTCACAGAACTATGGTTGATGGATGGTAGAAAGGAATGGAGCGATCGCTTGATCCTGTGGCTGCGCGGAGTAGGATATATTGACACGTGAGGTGTTTAGCGTTCGCTTCTCTTTGAAAGTCGCATGGGGGAAAAGTGGTGTGGGTTTGGAAATATTCATCATTCATGATTGGTAGAATGAATTAAAATAAATTTTGATCTTGTTCATTTATCAGTTGGGAATTTTAAAATTTATACTAGATTTTTCACTGATTACTGATTTTGCGAGGAGTTATGCTGCTAACTGAACGTCGCGGCGATCGGGTAGTTCTTTATAATATCAGTTGGCAACAATTTGAGAATTTATTAGTAGATTTAGGTGAAAATCGTGCAGCTAGGGTGGCTTATGATGATGGCACGTTAGAGATTATGACACCATTACCAGAACACGAATATTTTAAAGAAATAATTGGTGACATCATCAAAGATACGGCTGAACTTTTAGAGCTAGATTACGAGTGTTATGGCTCAAGCACCTGGAAACGAGAGTTAAAAAAGGCAGGAGTAGAACCTGATAATTGTTTCTATTTCCAAAATGAAGCCTTAATTCGAGGTAAGCTAAAATTTGATTTAAATCAAGACCCACCACCTGATTTGGCTTTAGAAATTGATGTTACTAATAAATCATTAGATCGGTTTCCTATCTATGCGCGATTAGGTGTGCCGGAAATTTGGTGTTATGACTCTGGAGAAATCAAAATTTACCAGTTGCAAGGTGAAGGATATCTGCAAAGAGAAACAAGTTTAGTATTTCCTAATCTGAAAATTCAAGAAATTCCTTCACTAATTGAAAGATATCGCATGGTAGGAAGACGAGTTTTTCGACAAGCAATTAGGGAATGGGTACGGGGACAGATGGGTTAAACCAATTTGCAATTCGCTAATTGGTTTAATCAATGCTTTAAAACTAGTACCGCAGGGCATAATTCGTAATTCGTAATTCTTATACTGCCAGGGTTTCATTAATTTGGAATAGGTGGTTTATTTACCCAGCGCTGTACTAGATAGTTAAACTTTTCTTAATTGATTTTCTTACTGACACTAAGTTCACAGTATATAAATTCCCAATTTAAGAACTTGTTGGGCTGTCTGCGATAACGCTCTGAACATACTGCTCTATAACTGGTTTATCTGGTGGACTTAAATTTAGAGGCAGTTGAGTCAAATTAAAGAAACGTACCTCATGCGCTTCTTGAGAATCTGGCTTGAGCTTTCCTCTAAATCGCCGTGCTATGTAAACTGCCACTACATTAACTACAACATCTCCATTGGGACATTCATAAATCAGATTTTTTGCAGAAAACAAGCCAAACCACTCAAGCTGCTCTAACTCTAAACCTGTCTCTTCAAAGGCTTCACGCTTAGCAGTTGACTCCAAAGACTCGCCAATCTCCATACTGCCGCCAATCAGCCCCCACTGTTGATTATCCTTGCGGTGTTGAAGCAGCAGACGATTCTGTTCATCAATAATCAGTACAGCAGAACCAGGAATGATTAAGGGACGATGCCCGACTAGCAAGCGCAGTTCTTGGACGTAGCTCATTGTTAGATTTTATTTTGTGTAAATAAAGTTTTTTATAGTTTAGCAAATTCGCAATCTTTGCTATTAGAAAAAATTCCAAAAATAGTAATTTATACTTGATTATTTTATTTCTGTGCTGTGGCTATTTCTGCCAAATATTGCGCCCAAATTTCGGAAAATTTATCTTATTTTGCTTCAAATAATAAGAAGTAAGGCTGATCGAATACGACTTTTTATCAAGGACAATGTTTAGCTAAAATATACTCAGAAAAACCGGATAGCTTTTAATTATAAATCAAATATTTATGAACCAATAAAAATATTATGATAAGATTTGTAAACTTCTTTAATAATTGGATAAATAAGATTTTCACAAATTTAAAATTCCGAAGCGTTAGGTACTCCATCTTGAATAACGGTTTGTAAATCTTCGCGGAAATAGTCAGATATAGTAAATTGAATTTCTTCTATAAAATTTTCTTCGGTGTAGGTAATCTGAAATTCTTTGAGAACAGTACTGATATCTTTATTGCTCCGTAAATGTAAGCTTTGTAGGGTAGCACAGCTGTGCTACCCTACGTTCGCGGAGCGTCCCACAGGGATGGATCATCGCTTTATGGATGTAGGACGATCTAGCTTGCGGTAACGCTTTTGCAACGTGGCTTCTGCCTACTGCATTCTTCAACTATAATGTTGATCTGCAAAACTACCAGATATGGGTTAACTAGTCTGGAAGGTACTTTTAGTCTGTTTAGGGGACTGGATCTATGATTAAGCTTGGTTTACTGGTACAGTCCCAGAATAATTATTTGGGTATAGGAAAAGTTATACAAATATCTGAGACTAATGCGATCGTTGAGTATTTCTGCTCTATGGCGCAACGTCTGGAAAAAACGTTACCTTTAAGTTCGCTCTCTCAAGTTAGGCTTGAACCCCAAGCGCGATGCTATATCAAGTCCGAAACCCAAGATAAATGGATCATTGGCAGAATTTTCATCTGGGACGAAGATACAGAACAATATCAAGTTGATTTACCAGACAAGAAAACTGCAATTGTTACGGAAGAAGAAATTTACGTCCGTTGTAATTTACCGAACACAGACCCCATTGAAACTTTAGCAATGAAGGGTCACGAAACGCCGTACTTCCACGACAAAAGATTGGCTTTCGTGAAATCTTTAATTCAGCAACGCGCTGTTAGTCGCGGGATGACGGGACTGATTTCGGCAAATATTAATCTTTATCCCCATCAGGTGGAAGTTGTCCGGCGGGTACTAGAAGACCCAATTCAACGCTATATTTTAGCAGACGAGGTGGGACTCGGAAAAACCATCGAAGCAGGTGCAATTCTTCGTCAATTCCTGTTAGATGAACCGAAAAAAGGTGCGGTGATCATAGTTCCCAAATATTTGCTGCAACAATGGCGGACTGAGTTAGAAAACAAGTTTTATATTTCTCATTTTCCCAAACGGGTTGTGGTAATACCGGTTGAAGATATTCATAAAATTAATCTCAAAGCTAAGATAGGCTGTTTAATATTAGATGAAGCGCATCACATCGCAGCAATGGCGACTTCTAAAGATGCAGCGGTACGTCAGCGTTTTGATACTTGCAAACAACTGGCTCATAAAAGCGATCGCTTACTTTTATTATCCGCTACTCCTGTGCTTCACCACGAGCAAGATTTTCTGGCAATGTTGCATTTGCTCGACCCCACAACCTATAAACTTCATGATTTAGCCGGTTTTCGCGCTAAAGTTGCCAGTCGCCAGCAAATTGGTAAAGTTCTGCTGGCTTTGAGAGAAGATGCAAATCCTGTTGTCCTCAAAAATAATTTACAGGAATTACGCAACCTGTTTACTGAGGATCAGTATTTACTAAAGTTGGCGGATGATTTAGAAAATTGTTTACAAGCAAATTCTCCTGAGCAAAATCAAATCGTCCAAGCAATTCGCAGCCACATCAGCGATACCTATCGACTATATCGACGAATGCTTCGCAACCGTCGTGCGGCGGTGGAAGATGTGATATTTGACCGCAATTTTACACCAAAAGAAGAATATGATTTAGATGAGCGATCGCTTGATATTCACGAACTCATTAATCAATGGCGTACTGTTGCTCCCAATGAAAAACAATATCAGCGAATTTTTCTGTTATTATTCCTTGCTGCTGGTACTTGGTTAGGCATTTTAGAACAAGTAATTACAGCCCGTTTAACTGGTAAACCCCATACTAAACTGATTCAGGAGTTTAAAGAAGATGATATTCGCCTATTAACTACAACTCCCAAGTTTTCAGGGGAAGAAGAGATTTTGCAATCTTTTCTAAAAATTATTCGTCAACCTGTAGAAGATGGAGAACGCAAGGAAAATTTAAGAACAGTACTGCTGAATCAGCTGGGTACATACTTCAAAATCCCGCCAAATGTTCGCAGAAATCAAAAAGAATTTCTCACCAGGATACAGCAGAGAATTCGTAGACCAATTGCTGAGGATATTTTCCCAAAATTTATTATATTTACCAGTTTTGTTCAAAGTTGTGCAGAAATTGTGCGCTATTTATCTGATACCTTTGGTGCAGATACCGTAGTTAGCCATCAATTTGGAGAATCACCGGATAAAGTTGAGGCGGGCTTAAATAAATTCAAAAACAATCCCAACTGCTTTATTCTAGTATGCGATCGCTCCGGAGAAGAAGGACGTAATCTCCAGTTTGCTGACTGGTTAATTCATTTCGATCTTCCTTGGTCACCTAATCAATTAGAGCAAAGAATTGGCAGGCTTGACCGCATTGGCAGCAAAATTGGTATCCAATCTTGTGTATTGATTGGCCCTTATCTGGAAGATAGCCCCCACAATGCTTGGTATCAAATTTTGAAAGATGGATTTGGCATTTTTCAACAATCAATTGCCAGTTTTCAGTTTTATGTCGATGAGAAACTTCCAGAATTGGAAGCAGCTTTATTTCAATCAGGCGCTGCTGGATTACTGCAAATGATTGAGCCAATCAAAGAACAAATCCAAGCCGAAATCGTCAAGATTAGCGAACAAAATGCTTTAGATGAAATTGATGCTACTGATGAAATTGCAACCGAGTATTTTGAAGATTTAGATAATTATGATGCTCGCCATTCAGAAATGAAGCGAGCAATTGAAGGGTGGATTTGTGATGCCCTTGGTTTCAAGGCAATGACTAACCCAGACTCTTCAGAAATCAAACGTTATCAACCGGTAACGCGTACCTTGGTGCCGATAAATGAGTTAAAAACCCGTTTTGCTGACAGTTATCTAGACAAATATAGTACTTATAACCGCAGGATAGCTAACCAAAATTCTGATGTTAAACTCTTGCGAATTGGGGAAGGATTTGTAGAAGCACTGTTGAATTATATAGATTGTGATGACCGGGGTCAAGCCTTTGCCATGTGGCGCACTGATGCATCTTGGGATGCTCAAGAAGGGAAGGAGTGGTTCGGTTTCCAATACAATTATATAGTGGAGACAAATTTAAGAATTGCCAAACAAGTTTTAATCGATTACAAACTCGATAATTCTCAATTCAAAATCTTGCAGCGACGTGTAGATGCTCTATTTCCACCAATTATGGAAACTATCTATATTGATGGTCGCAAGAAGCCAATATCCGTTGTGGAAGATAAAGTTCTGTTGAATATCTTGCAGCGTCCATATAAAGATAAAAACAATTATCAAGCACGAGATTACAATCTAGCAAAAGAGCGCTTAGAAATTATTGACGATTTTGTTGATCCTAGTAAATGGCAAAATTATTGCTATGAAGTACGTAACGCTTCTTTAGCATTACTTTCTAATCGTCCCGATTTTATGGAATTGTGCGAAAAATGTGCTAAAGTTGCCGAGAAGAAATTAGGCAATAGAGTAGAACAATTACGCCTGTTGCTGAATCAGCAAACTTGGGATCAAGCACTAGGCGAAGAACTGAAAATAGAAACTGCTTTAAGTGCAGCTATTTTAGAGGGAATTCGCCAACCGCAGATTAAACTTGATTCTGTGGGTTTTATTATTGTATCCGGGCGATCGCTCGTGTAAGAGGATGTTTGAAAAGTCCTCTTGTCAGTACCAAAACGTTCTAGATCCCCCTAAATCTACGCCAGTTGCTCATGGAGGAAACCCACAAGACCGCACTGGCTCCCCTTAAAAAGGTGGACTTTGACCCCAGTTCCCCCCTCTTTTTAAGGGGGGTTAGGGGGGATCAACAACTACCTAAAATCACAACAAACTACTTTTCAAATATCCTCTAAGGTAACTCCAAGAAATAATTCAATATTTTTTGATTTTGAAGTCCCTAATTTGAGTGATACAGCAGAATTCTGAATTCTGACTTCTGAATTCTGATTCCTGAATTCTGCTGTATTTATTTGGCACCACAAGAGGTGGATGCAACGGCTGAGTTATGAAGTGTAGCAGTTGGTATTTGAGCGACTAGAACTACATTACCATTGGCATCCACTACCCAGCCTTGGGCTTCGACAATTTGAGTAGGTTGTTCCACAGAATTGGCTTTCTGTAAAGTATGTTTTCTGTTTCTCTGTTTTGAAATAACTACTCTATTTTGGTCGCCATGAACAGAATTTTTTGCCTCTGGTTCCAGTGCGATCCAATCTACTAACACTCTATCAGCTGTCAATAGTTCTACCGGATCGGATGGTACTCCGCCACGTCCCATGACTGTAAATGAACTCCTGCTGGGTTTTCCACTAGCATTGCACTCAGCAGCGACTTGCTCGGAGGCATCAACGGCATTTACGGGGAGTTCTGCTAATCCTTTGCTGGGGTCAACATCTGGCGAATTTATTTGTACTGTGCCATTTAATGAAGGGTCTTGCCGAGAAAATGATGTAATGTCGCTGGTTGGAACGTTATTTGGGTCGAGGTCGTCTGGGTCAAGCCTCTGTATGTCTGCACCACTGCGGCGCACAAACCCAAAGATCCTCTTAGTGGTGATTAGGATATTGCCACCATTTCCAAAGAAGGCATTGGCAGTAATATCATTATTTTCTAAGGGAGCGGCAACAATAAAGCCATTAGGTACATTAATTGTGATATTGCCTCCATCGCCGCCCGATCCTGCCTTGCCTGCATTGGTAGATATTTGACTATTGCGACGCATCAGTAATAAGTCCCGTAGTTGGAGGGTAATATTTCCACCCTTACCTGATTGAGTTTCCGAAGTGAGTTTTCCTTGGTTGTCCAAACTCAGGATATGTGCATTTACGTCAATATTGCCTGCATCGCCTTTTCCTTGGCTACTAACGCTGACTTGAGCTTGATCTTGGACAATGAATTGTCCAGTTTCAATTGCGATATTGCCTCCTAACCCTGTAGAGTCAGCGCGGGTACTGGCAAATAAGCCACTCGCAGCTCCTTCATTTTGGACTGTATTATCTTTTTTAAATTTGGGGTTGGTGCTTCGTTCAGTAAAGGTAGGGTCGCTTCCAGAAAGTATGATTCTGTCAGTAGCTTTAACGGTAATATTGCCTGCATTTCCAGAATTGGCGGCAGTGGTGATAATTTGTCCACCATTAATAGCTTCAAAGGTAGTTGCGTTAATGCTAATGTTACCCGCATTACTCTGATTGAGAGTTTGGGTATTCACAACACCACCATTTGCGATGTGAAAGGCTGCTGTATTGATGGTAATATTTCCGGCTCGACCTTCTGCACCTGTCTCCGTAGCAGCAAATAAGCCGCTAGACAAACCCGTTTCAGGACTAGTGCCTAAAATGGTTACAGAATCAGAGGCATTGATTGTGATATTTCCACCATTTCCCCGCCCTCCCAAGTTTCCTGTTGTTTGATTAAGAACAGAACTAGCTATTTGAGACCCGCCAGTTAAGGAGAGCGATCGCGTCGTAATCTTAATTTCACCAGCATTACCTACTGCTCCTGGTGACACAGTGCTAGAAATTCTACTATCAAATGATTCGAGAGAGACAAAATCCGAAACTTGCACCAATATGTTTCCAGCATTTCCCTGCCCAAAAGTTGGAGCAAGCAATAAACCCCCATCCCGTAGAGCAAGTTCTCTTGCCGAGATATTGATACCGCCAGCGTTACCTACTGCTGTTCTTTCCACAGTGCTATCGATGCGAGACCTCTCACCAACGACTGTAATAGTGCCATTACGGACATCAATGTTCACGTTCCCAGCATTTCCTTTACCAAAAGTCACGGCTTGCACTTGACCACCGCGACTCAAAGAGAGCGATCCTGCTTTAATATTGATGTTGCCACTATTGCCTTCTGCTCCAGATAGCACTCTATTGAGAATTCTACTATCGTCTGTAACACTTAATGCTTCCGTGGCATTGAGTGTAATATCTCCAGCTTGACCGCCAGCTATTCCTCGCCTGATGCCGTTAAAAAGCCTAGTTTGATTTCCGGAAATGCTTATATTATTTGCATTGAGTATAATGCTACCACCACCATTGGCAGTTACATCAACTCTAGCTCCATTGCTGACTGATACATCTGCTAATGCGGTATTTTCGGGAAAACTTAAGTGGAAGTTGTTGTTATCAACATCTAACCCTATTACTCCAGATTCAGCTAATCCTCCCAATTCCACTCGACCGCCAAAAGCATTTAATCTTCCTCCGTCTAAGTTCACTTCTCCACCAACTAATAGCAAACTCCGTCCATCAGGAACTCTCAATCCCAAAACAGCTGAATTTGTTGAATCTACTCCTGCTGATGCAATTGAATTGTTCTGGATTACTCCTTTGGGATTTTGATAAAACAAAGCTGAAGGATTGACTGTCAATAATGGAACTTCAGAAACAGAAGCCCTAAAAAAACCTTGATTGCCAAATTGAATAGCATTGGCTGTAGTTCCTACAAATGAACCCCGAACATCCAGCTTCGCATTTGATCCAAAGAAAATTCCATTGGGATTTATTAAAAATAGGTTGGCGTTACCCCCTGATACACCTAATGTCCCAAGAATGTTAGAGCGTCCATTCCCTGTTACCCGAGTCAGAATATTTGTGACTCCTGGATCAATGAACAAAACTGTTGCTCCTAGATCCACATTAAATTCAGAAAAACTGTGAAAAAGATTGCTACCACGTTGAATCCCACCCCCAATATTACAACTTCCACTGCATGTGTCTGGTGTGGTTGGGGTAGTTCCATCTTTCTGGATAGATTGAGCCTGGACAGTACCAGTCGTAGCTATCAAACAGAGGGAGATACCGCAAACACCCCACAAGATATAAAAGTGCTGTTTCATAAATTACGAAAAGTTCAGAATCAACTTGAAGATGAAATATTGGGAAAGTGGAAATTCAGCAATAGTCTTGTATTGCAGATTGGTAAATACAATGCCCAAAACTACACTATTACTTCAGGTGAAATTTCTTCATCAACGCCAGGAGGATGTCCCGTTCCGTCAGCAACTAGTAATGGTTTGCGTTTCTGGACTGGGGAATTTTTTGGCTCGTTCGGGGCATTGTCATTTGTTTCACTACCATTAGGTTCTGCGATCTCTTCTTCTAGAAAAGATTGTTCTGGGTTAGTTACATTAAGATCAATGTTTTCATTCATAACTCGTACCCTCAAGTTAAAAAATTTACTGTCTATTAATGCTTCAGTATAGTTTGGAGAAATTATGCCTTATGTAACAAAACTTCATATTTTATGCTGAATTTGCTTAGGCAGGACTTACGCAAAATATAACGACAGTAGCGGTAATTTATGAATTACCGCTACGCAAGAATAAAGTTTTCGGTCACATCTTGCCTAAGTCCTTTCAAGAAACACGGGGAGTAGGGTGTGGGGGAAGAAAGTGTTTATTTCAAGCGATGCCTGCGGCGAGCTTCTCTACGAGACGCTACGCGAACGCTGACGCAGCATATCTCTCTGTGCAACAGATACTTTATACAGCAGATTGCAAAGGAGTGAGGTACAGATAATCGTAGGGAACATGGCTGTGCCCCTACCCGTGTAGTTTATTTACCTAAAATACGCTATATTTACGATTTTAGGGTTTTTCCTGAGTAGATGGTCTTTTTAGCATCTGCATCAAATCAATCTTGAGAATAGGTTTATTTGAAGACAGTTGTCTTTCTCTGAGAAGTTGAATTTCTCTTTCAAACGAATCCTTTCCTTGTCTAAAAAAGTCTTGAGAGCTAGATGGAACCAAGTCACGAGATAAACTTTGAGCTTGTGCTGGAGTCAGATTAGGGAGAGCTTGTTGAGCGTTAGCAGAAGTTTCCACAGCGAGGAAAAAAGCTGTTGAAAACACTAAATATTTTAATTTTATACAGCGAATGAATCTAAGGTTGAACATAGTTAAAACATCTATTGTGTGACTTCTGCGTTGGCTCAAACCATCTTGTTTTGGTCTGATAATTCGTAAAGTACACTGATTCTCTTACTAATTACCTCCTACAAATGGGTTAATTTATTTGCAGGAGTACGATAGTTGCAATTTGCTCTCTATCCTAGAAGGAGAACTGAATTCTGCTAGATATTGACTGGGCGCTCGTTGCTCAGTTAGGTTTGAGTACAATTCATTGTATTTTGTATTTAATAGTTACATCTATCTATGTGGGGTTTTAATCATGTCTAGTGATGCAATTATTCAACCTGAATTCTTAGAAAACGAAGCTGACAAGCAACACAAGCCCCGCCAAATTCTCGGTATGCAAGAATTAAGTGTTTTGAATCATCGCTACAACTGGAAAGGGCTGGTTCAATTGGCTGGACATTTAACTGTTATGGGATGCAGTGGTTACGTGTGGGGAATGAATTTTGGCGATTGGTTGTTAGCAATACCAGCACTGACAATCTACGGCTTTTGTCTAGCTTGTATGTTTGCACCTATGCATGAATGCGTTCACAGAACTGCTTTTGCTAACAATCGTTTGAATGATATTGTGGCTTGGTGTGCAGGTCTACTTTCATTTTACAACAGCACATTTTTTCTCTATTACCACAACTGGCATCACCGCTATACTCGCGTTCCTGAGAAAGATCCAGAACTGACCGATCCCAAACCAAGCAATTTAGGTAAATACTTATTGATAATTAGTGGTTTACCCTGGTGGTTAGGCAAGATTAGTGGACATTTTCGGGTTGCTTTTGGTCAACTAGATAATTGCCCATTTGTGCCACAAACAGCACGAGCTGAAGTTATTCGCTCGACTCGTTGGCAATTAGCTGTTTATGCAGGGGCGATCGCTGTTTCCATCGCAGCAAGTCAGCCTTGGTTTTTCCTCTATTGGCTGCTACCGCTGTTTGTCGGTCAACCAATTCTGCGTTTTATTTTGTTGGCAGAACACACAGGTTGTACTCTTGATGCTAATCTGTTGACGAATACCCGTACAACGCTAACACTGTTTCCTGTACGATTTTTGATGTGGAATATGCCATTTCATGCAGAGCATCATTTGTACCCATCAATTCCGTTTCACGCTCTACCTACAGCTCATCAACAGTTGAGTTCACACTTTACCCACATTGAACCGGGCTATATAAAAGTTAATCGGGATATTGTCGGTCAAACAATTTTGGATTTTAGATTTTAGATTTTAGATTGACTCCGTACCTGTCCCTTGGACGTTCCCGCTCTTTAGGCAGGAGCTTAATGCCTAGTTTTCAGAGTTAGCTTGTTTACCTCGAAATCTACTGTAGATTGTAAATTATGAATTCAGAATTATGAATTAGCATGACCAAATATTTCCGCTCCAATGTTGATGCAATGGCTAGCTATATTCCTGGTGAGCAGCCTCAACGTGGAACACAGATCATCAAACTCAATAGCAATGAGAATCCTTATCCTCCCTCTCCTGCGGCGTTAGCTGTCTTACACAATATCGATGGAGAGTGGTTGCGACGGTATCCAGAACCTTTCGGGGGGGAATTTCGCCAAGCTGCTAGTAAAGTGTTGGGAGTTCCTAGTGATTGGATAATTGTGGGAAATGGCAGTGATGAATTGTTAAGCGTAGTCATTCGAGCCTGTGCAGAACCCGGACGCAAAGTAGTCTATCCAATGCCAACTTACGTGTTGTATCGCACATTAGCCCAAATGCAAGATGCGGATATTGCTGAGATCCCCTACGGCGAAGATTACAGTTTACCGCTAGAAGAATTGATTGCTGTAGATGGGGCTGTAACATTCATTGCTTCGCCTAATAGTCCATCGGGGCATGTGGTGGCAATAGATGACTTGCGAAAACTAGCCAGCGAGTTATCTGGAGTTTTAGTAATTGATGAAGCTTATGTAGATTTTAGCGAAGAAAATGCATTGGCTTTGGTAAAAGAATATGAAAATGCGATCGTAATTCGGACACTTTCTAAAGGCTATTCCTTGGCAGGGTTACGACTGGGATTTGGGGTGGCGAATCCCAAGCTGTTGCATGGATTGTTTAAAGTCAAAGATAGCTATAACATTGATGCGATCGCCTGTGCAATTGGAACCGCTGCAATTACTGACCAAGCTTATAAAAATGCTTGTGTGGCAAAAATTAAAGCATCGCGTAATCAGCTAGCAACAGACTTGAAACAATTAGGTTTTCGTACTTGGGATTCCCAAACTAACTTTTTGCTGACACAACCTCCAACAGGAAACGCTGAATATCTTTATCAAAAACTCAAGGAACAGGGAATTTTAATCCGCTACTTCAAGCAGCCAGGACTAGAGGATAAATTACGTATCACTGTTGGGACTGATGAACAAAATCAGGCTTTAGTGGAGGCACTAACTTATTTGTTAGAAACTGGGGAAAAAAGGTCTAATATCATGTCCGCCTAATCACTTATCATTAAAATCTCTTTGCGTAAGAGCGTCCCCGTGTCTCCGTGTCAGTCTAAATCATAAGTCTTTAACCGGACATGATATAACTCAGGAATTGCTTAGCGTCTACCACCACCACGATGAGGCACTTCAGTTTCTTCTTGCTTTGTTTTAAGTGCAAATAGTGGTTGATGCTGTGGCTGCTGAATTTTTTGTTGTGCAAACTTTACACGGGTACGAACTCCGAGATCTGCATCTGTATCGAACATTTGCTGGAGTTGATCTTGAATGCGGGAGGCTTGATCGGGTAGATTAATTGCGACCGCCATTGCTAGGGTTTCTAAACTCGTGACTACTGCATAGCGTACCACCCACTCTGGATCTTCAGAAATTAATAGTAGTGCCTCTATTACCTGAGTCTGCACAGATTCCACTTTCTCTGGTGGTACTTGATGCCAGCGCAATGTACCTAATCCCCTAGCTGCTGCCCGCCGTACACTCAAGGAAAAATCGGTTTTTGCTGCCTCTAGCAAAGTGTCCAGCGCCCGTAAATCCCCAATTCCCGCTAAGGCGCGGACTGCCCAGGCTCTCGCCCCATAGTTGTAGTCATCAATAAGTTCCAATAGCGGCGCTACTGCGGGTTCTCCGATCGCAATCAATCCATCTACCGCCGCCACTGCCGCCCCCGGATTATTGTAGCCCAAAGCTGCAACCAAAGTGGGAACAGATTCTTCTATACGAGCTGCTGCTAACTCTTGAACTGCATCTAACAAGCGCTCCGAGGAATCTGCTTCTTCCACAGCACGAATCAATATTTGGGCAAGTTCACTGTTATCCATAATAATTTCACGGGTCATTATTGGTCAGCCAATTGTAGCTTAAGTTATCCGTATTTAGCATCATATATAAACCCCCTAGCCCTTATTTTACAATTGGGTTGGGGGTTTATGTGTGGTAAACATTTGATTTTAAAGTATTAATCACAACTGATTACTAGTAAATTCTGACTACAACAACGAGTCCATCAAATTCATCACTTTAATAGCACCTGCTGATAAAGTGCTTGTTGCTGTATGATTGACTTGATGCTCCAGTAATCCTTTGAGGGAAATTAGTTTGAGGCTATTTTCTGCCAGAGTCTCGGCTATGGCCTCGGCTGCGGGTAGATACCCGATCGCTCCCAAGTCTGCTAACACTGCACGACGCAATTGCAACTTTTCACCTGCCAAAGCCTTTACCAACCGTTCTGCATAAACTGGTTCTTGGGTTAACTGATACATAGCTCGTGCGGCAGCATATTGCACCAGTTCTATGGGATGCTCTAAGAATGGTTTTACTAAAGAAATCGACTCAGTAGCCCCCAAGCTTCCCAAGGCTTCTAAAATAGCATCGTAAGGTTGGGATAAATCTGGCTGCTCTGATTTTAATTGTTCTCCCTGTAAACCTGCTTTTAATAGCTCGATCAGTCCAGGAACACAAACCGGATCGCCTAGCATGTCTAAAGATTGCGCCGCTGCTTCCCGGACATAAAAATCTGAGCAGTCTAAACAAGCAATTAAAGGTGTTAGTGCTTGGCGATCGCCAATTTTCCCTAATGCTCTCGCTGCGTTCCGTCGTAAAGGATATCCGCCTTCTGGTGTCCTATCGGCTTCATCCTCTAAGGCTTGAATCAGTCCTGTAACCGCAGCTGGTTCACATATCCGAAACCTACCCAACCACCAAGCAGCATAAAATCGCAAACCCAAATCTGGACTTTGGAGATTGGCGATCGCCTGTTCCACTGTTAGCTGTTCCCCTCCAGGTGAGTCACTTGGAGGTGATAAATCTTCAAATTTCTGCGGATTGGAATTCATCAGAAGGAGGATTGCTCTGTTCGCTATCTGTTTTCGTCTCAGAATTCAATGGCTGAATGCTAACTATTTTGCCACCCAAGCGAGCAATCCGCTGCATTTCTTGACTCATCCGGTTCTCAGGCACTGTGATAAATACACTGGCACTAGAACGAATCGGATAGCTGATTTTTTGGGTTTCTTCACTTTGGCGCAAACCAACTACTTCATAGCGGAAGTAGCGACTACTAGTTTTACCACCAATAAATTGTCCAACCATAAATCAATTTCAAGTTCGTTCAAAATTTTTTATTAGTCATTTGTCATTTGTGCTTTGTTGGTTAACAATGACCAATGACCAAATAATTACTAATTCGTAATTCGTAATTCGTAATTAATGGTACAAGCCCCTCAATTTATTGATGGAGATCAGAAACATTATTCTTTTTTTTCAAACCCCCGACTTCAGTCGTGGGGTAAAAATTACGAATTACGAATTATCAATTACGAATTATTTTGACCAATGACTCTAAAGTGGCTTGACGCTGGCGATTTTACCACCTTGTTTTACCACTCTTTGGAAGTAGCTAGATAGCTCTTCATATGGTATAATTACGGCTTGATTGACACGGCGTGTGCTAGGATATCCAGCTCCAAAAATGCCTGCCACTTCAATGCGATAGAGTCTACCTTCTTTACCAAAAGTTCCTGCACCACCGAAAGTACTGTTGGGGGTAACGCCTTTTTCGGAAGCAACGTATGAAAATCCTGAAGGACCACCGGAGGGAGGAACAACGATGGATGCACTATTGCGACCTAGTTCGCTAGCAAGGCGAGAAGATTTGCCTTTGAGTTGGGAGGTATCGCTACTGGCATAGCCGCGATAAAGTTGGAATATCCGGCTAAATCCAACAGTTTTCTGTCCTGTTTGGGTTTTAAAGCCGCGATAGTAAGGCACTATATTTTCACCAAAGCTAGATTGATACTCTGGCGAATCAATATAAGAATCAATGTCGGCTTCATATCCCTTGTTTTGGTACAAGTCCAAGTGATAGACCACATCAGACTCATCATAGGGGGCACGACCCAACAAATGTTTATAGTTCAGTTCGATGACGCGAGTTTGAAAGTTGTCGTAGAAAAACTTTTTTTTGTACAGCTCTGATTTAGCTACTTGACGCACAAACTCTTGCACTGTGTTTTTTCCATCGCGCAGGATAGATTCAGCACTTATGAGGCGGTCAGATGCCAATATGTAGTTGTTGCCTAACACCTGACGATAGACGGCAGCAATTACTCTCTCTATATCTTCTTTGGTTGCATTTGGACGCAATTCTACGGGAGCGCTATCACTAAAAGGTTCTGTCCCCAGACGGGACGCTGCTGTTGTAATCGCCATCTTGAAATTCTCCTTTCCTTCATAGTTAATTGGCATTGGCTAGGGAAACAGATAATGAGGAGTGGAGAGTATTGAAATTTCCTACTCCCTACTCCCCCAACCCTATTCCCCCAGCCCTATTCCTTACTTACACAGCTGTGATGCTAATCACTTTGCTGCCTTTACGATTGAGTTGCTGCAATTTACTCGAAAGTTGCTCGTAGGGAACTATCAACTCAGCAGTACCCCGCCGCACTACAGTTGAATTTGGAGAAGCTGCTTGTAGGACTCTAATCCGGTATGCTTCTCCACGACCACCTGTAGAGAGACCAGTTAAGGCTCCTGAAGATACTGGGTAGATGGGTGAAGCCAGATTCTTAGCTATTTCCCAAGTTAGCTTTCCTTGTTTTTGCCCTTGAGCGCGATCGCTATTCGCATAACCCCGATACAATTGGAACAGTCGCCCATAGCCAACGTTTTTCTTTCCTACCTGGCTTTTAAAACCTCGGTGGTAGGGCACAATATTTTCACCAAAGCTTTCTTGATATTCTGATGAGTCAATATAAGAGTTAATTTCAGCTTCGTAACCCTTTGAGTTGTATAACTCAACATGGTACGAAATCTCTGACTCATCTTCTGGGGCGCGACCTAATAAATGCTTATAATTCAGCTCGATAAATCGATTTTGTGAGCTGGAGTAGAAAAACTTCTCACGATAGAGTTCTGATTGAGCAATGGCCAATACAAAACCCCGGACTGAAATTGTACCCTGCTGTAGCAGTGATTCAGCACTCTCGAGACGCTGACTTTCCAATAGGTATGAATTACCCAAAACCTGACGGTAAGCTGCTCGAATTACCACTGCCACATCTGCTTCTGTTCTATCAGGACGTAGTTCTACTACTCCTGAGTTTTCATATGGTTCAATTCCTAGTCTTGCTGCTTGTCCCAAAGCTGCCATCTTTAACCTCCTTCAGTTTTAACTACAAAACTGAAAATTTTTTAGAAAGTTTTTTTTCTAATTTTTTAACAGTCTTTTGAAAATAAAACTGCCCGGAGAGGTAAACAACTCATAGAACTTGCTTCGTCATAAGAGCTGATTTCCTCTCCGGGCTAAAGAAACACTCTAGCTCAGAGTATTAATTACATAGTCGATGTAAGAATTTGCTTCAACAGCTGGGTCGCCGCTCAAACCGTGGTTAGATTTGATGTACTTGAGGGCTTCAATGTACCAGCTAGGAGACAAATCAAAAGTTTTGTTGATTTCAGCTAAGCCGGAGATCAAGAAATCATCCAAGGGACCTGTGCCACCAACAACTAAAGCGTAGGTGATAATCCGCAAGTAGTAGCCGACATCACGTACACACTTGGCTTTACCGCGTGCATCATACGCGAAGTTGGGGCCTTGTTGTTGGGTGGTGTAGGGGAACTTGTTGTAAACAGCTTGAGCAGCACCTTCTGTTAAGCGTGATGCATTAGCGCTCAAGGATTTTGCTGCTTGTAAGCTAGCTGGCGCTTGGCGAAAACGACCAAAAGCCACTTGAATTTCGGTGCTGCTGAGGTAGCGACCTTGAGAATCTGCCGCTGAAATTGCTTCAGTTAGAGGTGTTTTTGTCATTTTTGGTATTTCCCTTTAACAAACTTTTCGTTGAAATTTTGTTTTGTCTTGTGGACAATTATTTCACTCAATAGGAAGAATGCCTGGTTTAGGCAACCGCAGCAGCAGCGCGATCGAAGTAGCTAGCGATTTCAGAAATCAAAGCGCTGCAATCTCCTCTGGTGATGCCATTTGTGTCGCTGACAATCTTCAAAGAAGCATCTTTGAGCTTATTAATACCAACAGCAACGGAAGCTCCTGGAGTTCCCAATGCCAAATAGGTTTCCCGTAGACCATTGAGGGCACGGTCATCTAGCACGCTGGAATCACCAGCAAAGATTGCATAGGTGACATAGCGAAGAATGATGTCCAAATCGCGGATACAAGCAGCAGCGCGACGGCTGGTGTAAGCATTACCACCAGGAGTGATCAATTGGGGTTGTTCTGCCCACAGATCGCGTACCGCAGCAGCAACAATAGCGGAAGCGTTGCTGGTAATGCGGTTAACTGCATCTGCACGCTTGTTACCATCTGCGACTATTGCGCTCAAAGCATCCAATTGTGCATCGGAGAGGTATTCTCCACGTGTATCAGCTTGGGAAACTACTTTGGCAAATGCATCTAAAACCATTGCGTTTAATCTCCTAATTGGCTTGGTTAAGAATTATTTGAAGTCAAAACTGAATGGTTCAGTTTTGTTTTTGATGTCAGATTGTCTGACCATTTTTACGAAAGGTTCACAACGGACATCCAAGGTATAAGTCTACGACCTCTAGGGTTTCGGATTAAAACTTTTGTTACAAAACTTCATCTTAATATGAGAGACCAGAAAACCTGCTAGATTAAGCACCCCATCAACCTTGTACTGTCATTTTTCCTTTCAAATTATTTTTATACTATGATGATGCCTTTTGTTTTATTAAAAATTGTTATGTTACCTTGTCTTTTTGTTAGTCAAACTTAACAGAAACATTTATCTAAATAAAAATGCTGAATATGGTTTGGTTTAAGAGACGCGATAAATCGGCGTCTCTACAAGAATCAATCTTTTGTAGAGACGCCGACTTATGGCGTCTATCGCTGATTTATAGCCTGATAGTTTTCCAGGGCAGGAGGGTAATCTTCGCCGAAGTTACTTTTATTAAGTGTATATTTACTTACACGGTTAGTAATTTTCTCTCTAAATCAAATAAAAAGCCATGAATGTACTCCTCAGTCCATTCATCACCATAAAAGCGCTTGAACATTCCTCGTGCAGGGTCTTTTTCGGCTCGATATCGCAGGTATCGCAGTTGTGCTTGTTCAATATCTGCTAGGCTTTGGGAATCAGTTACGGGTTCTGCTTGCTCTACAAAATCGAGGTAAGCTTTGAGATAGTCTTTAAAAGCAGCAAATACTTGGGTTTCCACCACGACAGTTTCCTGGGGACGAGTCCACAGAAAAGCGGGAGAAAAGAAGGGTCGTGCTTCTTCTGGAAAATCACCTCCCCAAGTCAGATGCTCTTGATGAGCATGGAAGATAGGCAGGATCGGCTGGGTATACTTTGCCTGATATGCTGGATCGTCTCGGAATAGGGGTTGCATATCCAAGGCGATGAGGTGTCCTCCTGGTAATGTCACCAAATCTGCGCCAAAGAAGGGTAGGTCGTAGTTGAGGTGTGGGAAAATCACAAAATTCAGTACTTGGAGGGAATTACCACCTTGTACATGTGCAGCTCGAATTTGCCGTAGTTTTGTGGTTTGAAAGCCATAACTAGTGGTGAGAACCTCTTGTTGGTTCTTGCCTTTACCTACGGTAGCAACCTTAGATTCAAATCCTTCAGGAATAGGATATGGTTGCAAATCTAAACGCGATCGCATGTAGGCGATCGCATAATCGAGAAATGGCTGATAAAGTGTCATTATTGGGGATTGGGGATTGGGGATTGGGGATTGGGGATTAGGGATTGGGGATTGGGGATTGGGGATTGGGAGAGGGGTGGGAAGCTTTTTTATTATCTCCCCACACTCCCTCATCTCCTCCAGTCCCCAGTCCCCAGTCCCCATTCACCAATCCCTTTTATCATCTTTTGCTGACTGCTAAAGGCACAGCATCTTCAAATAAGAATTCGTGGAGAAAGCGTTCTGCCCATTCATGACCAAAGTAACTGCTAAATAGACCAGATGCTGGGTCGCGGTCTGCACTATATTGGTCGTAGTCTTTTTGAGCTTTGACAATCCGCTGGATATCTTCTGGATCTTCGAGGGGTTGGGCATTTGCTAGCATTTGCCAATACAAGTTTAAATAATCCTGAAACGCTTCAAAAACTCGCGTTGCTACTGTTTGAGGATCTGTCTTAGCAAATAATAGGTACTTAGAAAAGTACTGGTTAGCATCGTAAAACTTCATTTCTAAGTTTTGCGACAAATCCGGGTATTGATCGTGCAGAGATTTCAGCGGCAGTATGTATTTTGTCTGATAATCTTCATCTTGAAATAAAGGCTGAAAGTCAAGGACAATCAGATTTTTAACTTTACCAAAGGATAAAAAATCAATCCCTAACAAAGGTAAATCGTAGTGATAGCTGGGGTAAATCACGCTGTTAAAAATTTGGGCGCTTTCCCCAGCATCAATGTAGGTATAGCGAATTTTTCGCAACTCTTGACATTGGTAAGACCAACTGCGAATGGTTGCTGGGTTTCTGCCGCGATCGCTAACTTTGGATTCCAAACCAGGGGGAATGTCCCTACTTTGTAAATCAAACCGTTCAAATAGCTCTTTTTCTAAAAATTCCAGGAAAGGCTTATACATACAGCATGACTCATTAACCCTTGCATGAAAATAAAGGATGTGAATCATGCACGTCTCATTTCTTAGAAACAAAGCAACATTCCTTAATGGGGAATGGGGAATGGGGAATGGGGATTGGGGATTGGGGATTGGGGATTGGGGATTGGGGATTGGGTATTGGGTATTGGGGATTGACTGAGAAAGTATTCCTAAATATTTATTTCCTAGTCCCTAGTCCCCAGTCCCCACTCCCTATTCCCCACTCCCCACTCCCTACTCCCTATCCCCTAGCATGATTCCGAGCGATCATTTGCTCTAGGACTTGTTGGGAAAGACACCGACGTTCAGAACAATAAGTCATCAAATTGACTCCGTTCATCATTCGCACGGTACTAACTCTGACACGAAAATCATCCGTCACAAACCAACAACGTTCTTGACCTTGGTTATTGTCATAATCGGTGTTAATCGTCAGCACTCCATCATCAGCAAATCGATATCGACTGACAACCGGAATGCTCTCTACATAGCCTTGGTTGCGGATTAATTTCCCAGAAAGCTTCGTTTCATCGTCGGGAATGTCAACCAAAATGGCAGCATTGTCGGTGTTCGGCGGTCTTGTGTCTAGATTAGCCTGCCATGCAAAGCTAGCACCCCCAGTTGCTTTATCAGGCTCTATTCCTTGTGCTTTACAGACTTCTTGGACTTTGGGATCGTCTTTTTCCATGACTGTAATGATTAAATTCGACTCACCCGACTCATCTGCGGCTGAGTCAAAGTGATGAACTGAACGTTCCGTAAACCATGTCCCTTCACTTTTACGGAAGAAGTCAATCATTGACAAGGGTGGTATTATATGCATATATTTTGAAACCTCGTTTTTTAAAAAATACCTTTGACGAAATCTTGTTTGTAGTCCTATAGCGTTTCCCGACAAGCGTGAGGTACACCTGTAGGGGCACGGCAGTGCCGTGCCCCTACACCTTGCAATATGATGGTGTACCGTATCTGAATGGGAACCGCTATATCCATAAATATTTGCATTCTTTCACTATGTATGCACAAATAGTACTCCGTTGTATTATTTGTATTAATTATTTTGTGGTTATGTAAAATATCGAGATTACAGCTTGCATTTTATCCTTTTTGGTTACTTGAGTGAAAGAATTATTTCAATTGCTATTGTTAGTTGCATATACTTTTTCAATAACTAAATTGACAGGGCAAAAACAGTTTTCTGCCAACTTTTTCTAATTTGGGGGAGGTATTCATTGCTCTAGCTGACTTTTGTTTGATTCTAAGCAATAAGATGAATCCCGAATTTAGCTAAAGTGTAAAATAACTCCAAAACTTCTACCTTAATCACCTAATGACAAATAGTGAAATTCACCTGATTACCAAGGAACGCCCCAGTCCGACTCCAGAAATATTAACAGCCCTGAAAGGGGGACTCCCTCTAGAAAAAGTAGATTTGCATGAATTCAATCTGCGGGGAGTTGATTTAAGACAAGCTAACTTGAGTCAAGCCAAGCTACTAGGAGCCGACCTCAGTGAGATGGTTTTGAGTGATGCAAATCTGAGTGGAGCCGACTTTCGAGGTGCTAATCTGCGGGGAGCCGATTTGAGTGGAGCGAATTTGCAGGGAGCTTATTTAAACCGTGCTGACCTCCAACAAGCGAATCTCAGTGGCGCCAATTTGGAGGGAGCTAAACTCCAAGTAGCGCGTTATGATACACAGACGAAATGGCCTGAAGGGTATAATTACAAAGCTTGCGGAGCAGTAGGTCCAGGTGCTAATCTCAATGCAGCTTATCTCAATACAGCTTTTTTACGCGATGCAGATTTGCAAGGGGCTAATCTGCGGGGAGCCTACCTCAGCGGCGCTGACTTGACTGGAGCTAATTTACAAGGTGCGGCTTTGAGCGGTGCTGACTTAAGTAAAGCTTATTTGACAGGGGCTTCCTTACGGAATGCTCGATTAACTGGAGCCGATTTGCGGGGTACAGATTTGCGAGCAGCTGACCTCAGTAACGCAGAGATGGAGTATCTTCAAAGTATCGCTGGGGCAGATTTTACTCTTGCTCAAGGACTGACAGAAGCAATTAAAGCCATGCTTCACAGCCGTCCCGCATCAGAACTCGATGTTTGGAATGCTTATACCCGCAACACGACTCGTGAAAGTTTACAGTAGAATTTAGAATTCAGAATCCAGAATTCAGAATTCAGAAGTAAAACAGGGTTGATATCATGTCCGCTTGATTACTTATCATTAGGGATTTCCAAGAAATAAATTACTACTATTTGTGAGGTGGGCATCTTGCCCGCCTATGATTACGGGCGGGCGTCTCGTCCGCCCCACAAGAAATAGCTGGATATTTTTTTATTTGGAAGTCCCTTATACAACGCGGAAGTTTGTATTCCCCACTCCCTATTACCCCAAACTTATAAAGCTTGCCACTTCTGTTTGAGAAGCGCTAAAAATGTAGCGTATCCTTCCGAAAAACCGGGCGGATCGGGTAGAACATATTGTGGAAATTCTTTATACGATCGCCAAGGTTCCGAAGCATGATGCCGCAAGTATAAAGCACATTCTGAGGAACCTGGTAGTCGCCAAGTCATTTGACCAGTTGGTGTATCAGTCACAAATGTCTCCCGAACTCGAAAAAGTTGATATTTTATTCTAGGTTTTGGCAAATTGCCCGGATATTTTGCTCAAATTTCAGGTAAAATCAGGTATTAGCCCTCGCTAAGTTGAGTTTTATCACATCATTGAGATTATTCACAATAACCCCGAATCAGCTCACTTCGCTATTGTGGCAACAAGTCTTCTAAAGCAGCTCCCACAACTCGGTGATCCGGATCTTGTCTGAGTTGGTTCAGGGCTTCTTTTGCCTGGGGCTGATCAAATCGTTTGAGGGCATAGGCAACTCGGACGCGCATCCGCCAAGATTCACTATTCACCAAGCTTAGTATTTGAGATAATGCCGCAGCATTTTGGCCAGAATCAGCCAGTAAGCCAAGTATATCAACAGATGATTCCTGAACTGTGAAATCTTCGTCTTTTAAACCATGAACGCAGATATCGAATAATTCTTCAGGACAATCCATTTCCGCCATTGCTGCTAAAATACTGCGCCGCACTAACCAGTGGTCATCCTGATAAAATGTCAGAACTAGATGAGAAACTGCGACTCTACCAAATAGCGATAAAGAATTTGCCGCCTCAGCTCGCACGTTGGGGGTATCGTCAAATTTCATAATTTGCATCAAAGCAGCAAAAGATTCCGCTGATTGTTGGTTACCCAAACCCCTTGCTACAAAGGAACGCACCAAAAATTCTGAGTCACGCAGTTTACTAGTTAGCAGAGGAACTGCAACTTCAGATTCATAATCCTTGAGCGCGGCGATCGCTTTCAAACGATACTGAAAATCTGGATTCTCCAGCTCAGCTTTAATTTTATCGATTTCCATAGGTGCATTTATTAGGGTTATTAGACCTCTTGCAAAAGTCCCTAACACCCCACCCCCAACCCCTCCCCTTAGCAAGGGGAGGGGAGCGTTTGCTTTACTCAAATGCGTGGTGGGGTTCTTTATTTTTGATTTATGCAAGAGGTCTATTCTTTACTTTATTTTACAAATGGCAAAAAATAGCGATCGCATTTGGGAAGATTACTAGGGACTGGGGACTAGGGACTGGGGAATAGGAATTAAAAGTTAATATCCAATACTTAGTATCCAATACCCAGTACCCAATCCCCAATCCCCAGTACCCACCCATGACTCAATTAACCGAAACTGTCAAGCAATTAATAGCCAAAGCCAGAATTGTCAGCTTTGCACAGTGGGAACAGTCCCATCCTGAAGCAGCGATCGCTATATTTCAAGCTGCGGATGATAATCTCCGCTATCTCAGCGACGAAGACTTACTACAGATCAAAACTTTAGCACCCAATTATTCTGCCTTGATTCCTGTTGCTGAGTTATTACGCGATCGTGCAGGGGAAATCGTTGATGAAGCAAGAGTTCAGGTTTTGCTGACTTATCCTCAAATTATCGAGCCTGGAGGAGGTCTTTATCCCCCTGAACGCGCCCAAGCTTGCTGGCGAGATTTTTGGCATTTTCTCCGCTGCATTACTTACGGTATCGCAGGTTCCCATACTGAATATACCAGTCCCAGCGGACTGCACTATATGAATTTGCTTTATCAGGAATTACAAGTTCCTTTGGATGCAATGGTTTTGGGCTTAAAAAGTATCAAAGCTGCTAGTTTGAAACGCTGCCAAACCAATGACCAAGAAACTCTTGCTCCTTATTTTGACCATTTAATCGCTCAACTAGCTACTTTCCAAATCCAGTAGTACTGAAAAGTTATACTATTTTGGATTTTGGGTAACGATTCAGAATTCAGAATTCAGAATTCAGAATTCAGAAAAGATACGTAGGGTGCATTAGCGACAGCGTAACGCACGATTCTTAAGGATTTGGTGCGTTACGCGAAACGCTAACGCACCCTACAAATACTTAATTTTGTTCAAAAATCAAACCTGATTCCTATATCATGTCCCGGCAATTACAGCGTTTTTCATCTATTTAAACCACAATCCCCAGTAGGGGCGCACAGCTGTCATTGGTGTCAACTTAACGCGAAACGGGCGAATGGAATTCGCGTCTACACTAAACTTTACCTGCCTATCGCGCTTGCGCTGCGCTTGGCGCACCACGCAGGTTTCAAAACCCTTAATTTTCTGTTAGGACAAGGTAGGCGGACGAAAGCCTGTGTAGCCGCGAATTCCATTCGCCAAGGCTTAAGTAGACACGTATGCACAGCTGTGCGCCCCTACAACCTGGTCTATTTACCTAAAAATTGCTGTAAGCATAATACCTGGAACCCCAAAAAAGTAAAGCTGTGCTTGAGCTAACCTCCCCGATATCACGGGGTAGGTTCGGGTAATTTGGTGGACACGATATCATAACCAATTCGCACTTGGGCGATCGCCAAAAGCCAACGCTCAGACTTTCCGCAAAATCTCAATTCCAAAATTGTATTAGCCTACTGACTGACTTTTACCCACAGTTTTAGCATTCAGTAATAATTCTAAGTTTTTTTTTGACAAGTGATTATTGTTGAGTTATTCTAAAAACTGTATAGGTGTCTTCGGTAAAAATGACTAGAACAAAGCAAACCATCGGCGGACACTACCAAATCCTATCTAGCTTAGGTGAAGGAAATTTTGGGCGAACTTATCTAGCAGAAGATTTACACGCGAAAAAACGCAAGGTTGTAGTTAAGCAATTTTCCTTTGTTTGTAATAGTCAATCCACATTTAATAAGGCTAAGGAATTATTTGACAGGGAAGGGGAAGTTTTATATGAGTTGAGTAATGGGTTACAAAATAACCAAATACCGCGTTTTATAGCATTTTTTGAAGAAAATCAAGAATTTTATTTAATCGAAGAGTTTATTGAAGGACAAACCCTCAGAGAAGAATTAGCTCAAAAAATCAGACTACCAGAAAATGAAGTAGTGGATTTGCTCAAAGATGTTTTGTGTATTCTCAAAGTAATAAATGAAAAGGGAATAATTCATCGAGACATCAAGCCAGATAATATTATTATACGTGCGAGTGACGGCAAACCCACATTGATTGATTTTGGTGCGGTAAAAGAAATAACTCAATTGCAGCCCAAACCAACAATTATTTACACGCCAGGATACAGCCCCCGGGAACAATTCAACGGCTCGGCAAAATTCAATAGTGATATATATGCGTTGGGAATGACAGCGTTAGAAGCGCTAACAGGATTAGAACCAGAAAAGTTAAAAGATGACACAGGTAAGGTAATCTGGTCTAATCAAATCCAAGGGAGCGATCGCTTAGTAGAAATCCTCCAAAAAATGGTTGATGAAGACTATCGCATTCGATATCAATCAGCAGAGGATGTACTAGCTGATTTAGTGCGAGTAAAACAGCCGAAAAACACTGTGATGCTTGCACCAAAAAATCATTTGCCAGTTCAAACCATACACAAAACTGTTTTCCAGCCAACAAGCGTTATACCCCAATGGTTCAAGTTTCCAATTTTACCACTCATCGTAATTGGAATATTTGGTTCAACGTCATTTTTTGCTGTCAAAAAATTACTCATGCCCCTACAAGTAAACTCTGATGTTTCTCAACCGGAACTCCAAAAACTAACACCAAAAAAAGCTGATTCTAAATCTTCCAACGTATCTGATAGTAATAAAAATCAAGAAAAAATTAATCCTTGTCCTCCAATTCTGGCACCTGGTCAAATTTGTAAAAAATGATAAAAGCAGAAAAAGACTACTATGATTATTGAGAATGGTAGATTACAAGTAGCATTATTCATTATCGGTGCTTTTGGTAGTCTCGCAACAGTAGTAAACGTTGCTTATATTAGTTGCGATCGCTTTGGTTGGTGCAAGAACATCGAACCGACTGAAAAACTGATAAATCCCTGTCCTCCTATCTTACCTCCTGGTAAAGTTTGCAACTATCGATATCCTAAAAAAACTCTCATGGAGAGATAAACTAAACAAATCTACCATCACCAAAGTTATCAAAAATGCTCTACAACTTCCAGGAACTAATAGTATTTAACTAGTATTTATCCAGCCATAAAATACAGAATCTTTACCAAAAAAAAAGACAAAATACTAAAACTTAAAATGTATACATAGCTTCATATCGTAAGATACTGAAATATACAAAAATATTCTTTCTATCATCCTGCAAGAGGTACAAAAATGAATCCGAAAAGTAGTTTATCTCTAATGGCAGCATTTATGTTGACATTAGCATCTGCTATTGCACCCACTACAAATGCTCAGGCAAATATCAGTGAACGTTTTGTTTGCAAAAAGTCTAATGGTACATGGACAACTGTCTACCAAGACTCACGCAGAGAAAAACCCTTTATTCGTTGGACTTCTGACTTTGGTGGTTTAGCTAACTATACACGCGAACAACGCTGTCTGGAAGTGACTAGCAGATTAAATGACTACATGATAAATCAGCGTCCGTTTTACATGACTACCGGTAGGACTAAAGACGGAAAGTATCCTATCGTTTGCCGGACTGACTTTCAAGGTGGTGGTTGCAAAGGGCTGATTTACACTTTAGATCCTAATGGACGTACACCTCCCGATGCGATCGTCAAAGAGTTACTAGAAATTGTTAACCCTGAAGTAGGACCTTCATTAGGCGTAGCAGCAACAAGTTGCCCCTTGTATGTTAATGTTCGTTTATATTTACAAGGTAAATCTAGTGCTAAATATGTTTGTAGAACTAGATAACTTTAAACTTCGACAGCTTGAAAAAGCAGTTTGCTGATGAAACGAACTTTGACCATAGTCTTGAGTTTAGCCTGCATTTGTGTCCCATTGTTGGAACCATCAACGCAGGCTATTAATTCTTTGGTTATTGCTCAAACAATTTCTAGCAATAACAAATCTGATGCAGAAATTAATAGTATTGCTCAAAAAATTACAGTTCAAATATTTGAAGTAGTTTCTCAACAAGAAGAAAACTTTATTGGAACTGGATTTATAGTTAAAAAACAAAGTAAACAAGGTAATAATTTTGATTACCAAGTATTAACTAACGCTCATGTAGTAAAAAAACTGCATACTGGATACCAATATCAAATTAAAACTTATGAAAATCGCACTTACAAAGCTTTTTTACCGAAAAATGCAAATAAATTTAAGAATTATGACTTAGCCATATTAAATTTTAGCAGTTCTGTTGGATATGAAACAGCAAAATTAGGTAAATCTGATAAATTGCAACCACAAAACAAAATTTTTGTCGCTGGCTTTCCATGTGAATCTATTCAATGTAAACCTAAACTAACAATTAAATCAGGTGTAATCGCTCCTATAGAATTTCTCTTGCAGGGAAAAACTTTGGTTAATGGCTACAGAATAGGATACGATATTGATGTTCAATCAGGAACCAGTGGTGGGCCAATCATAGACACCGTAGGTGAAGTAGTAGGGGTTAATGGTAGGAGTAAATTTGTAGGTTCGCCCTTTGCCAATGCTCCAGATCCATACAGATTTGATGATAATACTCAACCAGAGAAAGATATTAAATTATTGATGGGATACTTTGCTTGGGGTATTCCGATTGAAACATATACGAAGCTGGATAATATAAACTCACCAATAGAAATTACTCCTCAATCTTCTTTATCTGGGAATACCCAACGAAATTCTTACACAAATTCAGAAGCTCAAGGGATTGTAATCAGCAATAGCTTAATAACAAATATAATTCTAATTCTGATTTTGGCTTTGATTCTAGGTATTGTTTGGTATTCATTCAAGCAGTGGAATAAATACAAAGCAGAAACCCAGCAAAAATCTCTAGCTATAAAAAATAAGCACGAAGAACAACAATCTAATCCTCCATTGAATTTTCAAGCTATTGAAGATAAAGAAAACCAGCAAGAATCTAATATTTATTCCGAAAGACAGCAGCCAAAAATTACAGATAAAAAGCAAAAATTATCAAGCGGCAAAGCAATATTTGAGAAATTGTTTAAACCCTTTTATAGGATAAAAAACTACCAAAAAAAGAAGGTGCAAAATCTATCTATAACAAAAAAACAAGATAAATAGATGGGTTATCCTTCGGAACATTTCGTACTTCAGAAATAACACACACAAGAATCTCAAATTGAATTTTTCTTACCAACTTACTTATTTGGCAACATTTAAGATTATACTGACTAAATAAAAATGTGTTCAATTTTGGATTTTATTTTGCATCGCTGTGAAAAAATTTTTAATGCTAATGATGCTGATTGTCGCAATCACATTTATTGGGTCGAGTTGTGAGGGTAAGAAGACTCCAATCCCTGATCTGACACCGACAATCTCGATTCCTAGCCCGACACCGACAATTCCTAACCCGACACCAACAATCCCTAGCCCGACACCAACAACCTCTGGTTTAATACCAGAAGAAATAAGAAAACTTGCAGAAGAAACAACTGTATTTATTACTGGAAGAGGTAAACCTGGTTCAGGTGTAATTATTGATAGAGAAGATAATACTAATACGTATTATGTATTAACAGCTGCACATGTTGTAGGAAGTAAACCAACTCCCTTCGATCCTCCATATAAATTGCAAACCAAAGATAATCAAGAACGTATTGTTGCAGATGACAAGACTTATGATGAAAATGTTCAAAAATTTCGGGAATCTACTGATTTAGCAATTATAAAATTTACTGCTGAACCAGGTCAAGAATACCAATTTGCTCCATTAGCTAAATCTATATTGATAGGAATGCCTGTGTATGGATTTGGATGGACTAGTTGCTCAGGAGGAAATCAACGACAATTTCAGAAGACTGAAGGTGAAATATGTAAAATTAATCCAGATGCTAATAATGGTTGGAATGTGAGTTATACAAACAATATTATTGAGGGGATGAGTGGAGGCCCCGTGTTTGATTCCAGTGGATATGTTGTTGCTATTCAAGCAGGACAGGATGGAAATGGAGCAATATCTGATGATAGCTGTAAACCTCTGCCATTACAACCAGATCCAAAATTTAATTATGGTTTAGGTGTTCCTATTCGTGAAAATTTTGAGATGCTGCGATCAAAACTGGGTCAAAAATTAGAAATAAAACTGCAACCAGCCATTTCTGCTCAACAAGAGCCTATAGTTAATATTAAATGTCGTGAAAAACTTCCACAAACAGAATGCCCTCCCATATTAGCTCCAGGGGAAAGCTGCAATTCTCACTTTGAATGAAGGGCACGGCAGTGCCGTGCCCCTACGAGAAATCTATGTGTATCAAGGTTTTCGTGAAATAGTATTACGCATTGACAGGAAATACCAAACATGGGTAATTCAAAAACCACATCTTTCGTAGGGGCACAGCACTGCTGTGCCCTTTATTGAGGATTTCGCATTGCTCCCCTCGTAATGATAATTTATTGGGTCTAGAAGGCTTGAAACCTTTGCAGATAGCACTTGTGTATACACTGTAGCCAATACATCGGGGGGATTAAGGGGGGTAATCATTCTATTAAAATCACAGCCAACCACTTTTAAAACATCCTCTTAGCAGTACGACGCTTTTGTAGTCGCTTCAACCCAGCTTCACAACAGCTTGATTGTCCTTGAGGATGGCAATTTGCGATCGCCATACCGTTTTTTGTTCCCTCGTAGGCTATGGGCTAGTGCTTTTGCATACACACCCACCACTATCTCTGCCACAAGAACCAATTAAATGCTAAAAAAAAGCTTAAGTTTCTTTAGAGTATCATTTAACTTAACAAATTTTAATAAATATGGTTTCAGCATCGTATCAGAATGTGTAAAGGCATAATGATGTAAAAAACTCAAAAAACTTGAATTATGGACGTTCAGAGGACTTTTAAAGACTCTAGCCTTCCCTATTGTTTAAAGTGATGTAAAGTTTTTTAACATCTGCTGAGTATCCTTCTCATAAAATTTAGTTGTTAACTGGGAGATAGTTTGAATGGCTTTCGGACCAGCATCACGATTAGGGGTCGCTTTATTTGAAGACACCGATCCCATTGATCTGTGGCCAGGTCGCTCTAATGAGGAAATTGAAACCGTAATTAGAGCTGTCTACAAGCAAGTTTTAGGCAATGCCTATGTGTTGGAGAGTGAACGGCTGCCCGTTCCTGAATCCCAACTCAAACGGGGTGAAATTAGCGTTCGGGAGTTCGTGCGTCAAGTCGCCAAGTCGGAACTTTACCGCTCGCGCTTTTTTGATAGCGTTCCCCGCTATCGGTCGATTGAATTAAATTTCAGACATCTTCTTGGTCGTGCGCCATTGGATCTAGAAGAAACCCGTTCACATAGCACTATTCTGGACACAAAGGGCTTTGAAGCTGACATTGATTCTTATTTAGACAGCGACGAATACCAAGAGACTTTCGGCGAAAACACAGTACCTTACATTCGGGGCTACAAAACTGAAGCTATCCAGAGCTTGGTTCAGTTTACCCACATATTCCAGTTGGTACGTGGTTCCTCTAGTAGCAGTCTCAAAGGTGACTTAGCTGGCAAACAACCAAAATTGAACAGCTTAGTAATTCAAAATACTCCTAGCCCTGTAATTTCACCAGCCAGTAAGGGTGCTGCATTCCGCAACCCAACATCTACTCCAAGGACCCGTCAAGGGGTGGGAGCTGGTGATGATGGTAAGGTTTACCGGATTGAAGTCACTGGTTACAAGGCAAATGTGGTAAATAGTATTTCCAAGTTCCGCCGCAGTAACCAGGTCTATTTCGTACCCTACAATCAACTCTCACAAGAGTATCAACGGATTCACAAGCAGGGTGGTGTAATTGCTAGTATCACTCCTGTCAACTAGAGAATCTATTCACAAACTAAGCTTGGGAAAAGGTACATGGGAAGCATAGTTATAAATTCCCCAAAGGTGGAGCTGTGGTCAACGAGCTCTACTGAAGAAGTGGAAGCAGTGATTCGAGCCGTTTATAAGCAAGTTTTGGGTAACGCTCACTTGTTAGAAAGTGAGCGGCTCGTGACTGGTGAATCGCAACTGCGCGATCGCCAAATCAGCGTTCGTGACTTTGTGCGAATCGTCGCTAAATCCGAGATTTACCGGACTCGGTTTTTTGAAAGCACTGCTCCCTATCGGTTCATTGAACTCAACTTTAAACATTTGCTAGGTCGCGCTCCCCTCGATCAGACAGAGGTTTCCGAGCATATCCGTCGTACCGTTGAAAGCGGTTATGATGCTGAGATCGACTCCTACATCGATAGCCCTGAATATCAGGCTTCTTTTGGCGAAAATACTGTACCCTACTATCGGGGAAACAGCAGCCAAGTAGGGCAAAAGCAAGTTGGCTATAACCGGATTTTTGGGCTTGTTCGTGGCGTAGCTGAAAGCTCAAGCTCCGTCAAGTCCTCTCAGTTGGTATACTCAGTAGCAACCAACAGCACTGCTAAGATTAAGTCACCTTCTGTGATCGGTAGTACTGAAAAGAGATTTAAGATCCTCGTTCAGGGTGGAAGTGGAAAATTCAATAATCCCCTCCGCCGCACCACAACCGAGTACATTGTTCCTGCTAGCAACATGACACCGCAAATTCAGCGGATCAATCGCACTAGTGGCAAGATTGTTAGCATCACAGAGATTGTTTAAAAAATAGGGATTGGGTATTGGGCATTGGGCGTTGGGCATTGGGCATGGGTTATTGTCCTTATCTCCCCAGTCCCTAGTACCCAGTAACCAGTACCCAGTCCCTAATCCCCAAGTCCCATCAAAAGTAAAATAAACTACTATATAGACTGAGAGAATAACCTTTAGCCAAAATATTTTTGACACTGTAAGCTGTTTTTCTAATCACTTTTGTAATGGAAATTAATGAATTTTTTGAACTTTCAATTGGACGATGGCGATCGCAACGTAGCGGTCATCATTTAGCATTCGCCCATTTTGAAGAAGTCTTGTCTAACATTGACATTGAATCTCTATCTACCGACGACCCGACGGTGCTAGAAGTATGTAAATTACATGATATTGACTCCGCCAGTATCACTCACCCCTTTCGCATGACTTGGGAAGGTGAATCAGACTGGGACGATAAACCAATCTCTGGTAGTACCGTGCTGGTACCAATTCCGGATATTGAAAATCCTTCTAGAGGCAAACTGCTGCGGGAAAACGGATATGCTGAAGTAGTCCCGGCGGTAGGTAGATACCACCTGAGTGACGACGGTGTTTTTACGCTGCTGACAGAGTATGATCTGGTTGCAGCTGAAGAGCGAATTTGGTTTGCTAACCCAAATCTGCGATTTCGCGTATCGATGATCAAAACCAGCGATGGTAAAGGCGTGACAACAGCTTCCTTTTCTTCAGAGATTCGGTCTTTGTCCAGTTCAACAAGTTAGCAATATTCTGTTAAAAAATTAAATCAGTAACGAGTGCTTACTGAATAATTTTTCAAGGAATCATTTAGTACAATATTGCAAAAATAAACCTACCATGTGAAATAGGCAAAACACCTAAAGGATAAAATCTCTTTACTTTTGCCTTTTGCCTTCTTGCACTAGTTTTGTCTTGTCACTCCTGAGGTTGAATATGACAATAGCCGCCAGTGACTCTAGTACCAAGTCTAGCGATTTGCTCACCTTAGCTTGTTGGATGGCGGGAGATTTTAGCAACCAAAAGCAATCTTTTGCAAATCCTCAACTTTACGCGCACATTCACATTTTTTTTCGTCCTTTACCATTTGAGTTTTTTTCTGCCGTCGGTTTTTATTCTGAACAAGTATATGACCACGATTTGTGGACACCCTATCGCCAGGGAGTACATAAATTAGTAGATTTGGGCGATCGCATTTATATCGAAAATTACAGCTTGAAAGACCCTATACTTTACGCAGGCGCTGGTCGGGAATTAGATATCCTCAAAACCATCACCCCACAGAGTATTGAACGGCGCTATAACTGTTCAATGGTTTTTGTCCGAGAAGGTGAAATGTTTCGCGGTAGTGTAGAACCAGGCAATCAATGTTTAATTCCTCGCAACGGCCGTCAGACATATCTTATTAGCGAAGTAGAAGTAACTGAGCATACCTGGATAAGTCTAGATAAAGGCATGGATATTGAAACCCATGAACAAATATGGGGTTCAACTGCTGGGCCTTTGCGGTTTGAAAAACGAGAAAGTTTTGCTGATGAATTAAATGCGGTGACCGCATTATGTTAATTCAGCTGGAATCTGTTAAACCTAAAATGTTACCTCCACTAGCTGAAAAAAAAATGCGCTGCTGGATTCGCAGTCGTCACTTGATTTGTTCAGGTAACTTTTTTATCTTCGAGACATTAGAATATACGACGATTGAAAGGTTTTCTGAATGTGTTGCTTCTTTAGGAGGAACAGTAATATCTGTTGACCCTATTAATAAAATTTGGATGGGCGATCATCGGCAAGTTATTCTATATCAGGCAAAAGCAAGTTTACATACACCTCATCACACCTTGAAACAATACTGGATAAAATACGGTGGTTTCTACACTAGGTTTGATATCCGTGCTTGAATAATGCTGCTGCTAGCTTAGTCCAAGTTAGAAATACGCTCTAATTGAAGAAGAATACAGAATTCAGAATTCTTCTTTTTAATTCCTCCCTTAGAGGGTTGACGGTTAACTGTTAGTGTCTCGCGGCTAATGTTCAACAATATTAGTTGTTAGTTATTAACTGTTAGCCGTCTCTTGTTTGTTAGAAAATGTAACTAAAAAACCTCCCAAAACTTGATAACTTATATCGTATCGTGAAGGGAATTAGGAAATTTTAGTGAGTAATTGTACTAATTAATCACTACCAAATACTGACCAAGCCCCGTTGGGGCGGGAGTCGGGAGTCGGGAGTCGGGAAAAAAATAGCGACCCCAACCACCGCTCTACAAGCCCCGTCTTTTAAGACGATTGCAAAAGCCCAAGGTCTCAAGCCCCGTTCAATGCTGTCTTCCCCACTCCCCACTCCCTACTCCCTACTCCCTTCTTGTTGACCTCCCATTACTTTTAAAAATATTCTTTTTTCAAAGGTTGTTGAAAACTATGCCAAGCCTTTCAGATGATGACATTAGACAAAGCCAATACCAAGCATTTTCTCAAACAGAAACCATTGAACTGTGGTCTGGTGCTTCGGTTGATGATACCGAAATTGTGATTCGGGCAGTTTATCGGCAGGTTTTAGGCAATGCTTATGTGATGGAAAGTGAACGCCTCATTGCCCCAGAATCACAACTCAAGCAAGGCATAATTAATGTTCGTGAGTTTGTGCGTCAAGTTGCCAAATCAGAGTTGTATCGCTCCAGATTTTTTGCTAACGTTTACCGCTATCGTGCGATTGAATTAAACTTCAAGCATCTGCTAGGTCGCGCTCCTGATGACTACTCTGAGATGATATATCACAGCAACATTTTAGACGAACAGGGTTTTGAGGCCGATATTGATTCTTATGTTGATAGCGAGGAATATTTCAGTGCCTTTGGCGAGAATGTAGTACCATATTACCGAGGTTATAAAACCCAAACTGGGCAAAAAATATTGGAATTTACCAATATGCTGCAACTAGTGCGGAGCAATTCTAGCAGCGACAAGAACCTAGCATCAAATAATAAACCTCAATTGGTGCGATCGCTAATTACCAACACTCCTTACGGTAAACTCAAACCCACCGATGTTGGTGCATTGTTAGCTGAACTGTTCAAACCCAAGCCAGAATCTGCTGCTGGAGTTAATACATTTGTTGCAGCTAGTAAAACAGCCGAACAAAGTTTGCAACAAAAAATTCAAGAACAACAAAGCCAAATTACAGCTTTACAACAACAACTAGCAGGGTTACAAACCTTTGCTAGCATCGGTGCAACACAATTTACCACTAGTTCCCAGATTTCTAGTTTTCAGAGTGCAGATTCATCTGCATCTTTGCAACAGCAAGCCGACGCCCAGGTAAAACAGATTACTGCACTACAAGAGCAAATTGCTGATGCTCGACGCTTGGCCGCAGTTGGCGAAGCCCGTTTAAATAAGTGGCGCAGTCGCGTTTTTAATGGCTAAAATCCCAACGGAATACAATACGGTTCGGTTAAGGCACCAGACGCGATAAATCGCCGTCAAGACGAAAGATTCATTATTGTAGAGACGCGATTTATCGCGTCTTTGCGATGTAGAATTTTCATCAAAAAACCTTAACCGAAGCGTATTGCAACGGAATAGTCGAGTAAATCGTTTGTAGTCAGAACTTTAGTCAGAAAATTAAATTGAACGTAGGGGCGCACAGCTGTGCGCCCCTACAAATGTACAAACAATTTGGGATAATTTATTTTCTGGAAGTCCCTAGATGAATGATTAGGTTGCCAGAATTATATCAGAGT
Organism: Nostoc sp. FACHB-973; assembly: GCF_014698115.1. Classification (GTDB taxonomy): domain Bacteria; phylum Cyanobacteriota; class Cyanobacteriia; order Cyanobacteriales; family Nostocaceae; genus Nostoc; species Nostoc muscorum. The sequence goes on from NZ_JACJSJ010000022.1 coordinate 49,816, forward strand.
AGGCAAAAGACCAAACTGGACGCATTTTAAAGAACTCTTCAAAGGAAATTTTCAAATCTTGATTTTCATCATATTTTTTCATGTATTCTTCAACTTCATTAGAAGGTAATCCCCACTCTAGCAATAGTGTCTTTAACTCAAATTCATCAATGTAACCAGTCCCATCGATATCTATTTGGTCGAAAATTATTTTGCACTTTTCTTCATTGCTAATATTTTTACCCTTGCTTAAACATTCTAGCTTCAAGCTTTCTCTTTTTAGCCGTTCTTTGACACCTTTAATCTGCCAGATTTGCTCATAAAAATTCGTGAAATGAAATTCATTCAAATCTGTGTGTCGAGCCAGAAAAGTATTGATAAAAGAATCTGGAACTTGCCACTCGTGCCAAAGAATTTTCAATTCTTCTTTATCTAAAGTTCCAGTTTTATTTGTATCCAATTGAGCAAAAACTGCTGCTGCTACTGCTTGATCGTCAAGTTGATCGGGATTGATTGATAAATGATTAGTTACCCATAATTCTTTCGCATCTTCATCTATTAATGTTTGTCTTTGACTTTCTTTTGTCCAACTGATCCAGTCTGCTGCTGTGGGATTCATAATTAACTTATAAAGAGCATTATATCCAAGGACACAAAGGATAAAATACAAGTTACCAGCAACACCTAATACAGAGGGGAATATCAACACACCAGCCGCCAAAATTGAAGCAGAATAAAGATTATCTTTAAAGATTCCAAAAACAGTAAAGATAAAGTAAAATACTCGACACCAAACGTATATGCTTAGAACTAAAAATGTGTTGATTAACCAAAAATTGGAACTTGGTTCTAACAGGAGATTAACGGCGGCATAAAGGTGTAAACTGACACAGAATAGATATGCTGGAATCATTACACTCTTAGAGCCAAAAACAATCGGTGTTTGGTAAAAAGATGAGGTGACATGACCGATTATGGCTGATAGTGCCATGATTGTAGCGGGTATTTCTGGATTACTACTAAAAAATGCAATAACACCAAACAAAACCTCTATACTTCCAGAAATTACATGAGTTCTGATTGATAATTTCCGCTTGGGTAGCATGAGAAATTTGGGGTGTGGTGGGTTTGTGTAATGGTAGTACAAAACGTAAAAGTTACACAGAATTGATGCCCCACACAGAATTAGTTTTTGATAATATTCTGTTTCCTGACCTGTAAAAGTAGTACTAAAATAAAAGCAAGCCAAGACGTAAATGCTGAGGGGTAAAATTAGCAATGTGTTTTTTAAAAACATCAGAATATCAAGTTTCCTTGTTTGATTGATTAGGGGATTAGAGTTAATTTATGAAGCTGAGATTTTCGGAAGTTAATCGTTTACTGATGCACCATCACAGACAATGCATCAAATACATCGCCACAAACAGCGTGCTAGATTTCATATCTGCCTTTTGTTGTGCGCGTATTTAGATATAAAATGAAAGTAACAGCGGATAAACATTTCTCTAGAAAATTTTATAAAAATTTAATTTATTAATTCATTGTTTTAAGTATGCTGTCTGCGAGTGGCGTTATTCATCCAGTTGATTTGTGAAGCGTGAATTAATTTGAATTGTTTCATCATTTCCAGTTCTGTTATCTGCTTCAAGTTTTACAGAAGCATCTCCTGATTGTGAGTTTTTATAGAGTACAAATCTGGTCTTGATGCCACATCGTTTATTGATAGTAAGTAAGTCGGTGCAAAGAAAGCTAACAGTTGAAAGCTGTCATTCGCTCTTTGTCCTTTTTCATTGGTAAGGGTTTCAAGTAGGTTTACTTTTCGTAAGATAGTTTTGTTTCTTCCCACCGATTTACTTAGTATTGCGATCATATTCAATGACAAACAAGCAGTGGGCTATACTGCGATCGCTTGACCAAATTAAATGTAGAGATGCAAAATTTACAATCTCTCAACATTTGTTAAGAACACTTCAACTGGACTAACAACACGACAATTTCATCAATTGCTTAGCTTGCAACTGTTAAAACATATAGCGTTTCCTGACCTAATAAGTAAACCTGTAGGGGCACGGCACTGCCGTGCCCCTACACCTCGTGATATCATGTTGTATCCCATCTGAATGGGAACCGCTATAAATTATCTTGGTGGGTAATACTGCGGATTCATAACTGGAGCTTGATAACTATTTGCAGGTAGAGTATTTGCCATACCATTGGGTACAGGACTAATAATCGGAGCTTGATAACCATTCATCGGTACGCTACTTGTGGTACCGTTGGGTAAAATAGGATTGATAATCTGGGGTTGATAACCGTTGGTAGGTACAGTGCTTGTAGTACTACTGGGTGCAACAGAATTTTGGCTAAACTCTTGGTAAGCAGTACGAGAAATTGAGCTAATCAGTTTTTCAGCGCGGGGGTCGTTATTGGGGCGTTGCACCATCACAGCAGCTATGTAGCGCTTACCAGTGGGAACAATAATTAAACCTGCATCTGCCAGCATTGTGCCAATATCACCTGTTTTGTGGTATACTCTAGCGCCTGTTCCCAAACCGGATGGGAGCAATGAGTCTCGCTGAGTGCGGCGCAAAATATCGAGCATTAAATCACGTGATGGCATACTGACTAAATTTCCCTGACTGACAATTGCCATCAAATTCCCTAGTTCTTTGGGGCTAGTGGTGTTTGTTCCTTCTAAATCTGGTAGTTGATTGCGAATGACTGTGGTTGTCAATCCCCAACTGCGGAAACGCTGGTTTAAAGCATCTATGCCTCCCAGTCGGGTGATTAGCATGTTTGTGGCTGTGTTGTCGCTGATGGTAATCATTTTAGTGGCGACTTCCAAAGCAGCGTACTGGGTTCCAGCTGGTTTGTATTGCAGATTTCCTGAACCACCTGCCATCGCATCTTGCTGCATGGTCAGCATTTCATCGAGGCGAATTTTTCCCGCGTCCACGTCCTGGAAAAAGGCAATTAGAATCGGTACTTTGATTGTGCTAGCCGCAGGAAAACTGGTAGAGGCATTGATATCTACATAATTACCAGTATCCAAATCTACTAAGAAAACTCCGGGTGTGAGATTTGGGTTGCTGGTGGCCAAATTTTGCACCGCATTTTTTAAGGGGATAATTTCCTGAGATAATAATAGGCTTGAAGATGCAACTGGGGCAGTAGGGGTGGGTTGTGGCTGCGATCGCGCCACATTACTATTACTAGATTGGGGCGCTGAATTTGTGGTGATGCGATTAGCCGGGTCTAATACTGACAATACAGTGCCTACAATTGCCCCCATGCCAACACCCACAATTAACAACCGCAGTACATATAATATGGTTTTGGCCATTGGCTTTAACCGCGTCTTCCGTGATGAACGCCTGCCGATTTTTGGCTTTTCCATCCGCACCGTTTTAACTGTTGCAACACCCGATCGCAAGGGAGGAATTTTTCCTTTCACAGTCGGTATCGGTTTGACTGCCGCTGGCATGACTAACTCCGATTTTACCCTGCGTGTACCCGCTGGGATTGGCACAGGACTGATGGAATTTTTTGGGCGTGCTAGCGCCCCTTGTTTGCCAGCAACAGCTTGCTGCTGACTATTAGCTTTCACTTTCTTGGGTGCCACTTTTTGAACTTTTTGTGGACGCTGGCGGCGGTTTAAGGGTTGACGCCGCGAGAAAGCTGTTAGTTCGTCACTTGACTCTGACACTGCTACTCCTTGTGACCCACTGGACTGTTTTCTTGCAGACTCCTGACCCAAAACTTAACCTTCAAGCAATATTAATGCTCAAATTCCACTTTGCCACTAAGTAGCATTTTTGTGTTTAGTTTAATATTAAATATTTTGGGGGGGGTGATTGCGTATATATTAAACGAATAATTACAAGTTTTCACCATCTCTTTGAGTTTTAAGTGCCCATTCTACCTGCCGCAAAATTCCTAGCAGCAGTGCTACTTCGCCAGTTTGCAGCCCAGCGCGATTATATAGTTGGCGGAATTTTTCCATACGACTAGGTGCGGTATGTGGATACAGATAACCAATTTTCAGTAGTAATGATTCTAATTGCTGGTAGTATGTTTCCACAAGGTCTAAAGGCGCGAGTTCAATTTGGGGCAAAGTTTGAGTCTCTGGTTGCTGGGTAGATTGTGACAATTCATAACAGCAGATTGCCACAGCAGTAGCTAAATTCAAGGATAGATAATTTTGATTTGTGGGAATAAAAATAAAGCGCTGAGCATAATTTAATTCTTCGTTGCTTAATCCCCGGTCTTCTCTGCCAAAAATCAAGGCTACGGGTTTTTCTGGTTCTTCCAGTAGCCAGGGTAGTGCTGTACGGGGGTTTTCTAAAGGTATTTCCCAACTGCGAACGCGACCGGTTGTAGCGATCGCCCTGACACATCCATGCAATGCTTCTGGTAAGGTGGCCACTACTACCGCAGATTCTAAAATTTCTTTGGCATGAACAGCCATCATCAAAGCTTCTGGCGATAGCGGATCGCATTGGGGATTCACTAATACTAAATTATGTAGCCCGAAATTTTTCATTACCCTGGCGATCGCCCCAACGTTGATCGGCCCAGCTGGCTCTACCAACACAATTCTTAATCCAGCCAAGCTCATTTTTTGCCTCCAGCGATCGTACTTAAAAATACTTTTAGGCTAGTTTAAAGTATTCTTGATAATTTACCTGCTTTAATCATCACCACCAAGTGTTCAATACGTTCATATTCATCTAATTCTTGTAACTCGGTGGATGTGAGTGTACCTGCTTGAGAGCGTGTTAGCAAGGTACGCAAACGTTCTTGCATTTCGGGAGTGGATTTAAATTCAGCAATTTGTTCAGGAGTGGGGTTGCTGGCGAGAAAATCGAGGATATATCGGTAAACTTGTGCTGGTACCGCTGGTTGTTGGAGGCTTAAAGCAAGTAGTTCAGGTAAGCGTTCGCCTACTTCTGCTAGTTGTTGAGATAGTTCCTCTGATACTTCTAGGGTAATTCTCGGCATGGTGGGCTTTGGTGCGGATTGCACGCACTGGAGGTTTACTATTACTAAATGATATATCTTGAAATTCTTCGTTACTCTGGCGATCGCCCCAGCATTGAAGGGACTAGTACCGCAAGGCGGAAGTTAAAAGTCAAAAGTCAAAAGAATTGTATTCCAAGCTCTTGCGCTATTTTAAATGGTATGTTTATTTCCGTCGTGCTGTACTAGCTGGCTCTAGCAACACAATTCTTAATCCAGCCAAGCTCATTTTTTGCCTTTGGCGAGCTAACAGCAATTTTCAGGTAATTAAACCATAGGGTAGGGGCGCACAGCTGTGCGCCCCTACAAAGGATTGTGTAACTTAATGAGTTAATTTTTGCAGGTCGATGCAACAAAGGTGCAGGGCGATGCAACTAAGATGCAGGTCGATGCAACAAAGGTGCAGGGCGATGCAACAAAGGTGCAGGGCGATGCATCAAAGGTGCAGGGCGATGCAACAAAGGTGCAGGTCGATGCATCAAAGGTGCAGGGCGATGCAACAAAGGTGCAGGGCGATGCAACAAAGGTGCAGATCAAGAGATTTGTGTGTACACTGTAGCCTTTTAAGGGGGGCAAAGAGTCTCTTAAAGCATTAAGTCTTGAGTTATCATCCGCTTTTCTCGTTGGAAGCTACCAAACTGCCAAATATCCCCCGTTGTCAACTCTAATGTAATATCAACTTTGTAACGTCGCGTGATTTAACTCAACAATGCCACGGCAAGCCCAAATCAAAAGCTCTAGGAAACGTTGGTTACTTGAAACACTCAAAACTATTCTGATTTTCCTGTTAGTCCTGGGGCTATTGTTAATGGGACTTGTCACAAACATTGTGCGCCAATCATTTCCCCAAGAGAGTGGCACAATTCAACTACCTGGACTAAAAGCCGAAGTAACAGTTCAGCGTGATAAATGGGGAATTCCCCATATTTATGCTGCCAATTCTCACGATTTATTCATGGCGCAAGGTTACATTCACGCCCAAGACCGCTTTTGGCAAATGGACTTTTGGCGACACATTGGTTCTGGGCGACTCTCAGAAATGTTTGGTTCCTCTCAAGTTGAGACTGACAAATATCTGCGGACAATGGGTTGGGCGAGGGTGGCGCAGCAAGAAATCCCGCAAATCAATGCAGAAATGAAGGCATACCTGGAAGCTTACGCCGATGGTGTCAACGCTTATTTAGCAAACCATCAAGGCAGCACCCTGAGTTTAGAATACGCTGTGCTAAAGTTCCTCAATCCTGGGTATCAGCCAGAACCTTGGCAAATACTTCATTCTCTGACCTGGGGTAAGGTAATGGCTTATGATTTGGGCAGAAATTTCCAGAGCGAAATTGAACGGGCAATACTGCTTAAAACTCTAACCCCTACTCAAGTTGAGGAACTTTTTCCCCCGTATCCTCCAGATTTACCAGTGATTTTGCCGGAATTTGAGAAGAAAGCAGACGCAAAGACACGGGGACGCGTGGACGCGGTGAAAGAGGACAGCGAGAATTCTTTCCCCGCGTCTTCTTCCCTCTTCTCTGCTTTAGAGTCAATTACTCAGCCGATGATGGCTTTGGAAAAACTAATTGGTTCTACGGGAATTGGCATTGGCTCAAATAACTGGGTGATATCTGGGGAACGCACCGCTACAGGTAAGCCGATTTTGGCCAATGACCCCCATTTGGGTGTGCAAATTCCTTCTATTTGGTATGAGGTTGGTTTGCATTGCACGGTTAAGAGTACAGAATGCCCTTACAACGTTGCTGGCTTTTCTTTTGCGGGAATGATCGGAATAATTATCGGTCATAGCGATCGCATTGCCTGGGGTGTCACCAATGTACAATCTGATGTCATGGATTTATACATTGAGAAAATCAACCCCAAAAACCCTAACCAATATGAGGTAAATGGCAAATGGGTTGATATGCAACTCGTTCCAGAGACGATTCAAGTTGCAGGAAGTCAGCCAATTATCCAAACGGTTCGCTACACCCGACACGGGCCGATTCTCTCTGATGTTTCGCCGAATCTCCAGCAATTCCAACCCAGTCAGCCCCTAAAATTACCGCAAAACTACGCCGTTGCCCTGCGGTGGACTGCCCTAGAACCTTCTAAGCTAGGCTATGCTATTCCCCAAATCAATCGCGCCCAAAATTGGGAGGAATTTCGTACTGCTGCCAAGAATTATGATGTTCCTGCTCAAAATTTAGTCTACGCTGACATTGATGGCAACATTGGCTACCAAATGCCTGGTAAATTCCCGATTCGAGCCAAGGGAGATGGGCGTTATCCCGTTCCTGGTTGGACGGATGAATATGAGTGGCAAGGCTATATTGACTTTGAGGAGTTGCCCAAAGCTTTCAATCCACCCGCAGGTTTTATTGCTACTGCTAATAATTTAGTTTCCCGTCAATATCCTTATTTAATTACGGCAGATTGGGTTTATGGTTATCGGGCAAAGCAAATTGTTGAGATGATTTTACAACAAACTCAGCCGATTTCCTTGAAGGATGTACAACAGATACAGGGTAGCGATCGCAATCTCAATGCCCAAACACTAGTACCATTACTGCAATCCCTTGCAGTTGACACACCCCGTTTGCAAGCAGCCCAAAAACTGCTACAAGATTGGAATTTGCAGTTGGGAATGACATCGCCTGCTGCGGCTTTATTTGAAGTATTCTGGAAAAACTTCTTGGCAGATACATTTCACGATCAGTTGCCTGAAAGATATTTTCCTAGTGGCGGCGATCGCTGGTACGCTGTAATGGCAAATCTGGTCAAACAGCCCAATAGTCCTTGGTGGGATAATCGCAACACCCCAAAAGTTGAGAACCGCGACCAAATCCTCCGAGAATCTTTTACAAAAGCCGTAGATGAACTAGAACGCATTCAAGGTAAAGATCCGAAAAACTGGAATTGGGGCAAACTGCATACTGTTACTTTTCGTAATGCCACCTTGGGTAAATCTGGGGTTGCACCCATTGAAGCTTTGTTTAATCGTGGTGCTTTTGCCACGGCTGGTAACGGCGAAACAGTGAATGCTAACCGCTGGAAGGCGAACAAATCCTTTGAAGTGACGGATATTCCTTCATTGCGGATGATTGTAGATTTGGGAAATTTGGATAACTCACTCTTGATTCATACCCCTGGACAATCAGGCCATGCGTTCCATAGGCACTACAACGATATGGTTGACCTTTGGCGTCAGATTGAATACCACCCCATGCTGTGGCAACAAAAGAATGTTACAGCAAATACTACTGCCACATTGAAATTAATGCCAAAATTGGCAGAATAAGTTTATTTAAGTAAAATCACATACACATCTGCGACAAAATGCAGTATAAAGTAGCAGGGATAAAAAAGTCATATCATGTCCTGTTGAAAACTTACAGCAGATTTTAAGTTGCTGAAGTACACAACTTCACTCTCAAAGCCAAGTGTAAAGGTCGTTTTACTTCTGAATTCTGACTCCTGAATTCTGAATTCTGAATTCTGACTCCTGAATTCCGTTCTATTGTTTAAACTGACGCCCTAATGCACAGAGATTTGAATCATAAGTGATTAGCCGGACGTGATACCAGAAGCAGAAATAGAAATTTTTGACAAAAAGAAAAGTATTTTTGCTGACTATCAATTTCCTTTGCCCAACCTTAGCGAAACATAGTCGGAGATCATGGAACCTATGCAACATATAGTAAAGCAAAGTTTTATACTTTCAGTCACAACTGCGATCGCATTATTATTTGCAAGTTGTGGAGAAAGTAAAGTTGCCCAATGTAACAAAATTATCAAGGTTGCCAATCAGGCATCTGCTCTAGGTCAGGAATTCGGTAAAAATCCCAATCCGGCAAAAGGTTCTAAAGCTTTAACTGAACTTGCTGCCAAGATAGACCCACTTGCCCAAGAAATGAAAGCACTAGAAATTAAAGATGAAAAACTCCAAGGTTTTCAAGGACGCTTTCTCACACTTTATCAGGACATTACTAAGGAATTGAAGAATGCAGCAACAGCTATAGATAAAAAGAATCTGCCAGCGGCAAAAACCTCTTTGGCATCTCTGCAAAAGAGTGGTCAGGAAGAAAGTTCAATAGTCAAGGAAATTAATAGTTACTGCTCTGGTAAGTAAACAATTCTGCTTTTGACCGAAACACTATAGCGGTTCCCATTTCAGATGCGGTACAACATTATATCGCCAGGTGTAGGGGCACGGCAGTGCCGTGCCCCTACAGGTGTACCTCAGTAGGTCGGGAAACGCTATAATACCAACTCAATTAATAATTGCGACACATCCTTGGGTGAAGACGCGATGAATCGCGTCTCTACAAATGGTCGATTTGTCGCATTCTTTTTTCAAATTGGTATAGGATTTATGCAATAACTCTCTGAAACTCTTATTTCTCGGTGTCCTCTGCGTCCTCTGCGGGAAGCTGCTTTGCGTCTACGATTTTCCGTTACCTGTGCGTAAGTCCTGTACAGTTATGATTCTTTACAGTGCGTTAGTTTAAGACCTAAGCTGGATTTATCCAGAGGATTTACGCAGGCGATCGCCCGATGTCTATTCCCCAAATTAGTGAGTTTACTATCCGCCGTCATGCCAACGCCAAATCTTTCCAGAGGGGCGAGGCATACTATGAGGCTGGCGCTGTCAATGCTATTACCCAACGTGGCGGTCTGCTTCAGGCAGATGTTGTGGGCAGTGAAGCCAGACCTTATCATGTCAGCCTGAATTTCGATAGCAGTGGATTGACTTCTGTTAACTGCACCTGTGCCTACAACTTTGATGGGTGGTGCAAACATATTGTGGCGACCATGCTTGTCTGTGCGCGTCACTCAGAACATATTGAGCAGCGTCCTACCCTAGAAGAATTACTCGATCGCTTGGATCATATTCAAACTCAAAGGCTACTGCAAGATTTGGTAGCAGAATACCCACGACTAATTGAGGCGATTGACCGTCGTGTTAGCTGGATGATTGCTCCTGTTGTCCAGGAAAAAAGTATAAAACCTGTGCGCCGCAGTACTATCGATCCGGCTCCCTTTCGGCGTGAAGTGCGACAGATTCTTGGGGAAGCTGTGCGGTATTTCGAGGAGGGTTACGAAGAAGACCCGATGGCGGAAGAATTGCTGAGTGTGGTGCAAACTGCTGTAGATTTTAGCGAACGGGGAGAGGCTGAAAATGCGATCGCTATTTTAGAAGCGATTACCTCTACCTGCGTGGAAAATTGGGACGATGTTGCAGAATATGGTGCTGACAATGATGAAATTGTCCAAGAATTAAATCAGGCTTGGTGTGAAGCAATTCTCGCCGCCAACCTCACCCCAGAGGAAAAAGTCGATATTCAAATAAATTTAGAAGCATGGCAAGATGAATGGAACGCTGACTTTACCATGATTATGGAGGCTTTACGCCAAGGCTGGGATTATCCACCCCTGGTGCAAGTTCTCCAAGGTGATATCACCGAAAGAGGAGCTTGGGAAGAAGATGTGCCAGACTATGCAGATGATTTGGCACTAATCCGCCTAAAAATTCTCGAACGTCAGGAACGTTACCAAGAATACCTGTATTTGGCTGAAGCGGAAGGGCAAACCGAGCAATATCTGACAATGCTGGGGCGTTTAGGCAGAGTAGAAGAAGCAATTGATGCTGCTCAAACCCAGATGAACTCAATGGCAGAAGCCTTTGCCCTAGCAAAAACACTCGTAAGCGTTCAGGGAGCATTACAGCAAGCACTAGATATCGCCCAGAGTGGATTAAATTTACCAGGTAATTGTCAGTACGAGTTGGGAATTTGGACAAGTGATTTAGCTGTTGAATTGGGTAATGGTGAAGCTGCTTTATTAGCAATCAAAGCGGCTTTCCAAGTCAAGCCTTCGTTTTTTGACTACCAAAAGATGCAAGAATTAGCTGGCGAAAACTGGGAAAGTCTCAAAACAGATTTGCTAAAAATCATCCGCAGTTATAGTGGTTGGGGAACAGAACCAGCCAAAGTGGATATTTTATTGCACGAGGGATTAATTGATGATGCAATTGCGATCGTTAGTGAACTTAGTTCTTATGATTCTGAGTTGATTCACCGAGTCATGGACGCTGCGATCGCTCATAATCCTGGCTGGGTAATTGCCAACGCCCGTAGCCGTGCTGAAAAAATTATGGATGCAGGTAAAGCAGAATACTACTACTACGCCGTGGAATGGCTAAAAAAAGCACGTACTGCCTACTTGGAATCTAGCAGAAAGGCTGACTGGTTAAGCTATCGAGAAAATTTGATGCAAAGGCATGGTCGTAAGCGTAAATTGATGGCAATGTTTAACCAAAGGGGCATGGATTAATGACCGAAGATAACGAGCCGGAGAGATGAACGGGGGAGAATTGGGACTGGCGAACAGAAATGAGGGATTGGTCAGCCGCTGCATCAGAGCTTGCTTGCTTTTCTCTCGCTAGAATGAAGCACAAGGATTTAATCGAAATCATCGACACCAAGCGTGGCTTACTTAGATACATTTGTATTTTTAAGGATAAGTAACAATGACAGAAGCACAATTAACAGCCACTCACATACCCGTAAATGATATAGTAGGTATGCTTACAGCTATTGGAAACAAAGACTACGCTCAATTTCAAGAGCTAGAGCAAGCTTTTGTTTCCCAACATGGAGAGGAAATTTGGGAGCAAGTTTTTAACTTTCGCATCCTACCTGCGCTAGATAAGCCTTCTAATCAATGGCTACTAACGCAGTGGATGAGCCACGGGATCAACAGCGTAAAAACAGTGGCTTAGACAGCTCCAACTGGTAAGTCTTATTCATGAAAAAAAGGCAGGAAATCCCGCCTTTAGGAAAAACATACAAAACCATAGTTAAGCTAAATATTACGCTTTACTGTGGTTAACTTTTGTCAAAATTATGGCAAATGTGTGACTAACCTAAATCTTTAGCGGTCAAATCTTTTTTCCTTTTGAGGATGATACCAAAAGCAGCCGCCATCAAGGTTCCGAAAATGCTAGCGGGTTCTGGAATAGAAGTTTCATCCACAGGTATAGGTACTTTAATACTCAAATTCGCCAAGGGAGTGTTAGTCAAAGTTAAAGATGTTATGGTTGGCGCCCCAGGGATATCAGACTGGAAATCAAAAACTGTGGGAGTTGAACTACCATTGCGATCGCTATATCGTTCCCCATAGCCACTGACTTCAAAAGTGCCCTGATACTGCTTTCCGGTGTCTGGGTCGGTGACAGTACCAGTATAAAAGGCTTTGATGAAATTAAATTCATCTTGAACAACTCCTTGAAATGTGGTTCCTGACAATTGTCCTTGATATTTGAAGGGAGTCAACTGACCACCAGAAAGAACCGGCGATGTCAAAACACCATCGAAGGAAACAAAAGGAATACCTTTAAAGTCAACGAAGTAATGCAGACTTCCATCAGAACGTGTTCCTACCTGCAAATAGTCTGATTGATAAACAGGAACATAATTAGGATTATTTTGAGTACCTAAATTCCGGTAATAAGTTCCAGTGTCATCCGTATCAATACGAGTAATACTGTTATTGAAATTCGGATTATTTCTGGGAAGTTCGATAGTTCCTGATATTGCACCAGTGCTTTTAATTGTGATGAATTGAGCGGCAAAAGCACCAGAACTACTGAAACCAATAATTGCTGCGGCTAAACAACTACTGCTAACAATTGCACTACCCAGCTTAGCCCCTGATGAACTTACTTTCATGAACAATTTGCTCCTGTAATCGCCGATGAAAAGACACACCTAGTCGGCTGAGATTCATTTCAAATGTTTCTCAACATGATTATTATTCCCAGATTTAGGATGTAAATCTCATTATCAAAAAAAGCTTTTTTATCAAAACTTGGAACATTTTATTTAAAATATAAGTCACAATTCAGAATTCAGAAGTCAGAATGCAATTATTGGGGTATTTACACCCGCCAATTTCTGACGAAGTTCAGATACTGCGGCAAGCCAAAAAGTCTCTAAGGAGAAAACCTCCGCTCTGATTGAAGACCACTAAATTTTCAATTTTGTCGGGGACTTAAACCCGTTTATTCACTCATCAGCCGCATAGAATTCAATTTATTTTTCTGACGACTGACGGCTTTCTTGTTTCTTGTTAAGGAACTTTAATATTTCAATTATTCTCTCAAAAAATAATAATTGGCAAGGTAAGATTATTTATCATTGCGATCAGGTATATTGGTGAGACTTAAGACTTTCAATCGACCACTGGGTGTTTTGTTAATATTTTTAACTACCCAGATAGCATTTAGTTCTAGAGTTGGTAAGGCACAAACCCCAACCGCACCTACAACTACTACAAAAGCAATTTGCTCTACCCAATTGGGAACAGCTATAGACGCTGTTATCAATCGTCCCCTATTTCGTCGGATGCGTTGGGGAATTTTGGTGCAACCTCTGTCAGTGGGGTCAACTCTTTACAATCGAGATGCTGAGAAATATTTTACTCCAGCGTCTAACATGAAGTTGCTGACAACAGCAGCCGCATTGCAGCAGTTGGGTGCTAATTTTCGTATTCGTACTTCTATTTATCAAAACGGCAATGGTGTTTTACGTATTGTCGGTAGGGGAGATCCCAGTTTAACTGATACTCAATTGCAAGCATTAGCACAACAGTTGAAACAAAAAGGTATTACTCAAATTCAAGAGTTAATTGCCGATGATAGTTATATTCAAGGAGATATTGTTAACCCTACCTGGCAATGGGAAGATGTCCAATCAGACTACGGCGCACCAGTCAACAGCTTTATTATCAATCAAAATATTTTTAGTTTAAAACTTGTACCCCAAGCTGTAGGTAAACCTTTACAGATAGTGTGGACTGATGTTAACGAAGCAAGACAGTGGCGGACAATTAATAAGTCAGTAACCGTTGATCAAAATCAACCAATTTACATCAATGTTAACCGAGAATTATCAGGAACAGCATTGAGAATTGAAGGACAGTTAACAGCAAATTCTGAACCTTACTCACTAGATTTACCTGTAGTTGATCCTGATTATTACTTCTTACGCCGCTTCCGTACTGCTTTGGCAAAACAAAAAATTTCTTTGGGAAAAACACTAGTAGTATCTGGTGGTATTAATCAAGAGGAAATAGCGTTTGTAGAGTCACCACCTTTATCTGAATTATTAGCAGAGACAAACATCAATAGTAATAATCTATATGCTGAGGCACTATTAAGAGCATTGGCTGTGGAAAAACCCAAACTGAAAAATCAGACTAGCGCTAATGTAGGTTTAGAAGTTGTGAAAGCGAGTTTAACTCAATTGGGAGTCGATCCAGCAAATTATGTTTTAATAGATGGTTCAGGTTTATCACGTCGTAACTTAGTAACACCAGAAGTTTTTGTCCAAATTTTGCGGGGAATCGCAAGAACGCCAGCAGCATCCATATATCGCGCTTCTTTACCTGTGGCTGGCAAAAGTGGAACCCTAAAATATCGTTTTCAAAACACACCAGCTGAAGGTATTGTGCAAGCCAAAACAGGTACGTTAACTGGTGTAGTTTCTTTATCTGGATATGTGAATGCGCCTAAATATCAACCGTTGGTTTTTAGTATTATCGCCAATCAATCGGAACAACCTGCAACAGTTGTGCGCCAAGCAATTGATGAAATTGTCGTGTTGTTAGCTCAGTTACAGCGTTGTTAAGAAATATTGAGAGATTGTAAATTTTGCTTCGGTATGTTTAATTTGGTAAAGCGATCGCTCTACAGTCTACAGCCTGTTTGTCATTGAATACCATAACAATACTACTATCAGGAAACGATGTGTCAATAATTTGGGTTGATAAAGTTCACTAATCGCAGTGACGGGTACAGTCCAAACTTCACGAACTTCCCGGTGGTGATGTACTTTCTCAATTCGTTTGTCATAACTGATATTAATTCCCTGAAAATTATCGGCAAGAGCTGTTTCAAACCATTCGGTAACTTGAGAACAGAGGGTAGGATGATTGGCTTTAAGTGCCAAGACATAATCAGCTTTCTTAGAGCATCAGCAGATTTAGTTTCAAAGCCCTGTGACATCAACTTGACTCCTGACATTTTTTTGACAACAGCATTGAACTCTAGGACTTACGCAAAAACTCTCTGAAACTCTTATTTCTTCTCTGCGAGACGCTGCGCGAATGTGTCCTTTGCGTCCTTCTCCCAAGGGGAGACGCTAACGCGAATGCGGTTCGTTTTTTCATGATTTTGCGTAAGTCCTGAACTCTTCTCATTTATCTTGCTCAGTTGTCAAGTGCGTTTTTTATCTGTTCGTTTACGCTTATCTTCTTTGATTTGTCAAGTTAAAATTATACCAAATTAGATGAGCTTACCCTACTTTCCAAAATCGCACAAAGTATTGCTATATAGGGAAAAAATAATAGCGATTTTCATTTGAATCCAATGCATGATGGGGTAGCACAGCAGGCTGTGCTACCCTACTTTGTTAAAAACCAGATGAGCAAATTAACCCTTTACGTGGGATGCTGGTTGATTGATTAGGGAGTTTTTGCAGATGTCTGTTGTTTCTGGTGTCACTGTTACCGTTCCCGCCACAACTGCTAATTTGGGGCCTGGTTTTGATTGCATCGGTGCAGCTTTAAAGCTGTACAACCAGTTCAAGTTCACTCGTGTGGAAGAGGGTGGTTTAATTATCGCTGTCACAGGTGAAGAAGCCCAACGAGTACAAACTGATGAAAGCAATCTCCTGTACCAAGCGTTCATCAGATTCTATCAACATATAGAGCAGACACCGCCATCGGTGAAAATAGAAATTCAACTGGGTGTACCGTTGGCGAGGGGTTTGGGTAGTTCCGCCACCGCAATTGTTGGTGGGTTGGTTGCGGCGAATCAACTTGAGGGTGGGCCGATGAGTCAGTCCCAGGTGATGGAGTTAGCGATCGCAATGGAAGGACATCCTGATAATGTAGTTCCAGCTTTGTTGGGGGGATGTCGGCTAGCTGCCACCAGTGGTGCAGGTTGGGAAATTTGTGATGTTCCCTGGCATCAAGATATCATACCAGTCTTAGCTATTCCTGATTTTGAACTTTCGACTTCAGAAGCGCGGCGGGTTCTCCCAACCGAAGTCAGTCGTGCAGATGCAATTTTCAATACTGCACATTTGGGTTTATTGTTACGTGGCTTGGAAACTGGTAAAGCAGAATGGTTAAAGGCAGCTTTGCAAGATAAATTGCATCAGCCCTATCGCAAAGCTTTAATTCCTAGTTACGATTCTGTCAATCTAGCAGCTGTAACGGCTGGTGCTTATGGCATGGTGATTAGTGGTGCAGGACCGACACTGTTAGCTTTGACAGATGAGTTACACTCAAAGGCTGTGGAAGCCGCGATGTCCAATGCTTGGGAACAAGAAGGAATTATAGCCAATGTGCGATCGCTTTCTCTGGATATCCAAGGCGCAAAAAGTTAGAAGATATGGGCATTGGGCATTGGGAGTGCTGTACATGGATAGCGGGGCGTTTAGCCCGTGCTGAGTTAGGAGTTAAAAGTTAGGAGTTAGGAGTTTAGAGTTATTCTCCCCATCTCCCTAGTCCCCAGTCCCCAATCCCCAATCCCCAATCCCCAATCCCCACTCCCCACTCCCCACACTTATGGATCAAATTCAAACTGAAATAACGGCGCTTAAATCTCAAATTCAAGCTCTCCAGCAAGAACGTGCTGCACTCACTATTAATAATGTAATATCTGGCGAAAATGATTCAGCCTTGGCAATGGTTGACGCTTACCGTCGCCACGCCAGAGAAAATCCCCAATTATCTGCTGAACTCAAGGGCATAGATGATGCAGTTGCAGCCCTGGAATTGCAAGTAAAGCAAAAACAAGCCCAATTAGCCCGTTGGCAAATTGAATCAAAACAACTTACTCAACAGCAGCAGCTAGAAGAAGCAAAAAAACTAGCTCAGGTTCATGCTCAACGCGTTAATCAACTCGCAACAGAACTAGCTACAGAAATCCGGCTACTCAAACGTTGCGCCGATGAGCTTAGTCCCATATATTGGCAAGTTTATTACAAACCCTTTATTACTGGGTTCAAGACAATCTCTGTTCCCCACGTCCGCTCAGATAGTGAAGTCTGGACAATTGTTAACCGGATTGTTTGAAATCTGAGCAAAGACTCATCAAGCCAAAATCAGACGAAACCATAAATTAAGACGGTGGCATTAGCCGCCGTTTTTTGTTGACGTTGTAAAACTTTACATTTAAAATGGGCTACAACAGTTATGGATAAGTATTTATTACTATCTAAATCTAAAATTTAATCTTTTCAGGAGCGATCGCGTTTACAAAAGTACAAATTGCTTAATATAATGTAATTAAAAGCGAAAAGTGAAATTGATTGTCAGAAGTGATGAATGCTATGGAATTTCCTTGGTTAACAGCCATAATTGCCTTGCCCTTGGTGGCTGCCTTAGCCATCCCGTTAATCCCAGATAAAGAAGGTAAAACCGTTCGTTGGTACGGTTTAGCAGTTGCTTTTGCAGATTTCGCATTGATGATTTATACCTTTTGGTATAAATATGACTTCCAAAGTTCAACACTCCAACTTGTAGAAAACTATCCTTGGGTACCGCAGTTGGGTTTACATTGGGCTGTGGGGGTTGATGGTTTATCGATGCCCTTAGTACTTCTGACAGGCTTAATCAATACCCTCGCAATATTCGCGGCTTGGAAAGTTACCAACAAGCCGCGATTATTTTATGGTTTGATGCTAGCGATGTACAGCGCCCAGCTTGGCGTGTTTGTTGCTCAAGATTTGCTGTTGTTCTTCCTGATGTGGGAAATCGAGTTAGTGCCGGTTTACCTGCTGATTTCCATCTGGGGAGGACAAAACCGCCGCTATGCAGCCACGAAATTCATACTTTACACTGCTGCTGCCTCAATATTCATCTTGGTAGCGGGTTTTGCAATGGCATTCTCCGGAGATACCGTCACCTTCGATATGGCGACTCTGGGAATGAAAGAATATCCCAAAGCTTTTGAACTATTAGTTTACGCGGGTTTCTTAATTGCCTTCGGTGTAAAACTGCCGATTTTCCCCTTGCACACTTGGCTACCTGATGCCCATGGTGAAGCATCAGCACCCGGTTCGATGATTTTAGCTGGTGTGTTGTTGAAAATGGGTGGTTACGCTCTCATCCGCATCAACGTTGAAATGCTGCCTGATGCCCATGTTTACTTTGCCCCAGTGCTGGCGATTTTGGGTGTAGTGAACATTGTCTATGGTGCTTGCTGTGCCTTTGCCCAAAACAATCTCAAGCGTCGCTTGGCTTACTCTTCAATTGCCCACATGGGGTTTGTGCTGATTGGAATTGCCTCCTACACAGAACTTGGCATCAGTGGCGCTGTACTACAAATGGTTTCCCACGGTTTGATTGCCGCTAGCTTGTTCTTCTTATCTGGTGTCACTTACGATCGCACCCACACCCTGATGATGGATAAAATGGGTGGAATGGCGAAGGTAATGCCCAAAACTTTTGCTCTGTTTACCGTTGGTTCAATGGCTTCTCTCGCTTTACCAGGAATGAGTGGCTTCGTCGGTGAGTTGATGGTATTCCTGGGTATCGCCACCAGTGATGTTTACAGTTCTAGCTTCAAAGTTGTAGTGGTGCTGCTGTCAGCAGTTGGCGTGATTTTGACACCGATTTACTTACTATCGATGCTGCGTCAAGTGTTCTACGGTAACCAAAATCAAGAGTTGCACTTGGATGCAGTGATATCTGATGTCAAACCCCGTGAACTGTTTATTACCGCTTGTCTGCTGCTACCAATCATTGGTATCGGGTTCTATCCCAAGTTGGCAACCCAGGTTTATGATGTCAAGGCAGTAGAATTAGCCGCCCATGCTCGCCAAGTTCTACCAGTCGTTGCTCACCAGCAACCATCAAGTCTCTACTCACGTATTTTTACAGCACCAACCTTGGCTAGTTCTCAAGTTGATAGTTTAGTTAATATTTCAAAGTAAAATATACATCCTACAAAGGGTGTTGGAATTAATTTCTAATATGAGGGGAATAAAGGGGTGGTTGTGTAACCACCCCTAAAATTTTTTTGTCAGAATTCAGAAGTCAGAATTCAGAAGTTACTAGGTTGGGTTAGAAAAATTTATCCGAATACTAAATCTGGTTCTTCACAGAAGTTAAATAAGGCTGAGTCACTTTCTGATTCATCTTCAAAGACAGCAGAGATGTACCATTCACAGGGCGAATCATTCGTATATTCAGCCCAAGCAATTGTTACTGCTTCACCAGTGGGAATCCCTTCTTCAGAAAGGGTAAATTGAGACCATTCATCCTCATCAAGAGATACCCACAACTCTGTAATTGCTTGATCGGTATTATTAGTGACGGTAAACGTAAATTGGTCTGACATATATGTTCTGCCTTTTTTTAAGTAGATTGCACCCTGAAGTTATCCAATTACTAATTGTGGGCTGGGCGTCTCAGCTACCTGCAACAAAAAGCAGGTAAGATACTTACCTCACAAGATTGGATAATTTATTTATTGGAAGTCCTTAATACTTCCTTTTTCAGGGATTACAAGAGTGACTGTTCTAGGTTATTCAAACTTGAGCTTACCGTCAATATTGGCAATATGGTCATCAAGATTGATGTATGTTCCGAGATATGTTTCTCCGTCCGCTCTTTCACACTCAGCGCGGAGTCTGTTAGTACCAGCTAAACCAATATTGCCGCAGGTGAGAGCAAATTTATCTCCATCCCAGCTCAAGGTTCCATCCAGATTGGCGATATATGGATTTAAGTCGATAGAAGTTGTAGAGAGAGTATATCCGTCGGCTTTTTCGCAACTAGCCGTGAGAGTTGAACCCTCAACACTAATGTTCTCACAGGTTCGAGAAAATTCACCAGTTGCCCAAGCGTTGGCGATCGCCATATTAAAGCTCAGGAAGATGGCACACAAAAAAGTTACACAAATTTTTAGCATTAGTTGTTTGCCCTCAAAATTGATTAAACCAACCAAGAGCAAATTTTATACTCTTCTATTTTTATCTTCAAAAAAATAATATTTTTTTAACTATAGTTGACTTTAGATTTTCGTTCTGTCGTAGTCATCCTTAAAGCCTGTTCCAATCCCATGTTTTTAAGCGTGGGTTTCTCTGTTGCCCGTTCCCCCTGAATAGTCTTTTCTAAGTACACAAAGTCCCGAAGTAATGCAGCGTACTCCGAAGGAGTACGCTCGCAATGACTGTAAATATTTTTGTTCATCTACTTAACTACCGTTACCCGCAGTATTTGTAGAGTATAGGTTTCAAGCAGCCTAAGCTGGCTTAAGCACGACCTTGATGCAGTTGTCTTTCTTATGCTTGAAAATTTCGTAGGCGTGCGGGGCTTGCTCTAGCGGCAGACTGTGGGTGATTACGAACGATGGGTCAATATCGCCGTTTTGAACGCGATCGAGTAATGTCTGCAAATATCGATGCACGTGTGTTTGTCCTGTTTTCATGGTTAAGCCTTTGTTCATGAAAGCACCCATCGGTATTTTGTCTACAAAGCCAGTGTAAACACCAGGAACCGACACCGTACCACCTTTACGACAGGCAACGATCGCTTGACGCAATACGTTGGGGCGATCGGTTTCCATTCCCACCGCTTGCATCGCCTTGTCATAAAAGCCTTCCAAGCCCATACCATGAGCTTCCATTCCCACCGCATCCATGACTGAATCGGGGCCGAGACCCCCAGTCATTTCTTTAAGAGCTTCACCCACCTCGATTTCTTCATAGTTCAAAACTTCCGCTCCACCGTCTTTTGCCATCTGGAGCCGTTCGGGAACGCGATCAATCGCAATGACGCGTCCAGCACCCAGCATGAAGGCACTTCTGATGGCAAACTGCCCAACTGGCCCGCAACCCCAAATCGCAACCGTATCTCCTGGTTGGATGTCACAATTTTCTGCTGCCATATAACCAGTAGGGAAAATATCAGTGAAAAATAGCACTTGTTCATCTGCCAATCCGTCGGGAATCTTGAATAACCCGACATCGGCAAAGGGAACACGGGCATATTCTGCTTGACCTCCTGCGTAGCCCCCCGTCAAAGCGGAGTAGCCGAAAAGACCCGATGGGGAATGACCCATAGCTTTTTCTGCCATCCAAGCATTGGGGTTGGAGTTATCGCACAGCGACCATAAATCCCGATTGCAGAAGAAACACGATCCGCAGGAAATCGTAAATGGCACAACGACGCGATCTCCAACTTTTTTATTCTTAACGCCCTTACCTAGTTCAACGATCTCTCCCATGAATTCATGCCCCAAGATGTCTCCATGTTTCATTGTGGGGTTGAAGCCGTTATACAGATGTAAATCAGAGCCACAGATCGCCGTTGACGTAATTTTCACGATCGCATCACGCGGATTAATGATTTTGGGATCGGGTACGGTTTCAACTTCTACCTTGTTAGTTCCTTGCCAGCAAACTGCTTTCATTGCTTTTCTTCTGTATTGTTATTAGGTTAGTCGTGTCCTTTGGGTTGACCTTCAGTTGTCGCAATCTCGCCCGTTTCCATCAGCATTTTAAAGCGGCGCAGATCGTCTCCTAGCTGCTGTTCGGGTGCTTCGCCAAAGAGTTTGGCAATTGCATCTCCAATTGCTCCACCCGGTGGATTGTATTCCGTGACAACTTTGACCTCAGTGCCGCGATCGTTGAGTGTTGGCTTGAAGCGAACATAACCAGAGTTGGCAATATCTGCGCCTTCAACTGAAGTCCAACTAATCAATTCGTTTGGGCGATCTTCAATAATGTCTGCATCCCATTCAACAGTTGTGCCTAACAGTCCGCTAGTTATCCAGCGAGATCGCTTGTCGTTATATACCTTCACGTCTTTGAGATGCTTTGTAAAACTGGGCAAGTTTCCAAAGTTATGCCAGAAGCGGTAGAGTTCCTCTGCTGGCTTGTTAATCGTTACAGTTTTTTCAACCTTAATGCGTTGATTCATAACAATTGTCTGATTAAGATGTTGTTTTGGCGTTGCATATTTGCGGGATGATTTAGCAAATCATCAAGTCTTTCCCCCTACCTGCCCTGCTTGGTGCGGCTTATATCATGTCCGGTAAAAGACTTATTATTTAGACTGACGCAAAGACAAGGAGACGCTCTGACGCAGAGAAATTTTAATGATAAGTGATTAGCCGGACATGATATTACTTGTTAGCCGATGCAGGTTCATTGAGCTTGCGGTTCTGTTCAGCAGTGACCGTATCAGGCAGGATACTCCCTATAGCACCCTGAACCTTCGTCTTAAGCGATTCTGCAAGTACACTATCTTTACCTGCCATCAGAGCTTCAAACCCCTGCTTTGCGACTTCGGCTGGGTCATCTTTTTTGTCTGAACCCACTTTCGTGTCGTCTAACCCCGCACGGTGGAAGAAATTAGTTTCAGTGGCTCCGGGCATGAGTGCAGTGACAGTAACACCCGTGTCCTTCAATTCGTTGCGGATCGCCTCTGAGAAGGAGTGTACAAATGCCTTGGATGCCGCATAAACAGCCTGGAACGGACTGGGCATCTGGGAGACAATCGATGAGGTAAAGAGAATTCGTCCCTTGCCGCGTTCGACCATATCTTTGACGACTCGTTTGGCAAGATGAACTGTTGAGGCGACGTTTAGTTCAATCAGATTGAGTTCTTCCTGCAAATCAGTCTTGGTAAACTCGCCGCCAACACCGACACCTGCGTTAATGGCGATCGCATCTACGGGTTGCCCAATAGCCTTAATCTTGTCGTAAAGCTTCTCAACTCCGTCATAGGTGGCAAGATCGGCTTGCACCGTCTCGACTTTAGCACCCAATTCCTTGAAGGCAACAGCCGCCTCATTGAGCAAGGGACCAGTAGACGTAACTAGCAGATCAAAGCCGTTTTGAGCAAATTGTTTGGCAAGTTCGTAACCTATGCCACTAGAAGCACCCGTTACCACAGCCAGGGGGCGGGTAAATGAACTGTTCATATCCGTGCAAACTCCTGTGTAATTGCTCCACCCCGCTTCTTGTAGCTTACATCTAGCTACCAAACAGATTACGTGGACTTTTGACTTCAACCCTAATCATCTTAAGAAGCTAGCGATGTGATTACGTCTTTCCCCAGAAGTATCGCCTTTTATGTCTTTAAGGTTACTTTTTTAATCTTCCGTATATATTTCTAACCCTACATTTAGATCGATCCTCGAGTAGCGATCGCGCCTAACTCATTTGTTAAATCCAAGATATCAAGCGATCGCGCCATCAGTGAAACACTATACGCGCTGCTCATTATCGCGCATAAACTACACAATTCCCCCGACTACCAGCCCTAACATTGGCAACTTTCTATGAATTCATTTCCCTGACTTTCTCATTTTCCGAAAAAATTTGTAGTATCCCCTTGACGTTATGTATTTTATATATTACAAATGTAATATGAATAAAAAAGCCTTCCCAACAGGCCAAACTAAAACATCTCAGAACCAAGAAAACTGAATAGCTAGTTAGAACTTTTGGGGGTCGCGATTGGCGTTCGCCTGCTCTGAAACCAACAAATGGACGGTTGCAGGATTCGGGTTCAATTCCCGACGACTCCACTGCCAAAAAAGCAAAAGTAGAGACGCGAGTAATCGCGTCTGTGCAAAAGTTAAAAGGCAAAAGAAACAAAAGAATAATTTCTATTATTCTTAACAAACTTGGGTCTGTAACTCTAATGGTAGAGCGCCCGGATTCACTTGTGCCCTGACAGAAAAAGCTTACATACTTGCTCAAAGGTAGAGCGATCGTCTCTAAAACGATAAGTGCAGGTTCAATTCCTGCGGTGTTACCACAGCTTTTTCAACTTGTACGAGGTGTGAGTGCAACTCTCACAGGGAAGGTATCGGTTCAATTCCGGTCAGATCCACTAAATAATTCGTAATTCGTAATTCGTAATTCGTAATTAAAGAAGAGGTGATTGTGATGGTTCATATTCGATTTGAAGGACGTTCTGTTGATGTTGTAGAAACACAACTGGGAATTACAGCAAGTATGAATGATATGGCAGTGAAGGAGCAGGTTGCGCGGCATTTGGATGTAAATAGCGATCGCCTTGCTGCTTATGTAATCGATCGCCGTCCCAGCGGGGATTTGATTGTGCGTCCTGAAGCTGTCTATGGTTAAAAAGTCCCCGTAGATTCTTTGCATCTTCTTCTTTCCGCACCCTAACTTGTAAAGCCTACACACCATCCGGCAACGGATATACAGGTTCGATTCCTGTCGCTTCCACTGATGGGAGCGTAGCCAAATTGGTAAAGGCAACTGTGAAAATTGCTTTGCTAACTTGTGCGGAATTTAAATTATTTAAATTGTATTTATCTATTAACCTTTACTCAATGACTTACATGGAGGTGAATTCAATGATGTTCGCTAACTTATGTTTAATCAAAACTCAACCAGTAGAACTACATTTAAACAACATGAGATATGAGCGAACATCGTTTGAGCGAAATTGTGATTGAGCGTCCTCGCGGTGGGATGAGAATTAACCTCAAAAAGGTGACGGGTTTTAAAAAGCAATTACACAAACTCACCGAAGAAGCGAGTGAGGATGGATTGTTTAATCCCTACCTGATTAAAGCAACAAACAAATCCAAGCGTCTTTCAGATCATCTCGGCCCCTTGCGTCGGTTTTTGCGCTCAAAAGTTGGACAGCCGTGGAATGATGTTTACAGCGAACTGTGTCAACGATTAGATGGCAAAACAATGGCAGGACAGCATGTTATTGGTCATCTATGGGACTACGTTGAACGCTATGTAGAAATAATTGATGGTACTGTTTACAGCAAGCCTTACCAAGGCTATCGAAATCAATTAGATCGAGGCTATGGCGATCGCTTCTACATTCATCCTCAGACTGGAATTCTTTGTGCAGTGGAAAAAGCGCCTCGAAAGCAGCAGCAAAATTCAGAGCAAACTGATATTCTGATTATTGATGATTATCATCGATACTACAAGCTGAATGACATTTGGTATCTAATTACCTTTGAAGATTTTCCACCGCCACCAACTAATTATGTAACAGATGTTCTCAAAGGTTTTATTCACCGTTATGCTGCATTCTTGTATAAAGGTAGAACAATTTACGCTGTTAGGAAACAGCAGTGTAGTAAGAAAGAAATTCGATTTATTTTAAATCAAATTTCTGAGAACTAAAATTTTTCACTTCGTGCCCTAACCGAAAAAGCTTACATACTAGCCGAATTGGTAAGGCACTTGAATCAAGATCAAGCAACTACGGGTTCAAATCCCGTGTGTGAATCAACAGCTTTTTCAACTTGCACGAAGTGATTCAATTTTAGATTTTAGATTTTGGATTTTGAATTACAAATAAGAATTCATGAATAAAACAAGCTTTATGGTTTACCAGACTGAGATTGTTTACTTGACTTCCTTGAAATCTGCTGTAATTACGAAGCTGTTTGGTGGAATTTAAAACAATACTAATTATTTCAATTTGGTATGATTCGAGGCTGTTATGTCTGTGGAAAATCTAGAAATTTTAGAACAAATAAAGTCTCTAAATGTTAATGAGATTGGTCAATTAGTAAAGCAGATTGAAGCAACTTTCAATGTCGATATATCCACACCTAAATTCCTTCAGATTGACAAGCGAGATGAGGATGAAACTCAACCGCAGATTCAAACGGAATTTGATGTCTTGTTGGTATCGGTTCCAGCAGAGAAAAAGATTGCCTTACTCAAGGTCATCCGGACGGTGACTGGACTGGGACTCAAAGAAGCAAAAGACTTTGTGGAATCTCTGCCTCAAGTGGTTCAGGCAGGACTGAACCAAGAAGCGGCTGTAATTCTCAAGCAGCAGCTAGAGGAAACAGGAGCAGTTGTTTCTCTGATTTAACAGAATTGGGCATGGGGCATGGGGCATTGGGCATTGGGCATTGGGCATAGGTTATTTCTCCCCCTGCCTCCCCTGCCTCCCCTGCTCCCCTGCTCCCTCATCTCCCTCATCTCCCTCATCTCCCCCATCTCCCCCATCTCCCCCATCCCTTGGCAGTTGTTGCCGCGCCCTGATCGCAGAAGCATACATAATTCTGCAAAAATTATACACAATGCTTCTACAACTTGCGCGGTGACTTGATCGCCCCGCGTGCAACATCTGCCTCCTTCAATTTTGGATTTTAGATTTTGGATTTTAGATTGCAATCCAAAATTGCAAATCCAAAATCTAAAATTCTTAAAGGAGGTTACTATGAATACCGCAGAACGTGACCTGCGCTTGGAAATGCTCAACAGTTTGCTGACAACTCCTCACCGCAAACTTGAGCAAGTCGCAGAAATTCACAAGTTAATTGTTGAACTCGATCCTATTTTCTACGGACATTTAGCAGTCTGGTATCAGCGTCATGGTGATGTCCGCGACCACAAGGAAGTGTTTGTTGCTCACTTGTTAACCAGCAATTTGGTTGAACACCGCGACGCCGGGTTTATCATGCTGCAAGAGTTTCCACCTTATCAAGTGGCGCGTGTAGTGGACTTCATGAAGCAGCAGCAAAATAAACTGCCTCGTTCAGCTAGAACTGCCGTGCGGCGTTACTTGAAGGCACGGGAGAGTAATCCAGCTTTGTTCGATCGCGCTGCCCTCCGGGGTCGTAAGGCAATGAAGCACCTCTATGCTTCGCTGCACATCAAACCAAATGAGCGGGCAAATGCGATTCTGTTCCGCGATACTCCGCCAGTGGGTTCGTTAGCAGATATCCTCAAGCAGCTTGCTAAGGCGGAAAGTGCAGCACAACAGGCACGGCTAATTGTGGAGTTTAACATTCCCTACACGATCGCGATCGGTGCAATCAAACAACTCACACCTGTTGTACTGGTGGCGTTAATCAACAGCATGTCTCCTCAGGAAGTGATTAATAACCTCAAGTCACTCCAGACTAGAGGTGCAATGGATCACCCAGAAGTCAAGAAGTTGATTGACTCAAAGCTGGAAGAAGCATCTAAAAGTGGTCGTGTGGCAGCATTCAAAGCCCAGATTGCCGCAGACAACGCAGATTTTGATGCAGACACCGTTGCACGTTTGGAAAAAGTGACCAACGAACAGGTGAAACGGCGTGGTGCGATCGCTCGTCCAACTGCCTTATTGGTGGATAAGTCTGGTTCAATGGAAAATGCGATCGCGATCGGTAAGCAACTCGCTGCCCTCATCTCTGGTATCGCTCAAGCAGAACTGTTTGTCTACGCCTTCGACACCATTCCTTACGCTGTCACGGCAAAGGGCAAGGAGTTGACCGACTGGGAGCGTGCTTTCCAGCACATCAATGCAGGCGGTAGCACTAGTATCGGTTCTGCATTGGAAGCAATGCGGAAGAAGAAGCAGGTTGTTGACCAGATTATTTTGGTGACGGATGAAGGGGAAAATGCAGCTCCTTACTTCGGCGAAGTCTACAAGACCTATTGCCGAGAGTTTGCAATCATGCCCAATGTGGTGATTGTCCGTGTGGGTGGTCATTACAACTGGGTGGAGAGTCAACTCAAGCAGCAGCAAGCACCTGTGGATACGTTCACCTTTGCAGGGGACTACTACAGCTTGCCGAACCTCGTCCCACTCCTAACACGTCCCTCTCGTCTGGATTTGCTGATGGAGATTTTGGATGTGCCGCTGCCGGTGCGAGATGATAAGTAAAGTACATCAGGATGCGTCATACTCACTTCTAACGCATCCTGATATTTCATGAGTTCACACCACAGATTTTTCAATCCTTAGGACTAGCCTTATTTAGGTATTATTACTGTTATTTGTTGTCCACAGAAAATTTATTATTAGTTTTCATGTCAAAATTTTATGTATTTCATTAAGAATTATGTCTATTACTAGAGAAAAGTTTGAATCGAAAATAATAAAACTTGGTGAAAGCTTATATGAATCACATTTTCATTTAAAAATTCATGAATGGATGACGAACGAAATTAACAAACGTCTAAAGGAATATCCGCCCTTCTTTCATTGGTCACGTATGGCTCATTATGAGACTGGACTATCAAAATTAGCCAGAGCGTATGATGAAGATAAAGATAGTCTGGGGCTTTTGAAAATTCTAAACATGATTGAATCTAATTATAGATATTGGGGAGTATCAGAAAGTCTTGATCATCAACTTCTCAAGCAAGATAAGGAATGTGTAACCGAGGAAAACAATAGTTTAGTTAAAAAACTAAAACATTTGAGAGACAAAACAGTTGCTCATACAGAACAAAAACAATTCCCTTCACGAATTTCTGATGATATAGCAAAAGTCTATGAAAAATATGGAAATGAATTGATCTTGTATCAAGGTCGTCTCACTACAATAGAAATTGAAAAACTGCCTCCTGTAGAAAGAGATGCAATTTTAAGACAAAGAAGCCAAGAAGTATTTCAAGTTTTCGATGACCATGAAAATAAAATTTTGGATGAGGATATTCCTCTATTCAGTGAGCTATATCAATTAACAAGTCAAGGCATTGAAATTTGTAATAGATATATGCAAAAATTATGTATTCCTCCAATAGAGCTAATATTGGAAGGAATAGACTTTTAAAAGTAAAGTAAATTCATATGTGAAGAATAGCAACGACTAGTACTCTCTCCTCCATTAGTTTTAAATTATAACCTCATGCATAATGCTTCAAATTTGAAGTTTTAATATCCTGCGTGCCCCAACTCGTGTGAGCCTACATACTAGTACGAGAGGAACGGTAACACTGCCAAATGCAGTGGGCGTTTGTGAACGGGGAGTGCGAAGAACCTGGGAGGTTGGCTTAAAAGTAGCCATTCCTTGAAAGAGTGTGTAATAACTCACCAGCGGAGTCCCTCTAGTAACTGAGAAAACGCAATGCTCCACAAACTTGCACGCGGGAAATAATTCGTAATTCGTAATTCGTAATTCGTAATTAAGAAAGTTAGATGTTATTCAGTTTTTTAGGGTTGTATTTGTAGCTTTATTTTAAATAATTAATATTAGTTATGACTAACATATTTAAGCTAATTAACCAAATTGCGATCGCACAAGCACAGTTGTGTGACACTCAATTTATTGCACCCTGTGTAAAAGGTGGACGAGTTCGCACACGAGTAGCAGGGATGGTCTACACTTTCAGACCAAAGCCTAGTAAATTTGAAGGTTGGGGGATATTTCAGCCTGTGGATGAGAAGACAGCAACGGTTGTGGAAGAGGCAGATTTACCTCAAATTGGTGAATACCTGCAACACTTTCCCCAAATACGGCTGCGGTTAGCACACCAATTGCGGGGACAAACTTGGTTAGCATACCCTGTAAATGAAGCTGATGTGCGTCAACGGTTGCAGGTGGTTAAACCGATCGCCATTCATCTAGTAACTGAGGGTATCATCTTTGACCAAATCATTGCCCGCTGGAATGGACAATCCTGCTGGTTTGAGGAAATCGATCGCCGCACCGATCCGGAAATTGTTGAAACTCTGCAATCTGCCGTTAAGCAACTCATTCCCGTTGAAGAATTGCAATTCAAAGGCATTACTCCAGAAATTCGCACACTGTATGAATTAGCAACTCGGCGCATTGAGGGTTTTAGTCAACCCCAACAGGATGAAAAGCGACTGAGAAAGGCATTGCAGATAGGGGGTGGTACCTTAACTCAATTCCACGATCGCGGTGATTACTGGACAGTTGATTGGACAACTGCTGATGGTGTTCGCCACAGTAGTGCGATCGCCAAAACTGACTTGACTGTAATTAGTTCCGGTATTTGCCTAAGTGGCTACGATCGCGACTTTGACTTGCAATCGTTAGTTGGTGTCATCGAACAACAAGAATAGTCAGTGTATTAATTACGAATTACGAATTACGAATTATTATGAGTATCTTTTTTCACGAACAGCTTTACCGCAGCAATTTTGTGATGGCAAAGTTGAAAAAGTATCCTGTAACCATTTGTGGGGCGGGGGCATTAGGAGCTAATATTGCTGAAAACTTGGCTCGGTCTGGTTTTGAGAAACTTACAGTCATCGATCGCGATCGCATTGAGGAGCGTAATCTTTCCACCCAGCCTTACTACCGTTCTGATGTCGGAGCATTTAAAGCAAAAATATTGGCGAACAATTTATATCGAGCAATTGGTAATAAAGTTGATGGCAAAACAAAAGAATTGACATCTGCAAATGTAAATCAATTACTCCAAGATAGCCAATTAATTATTGATGTTTTTGACAATAGCGTTGCACGTCAATTAGTAAAAGATTATGCAGATAAATTTAGCATTCCTTGTCTTCATGCTGGGCTAGCATCTGATTATGCAGAAGTTATTTGGAATGATGTTTATCGCGTTCCTTCTGAGGTGAATGATGATGTTTGTGATTATCCGTTGGCACGAAACTTAGTAATGTTAACCGTTGCTGTAGCATGTGAAACAATTGTTTCATTCATTGCCACAGCAGAACAGCGTAACTTTACCATTACCTTGAAGGATTTGACTGTGCAATCTTTGTTTTTGTAAATGGCGATCGCTCCCCAATACATCTGACAACGTATATCACATAAATGAAGTACACGGGTAGGGGCACAGCCATGTTCCCTACTGTATCCTTTTGTTCACAAAAACTCAGCTTAAAAAACTATTTTAAAAAAAAGTTAATCAGCAGATAACCAATCAACTTTAAAAAGTAATAGTTGAATCTTTAATTCTGTTGAATATGCTGAAATTAAGTTTACCTTTAAAGATAGCAGGAGGAGCAGTCTTCCTGCTTTCATTTTCGGTCTTCCGAGCAATTGGCGCCACCATTTCAGAGGGTTTTGAGTCTGGTCAGAAAGCCGCTTATGCTGCTGCTGATGTCACCCTCAGTACAGGGACTTGGAATTTGAACGAGGCGCTGCTTGGCAACACTTCAAGCGATGTTAAAAATGGAGCGCAATCTGTCCGCGTTCGTAACAGCGGCAAAATTACCATGAAATTCGATCGCACTGCGGGTGCTGGCACTGTTACAATCAAACATGCCAAATATGGTAATGATAGTAGCACCACATGGGGATTATGGTGTTCGACTACCAGCGGCACTTCATGGACAGCAGTAGGTTCAATAATTACAACAAGTTCTAAAACTCTTCAAACTGCAACTTTCACACCTAATATTTCTGGCATAGTTCGCTGTGAAGTCCGCAAAACTGATGGAAGTACCAACAGAACTAACATCGATGATATTGTAATTACTGATTTTGGGTCTTCTGGTTCTCCTTCTCTACCCGCTGGTTCTGTACCATTCTTTGATAATATCAACAATCCCGTATCTGGACTAGCATACGGTAGCCCTGGAGATGTCACTCCCCCGGCGCCAACTCTGAATAGTTTTGATATAGCAGTAACTGATCTTTGTGGACAACCTGGCACAGTTGTCAGTCCTTCTAACTTTCAGTTAATGATGACAAATAATCCTACTGTTTTGGCAAATATTAAACAATATGTAGGGGGATATTTGGTTGCAGGGCGTACTTCCGATACACAATTCTTAGCTGACTTGACTAATGTTTGGTTTAATGCAGATGGTTTCGATCATGTTTTTTGTGGAGAACCTGTGGCGGGAGGTGCAATCGGTGGATTACACTTTGTTGGTCGTTATTTAGAGCTTCAAGAAAAGGGTTTAGCTGGACGACTAAATAACAACGCATCCAACGAAGAAGTTATTCCCAATGCCGTTTATACTATTGGTGCTGTTGTGAAAGTTGGCAATAGCACTTCTCAGTCTTCAATTAAAGGTTTTGGTTACACTCTCAGTGCTGAAGAAATTCTCTCCGTAGCAGCTTTAGCTTATAAAAATAACCCCAACACCAGTTCAACTAATACTGTTTGCCATTGGACTGTAACTGATGAAGGTAATACGTTTAAAGCAGTATTTGTTAGGAGAGATGGGGGCGTCCGCACTTTTTATCCTGATGCTACTCCTGGTAGCAACCCTAACTGTGTGCAATAAAGAGTGCTGAGTTCGGAGTGCTGAGTGCTGAGTGCTGAGAGAAGAAGTACGTAGAGAGGCAATTAATCGTGTTTGCAGGTCGATGCAATGTTATTGCATCGGCTTGCGATCGCGTTGCAGGTCGATGCAACTAAGGTGCGGGGCGATGCATCAAAGGTGCAGGGCGATGCAACTAAGGTGCAGGGCGATGCAACTAAGGTGCAGGGCGATGCATCAAAGGTGCAGGGCGATGCATCAAAGGTGCGGGGCGATGCATCAAAGGTGCAGGGCGATGCAACTAAGGTGCAAGCAATAGGGTTCGGTTAAGGCACCAGACGCGATGAATCGCCGTCTCTACAATAATCAATCTTTTGTAGAGACGGCGATTCATCGCGTCTTTTTTTTGTGGAATTTGCTCCTGAGCAACTTACAAGATCGAGCGATCGCTGACTGACTATCCCAGGGAAGGACGGAGATGATGCTCCGCTATATTTGGAGAAGAACATTCAACGGGTACTCAAAAGGTTGGAAGAGTTTGAAAGCGATGAAGGTGAATCATAAATGAGCTATCACTACAGTATGGTGATTCAATGGTCAGAGGACGATCAACTATTCTTAGTGCATTTGCCTGAGTTCCCCTGGCAGGAGTTTCATACGCATGGCAAAACTTACGAAGAAGCCGCTAAAAATGGGCAGGAAGTAATTGAGGCGTTTGTTGAGATGCTTCAAGAAGAGGGAAAACCACTACCAGAACCTAGAATGCTTCCTAAACGACCATTACAGGTTGCTTAGTCAATTGGTTAGTGCTAAAGCATTTTTTCTAAGAACTGCTTGGCGCGATCGCATTTAGGATTCTGGAAAAACTCACTCGGAGCAGTATCTTCTGCTAAAGTTCCCCGATCGAGGAACATAATTCGATTGGCGACTTCCCTCGCAAAACCCATCTCGTGGGTAACAATGGCCATTGTCATTCCAGATAAGGCTAAAGCTTTCATCACCTCTAGCACATCTTTTACCATTTCTGGATCTAAAGCAGAGGTGGGTTCATCAAACAATATCATCTCTGGTTCCATTGCTAATGCACGGGCGATCGCTACCCGCTGTTTCTGTCCCCCGGATAGCTTGGACGGATAAACATCAGCTTTTGGCTCTAAACCTACCTTTGCCAGCAATTCTAAACCATGTTTCTCTGCTTTTTGCTTATCTATTTTTTTCACTTTGATGGGTGCGTAAGTGACATTTTGCAGCACCGTCATGTGAGGAAACAAATTAAAATGTTGAAATACCATCACTAAATGTTGACGAACTTTAGCGATATTTGCTTTAGGATTAGTGATTTCTTGCTCTTGAAAATAAACTCTTCCTCTAGTCGGTTGTTCTAGCAAATTCATGCATCGCAAAAAGGTAGACTTCCCGGAACCAGAAGGGCCTAATATGGCAACCACTTCGCCTTGATATATCTCGGTGGAAATATCTTTGAGTACATCGAGTTGACCAAAGGATTTACACAAAAATTCCGTGCGAATTACTGCATTACTCACTTTGCCGTAATCTCCTTTCTAAAGTGGATGCGCCGAAGGTCAGACCCATGACCAAAACATAATAAATTAATCCTGCAAATAGCAAGGGTTCAAAATAAATATATTTATTTGCACCGACGATTTGGGCACTGCGTAATATTTCTACGACACCAATTGTTGACACCAAGGCGGAATCTTTCAGCAATCCAATAGTTTCATTTACTAATGCAGGCAGAATGTTCTTCAAGGCTTGGGGCATAATCACATCCCACATCATCAACCAATAAGGAACACCCATAGACATGGCCGCTTCAGTTTGTCCTTTATCTACAGCTTGAATTCCACCTCTGATGGTTTCCGACATATAAGCCCCAGAATTCAGGGTAAAAGTTAGCACCCCTGCCTCCAATGCCGAAATGTCATAACCTGTAAGTTGGGGTGTCGCATAGTAAACCAACGCCAGTTGTAGCAGCAAAGGTGTGCCTCGGAAGATTGAGGTATAAGCGTTTGCAACCCAGGTAAGGGGCTTGATGCCGATAATTTTTGCTAGAGAAAGTATTGTTCCCCAGATTAAACCCAGTGTGACAGATAATAGGGTAAACAACAAAGTTAAAGGGATTCCCCGCAGAATAAAGGGAATATCTGGCAAGATTCTGGTGAAGTCGAGATTTAATCCGGTTTTGGCAGGAGTCGAGGATGTAGAATCGGCGATAATGTTCTGGGAAAACCACTTATTGACTAGTTGATTTAATGTGCCATCGTCCTTTATTTGTTGCAGGACTTTGTTAAAAGGTGCGACTAAAGTAGAATTTTTAGGAAATGCGATCGCCGATCCACTTGCTTCTTCTGAAGGAATAACATTAAATTCTAAATCTGGGTTAGCTTGAGCAAATCCTTTCGCCACAGTATCCTCAACAATTGCCGCATCAATTCGCCGAGATTTGATTTCTTGAACTACTTCCGGAACTTTGTTGAGTTGCTTTAGCTGAACGCCCGCAACTTTTTGGGCAATTTTTTTAGCATTTTGCTCCTGTATGGTTCCTAGTTGTACCCCAACTTTTTTTCCCGATAAGTCTTGTGGCTGCTTGAGATTACTACCCTTGGCAGCGACAATCGTATCTTTGGCTTCATAATAAATAATGGAAAAGTCAACATTTTTCTGACGTTCTGGAGTTGGAGTCATCCCTGCCATTACAAAGTCTGCTCGATTTGCTTGGAGTGCAGGAATTAAGCCATTAAAATCGGATTCCATGATTTGTAATTTAAACCCTAGTTTTTCAGCAAGGGTTTTGGCAATATCTATATCAAAGCCAACGATTTTACTTTCACCTGTTTTAGTATCATAAAACTCGTAAGGCGGATAATCTGGTGAAGTAATCATCGTTAGCGCGTCTTTCTCTAAAGATGAAGCAGCTTTGAGAGAATCGCTATGTCCTGCGATGATGTTGATTACTGCTATTACTACAAGCAATATCGTTAATAGCCATACTTTTGTTTTTTTCATGGAGTTGAGAATTTAGTCTTGCCATGCCAGTAGGGTGCGTTATGCCAAAGGCTAACGCACCACACAAAGGTTAGGGTGCGTTAGGCTACGCCGTAACACACCCTATATACTACTTAGATTTTTTCAGAAATCAAATCTAGGGTCTATCGGCTTTGAGAGTTCTGGCGGCGAAGAGAAGATGGCTTTCACTAATGCTATCAAATGGAGATGTTGGCCAGCGATCGACTACTTTACCTAGAACTGACATTTCTTGAACCAAGCGGTCAAACTTTTCAGGGGTGAGAGACTGGGGTCCATCAGATAAAGCTTTGGCTGGATTGGGGTGAACTTCAATCATTAAGGCATCTGTACCAGCGGCGATCGCAGCCATTGCCATCGGTGGAACATATTCGGATCTACCCGTACCGTGACTGGGATCAATCATGATTGGTAGATGGGTGAGCGATCGCAACACCGGAATCACCGATAGATCTAAAGTATTGCGGGCATATTTGCCATCAAAGGTTCTAATTCCCCGTTCACAAAGAATCACATTTGAATTTCCTGATGCCAAAATATATTCTGCCGCCATCAGCCATTCGTCAATTGTGGCAGACATTCCCCGCTTCAGCAGCACTGGCTTATCTTGAGCGCCTACTTTTTTCAGCAGCGAGAAATTGTGCATATTCCTAGCTCCGATTTGGATTACGTCAGCTACCCCCGCCACTGCTGGTAAATCCGCAGC
Organism: Nostoc sp. FACHB-973; assembly: GCF_014698115.1. Lineage (GTDB taxonomy): Bacteria > Cyanobacteriota > Cyanobacteriia > Cyanobacteriales > Nostocaceae > Nostoc > Nostoc muscorum. The sequence continues at coordinate 85,523 of NZ_JACJSJ010000022.1, forward strand.
ATCCATCAGTTCTGTAATAATGCCCAAACCCGTAGCTTCACGAGCTGCTGCTAATAAATCTAAGGCGCTTTCACCATATCCTTGAAAAGCATAAGGTGAAGTGCGGGGTTTGTAGGCTCCACCACGCAAAAACTTTGCTCCTGCGGCTTTTACTCGTTTAGCCGTTTCCACAATCATCGCTTCATTTTCAACGGAACAAGGGCCAGCTACCACTACGATGGGATGATGTTCTCCAAAATAGACATCACCGTTAGGCGTGGATACAACAACCTCACTGGCTTCTCCATTTCTGAATTCCCGACTAACCCGCTTGAAAGGTTGTTGCACTCGTAACACTTGCTCAATCCAAGGGCTGGTTTCCTGGATTTGCAATTTATCGATGGTAGAAGTATCACCAATTATTCCCAGCACAGCTTTATGAGTGCCGATGCTTTTTTCTACTGTGACTTTCCAAATCTCACTCAGTTCTTGGCTGATGCGAGTGATTTCCTCAACGGGCGTACCGCTTTTAAGTACTATAATCATCTGTTTTTCCTTCGGTATAATTTTGGGTGAACATCACGACTCGTGTCCAAACCTCTAAGACAAGCAGGGAGAGGCTTAAAAACTTGATTTTTTGTTACTCCTCTCACTTGCAAGCAGCTACAGTGTGTAGGCAAGTTTTTTAGAGGTGCTGCGTAAGAGGATGTTTGAAAAGTCCTCTTGTCGGTAGCAAAACGTTTTTGATCCCCCCTAGCCCCCCTTAAAAAGGGGGGAACTGGAATCAAAGTCCCCCTTTTTAAGGGGGATTTAGGGGGATCAATAAGTGTCTAAAATCACAGCCAACCACTTTTCAAACATCCTCTAAGTTAGGGTGAGTTAATTGTTGTCAGTCAATGCATCAAAGGTGCAGGTCGATGCATCAAAGGTGCAGGTCGATGCATTAAAGGTGCAGGTCGATGCATTAAAGGCAGGTCAAGAAACTTGTGTCCACACCGTAGCTTTGTAGGAGAGAAAGGCTGGGTGGAAGAGGTTTGTCTAGCGCAAAAATTGTGCAAGTTGTTCTAACTTTTTCCAAGCGGCACCGCTTTGCAGAATTTTTTTAGCAAGGGCAATACCTTTGACACAACCTGCTAAAACATCAGTTTCTCCATCAATGGCTTCCCCAACTTGCAATGCTAGTGCTGTATTTAAAGCGACTACATCCTGCTGCGCTTGAGTGCCTTTACCTTGCAAAACTGCCTGCAAGATTTCGGTATTTTCTTGGACATCTCCACCCCGCAATGCTGTAGTCGGTGCAAAACTCAAACCCAGTTCTTGAGGATTAAGTGTTAGAGAACGGACTTTTTTATCTTGGAGTACAGCCAAGTCAGTGACATCAGCTAAACCAGCCTCGTCTAAACCTTCGCGTCCGTGGAGGGCGATCGCTTGCTGACATCCCAGTTGAGATAAAGCTTGAGCAATTTCCTCTAATAAAAGCGGGTCATTCACACCAATAATTTGCCCTGTTGGTCGCATAGGATTTACTAAAGGGCCGAGCAAATTAAAAACAGTCCGCACTTTCAAAGTTTTTCGCAAAGTAGCAACTGCTTTAAGTGCAGGATGCCAGCCTGGAGCAAACAAAAAGGTGATTCCCACTTCACCCACTGCGGCTTGTACTTTTTCAGGACTAGCATTCAGATTGATACCCAAAGCTTCTAACACATCAGCCGAACCAGCCTTGCTAGATGCAGAACGATTGCCATGCTTAGCAACCTTTACCCCCGCCGCTGCGGCAACAAAAGCGACAGCAGTAGAAATATTAAAAGTTGAAGCGCCATCTCCCCCAGTTCCACAGGTGTCAATTAGGGGGGTTGGGGATTGGTTACTGGGTACTGGGGACTGGGAAAACTCTTGCCCAGTCCCTAGCCTTTGGGATTGTAAAACGCTGGCCATGCCGACTAATTCTTGGGCAGATACGCCTTTAGCTTGAATTGCGGCTAAGATTGCTCCTGATAAAACATGGGGAATGGCATCTGTGAGCCAACCCTGCATGAGATCCGCAGCTTGGGAAACTGTTAGCGATTGGCGATTCAGCAACTGTTGTAATAAAGCTGGCCAGTTGTAGAATTCAGGAGTGACGGCGATGTTGTCGGGTGGAATTTGAGTTACAGCTATCATATTTTTTATTGGGCATTGGGCATGGGACATGGGGCATTGAGAGTGAGGAGTTAAGAGTTATTCTTCCCCTGCCTCCCCTGCTCCCCCTGCTCCCTCATCTTCCCTAAACAGAAAATTAAGGAATAAGCACTTTGGCGACGGTTTGCACGTCTTTGTCGCCTCTGCCAGAACAATTGATGACGATGCGGGGACTGCCTGTAAGCTGGGGACAAAGGGTTTCTAAATAGGCGATCGCATGAGCAGTTTCTAAGGCGGGAATAATTCCTTCTAGTTGTGAAAGTCTTTGAAATGCTTCTAGTGCTTGTTTATCGGTAACGCTGTAATATTCGGCGCGTCCAAGATCCTTTAAATAACTATGCTCAGGGCCAACACCCGGATAATCTAACCCTGCACTAATTGAATGGGCTTCAATTACTTGACCATCATCATCTTGCAGTAAATAGCTCATTGCACCGTGCAATACACCTATTTTTCCTTTTGTCAAGGTGGCAGCGTGTTTTTGAGTGTTTACACCTTCGCCCGCCGCCTCGACTCCAATTAGGCGTACAGAAAATTCAGGCAAAAACTCATGAAAAAGTCCGATGGCGTTGGAACCTCCACCCACGCAAGCCAGTAAAATATCTGGTAGTCCTCCCCATTTTTCCTGACATTGAGCGCGAGTTTCTTGTCCAATTACAGCATGAAAGTCACGCACAATCATCGGGTAAGGATGAGGCCCAGCAACAGAACCCAGGATGTAATGGGTTGTTTCTACATTCGTCACCCAATCCCGAATTGCTTCGGAGGTTGCATCCTTGAGAGTTCCCGTACCTGCTTGGACTGGACGAACTTCTGCACCCATTAATTTCATGCGGAACACGTTGAGGGATTGGCGTTCCATATCGTGGATGCCCATGTAAATCACACATTTCAAACCAAATCGCGCACACACAGTTGCAGTTGCTACGCCATGTTGCCCTGCGCCTGTCTCTGCAATAATCCGTTGTTTACCCATGCGTTTGGCTAGCAGCACTTGAGCTAAAGCATTATTAATTTTGTGAGCGCCTGTGTGATTTAAATCTTCGCGCTTTAAATAAATTTGCGCTCCTGTGCCGTCTGGTCTGGCATAATTTGTTGTCAGGCGTTCGGCAAAGTATAATGGGCTGGGTCGTCCTACGTAGTCACGCAGTAGATTTTGCAGTTCGGCTTGGAAACTTGGCTCGTTGCGATATTGATGAAATGCTGCTTCTAGTTCACTTAATGCAGGCATTAAGGTTTCGGGGACGTATTTACCGCCGAATTTTCCAAATCTGCCTAAGAAGTCTGGTTGTAGGGTTGCAGTTTTGATGTCTTGTGTGGTTACCACTGGTTAAATTCCTTTCAGTTTCAAATATTTTTATCGAACAGAATTCAGGACTCAGGAGTCAGAATTCAGCAATGTTTTCTGTATGACTGGTGGATAGCGGAGCGGTAGCGAGTATTCGATAGCGTAGCGGTAGCGAGTATTCGATAGCGTAGCGGTAGCGAGTATTCGATAGCGTAGCGGTAGCGAGTATTCGATAGCGTAGCGGTAGCGAGTATTCGAGCGTCGCGTCGCGTCGCGTCTTGATTCTGACTTCTGAGTTCTGACTTCTGAATTCTGACTTCTGAATTCTGACTTCTGACTTCTGAATTCTTCTTCAATTTGCTGAACCAATTTGTTGCAGGGATGCTGGGGTGATTATTGCTTTGAGTTCTCGACAAAGTTGTGCAACGGCTTCTAGTCGTTGAATTGGGGGACTTTCAGCTAGGCGTTTGACAAAGGCACTACCAACAATTACTGCATCTGCTCCCCATTCTTTGACTTGATGCGCTTGTTCTGGTGTTGAGATGCCAAAACCAACGCCGATGGGTTTATCGGTGACGCTTCGCAAATCTGTAATGATATGCTTTACGCGGTTTTGGAGTTGAGAACGTATGCCTGTAGTGCCTGTAACGCTCACAAGGTAGATAAAACCCTGAGATTGATTGGCGATCGCTGCAATTCTATCTTGAGAACTGGTGGGAGCTACGAGTAAAATTACTTCAATTCCAAAAGAGGCAGCAGTTTGGATTAATTCTGCTGCTTCTTCTAAGGGTAAGTCTGGCACTACCAAGCCTTGCACCCCAGCAACGGCAATTTGCGCCAAAAATGATTTAATACCCCGGTGCAAAATGGGATTGTAGTAAGTAAATAGAATTATCGGCGCTTTTAAGCTAGGAATCACTATATGCAACATCTCTAGCACTTGCTCTAATTTCGTGCCTTTTTGTAAGGCGCGAGTTGCTGCTGCTTGAATCACAGGCCCATCTGCCAAAGGATCTGAGTAAGGAATGCCCAACTCAATAAAGTCAGCACCATTGCGATCTAAAATACGTAAAGCTTCGGCAGTGGTTTCTAAGTTAGGATCGCCCGCTGTGATAAAAGGGATTAAAGCACACTCTTGGCGATCGCGTAAAGTTTGAAAGTCAGCGGAGATAGAATTCATCTTGAAAAATAGTTAATGATTGGTTAATAGTTCTGGAGTAATCCACAATTAGCAATTAGCGATACCTACGCTAAAATTTTTGTTGTCGAGTCTTTAATACTCGGCGACGAGTCTTTGATACTCGGCGACGAGTCTTTGATACTCGTGGACGAGTCTTTGATACTCGGCGACGAGTCTTTGATACTCGTGGACGAGTCTTTGATACTCGGCGACGAGTCTTTGATATTCGGCGACGAGTCTTTGATATTCGGCGACGAGTCTTTGATACTCGGCGACGAGTCTTTGATACTCGTGAACGAGTCTTTGATATTCGGCGACGAGTCTTTGATACTCGTAGACGAGTCTTTGATATTCGTGAACGAGTCTTTGATACTCGTGAACGAGTCTTTTAACTCCGTTAATGACTCTTTGAACTCTATTTTTTAGGCTTCCCTCAAGACTCAGCACTCAAAAGACTACGCACAGCTTGTTCCACATCGCTTTGTTTCAGTAAAGATTCTCCTACCAAAACTGCACGGACACCAGCTTCAGCGACAAGAGATAAATCGGCAGGTGTATACAGTCCAGATTCGCTGACGACGGTGATATCTAAGCTTTGTAAATATTGTTGACGCTGTGTTAAAAGTTGCTGTGTTATTCCTAAATCAACTGTAAAATCTTCTAAGTTACGATTGTTAATTCCTACTAAACGTAAGTCGTCAAGCTTTAGCACTCGATCCAGTTCAGCCAAGGTATGAACTTCCACCAGTGCATTCATACCCAATTCGTGAATCACTCGCAGAAAGTCTTGGAGTTCTTGGTCTGATAAAATAGCGGCAATTAACAAGACTGCATCTGCACCGGCTGTCCATGCTAAATAAATTTGATAGGGGTCAATGATGAACTCCTTGCACAGTAGAGGTAATGATATATGCTGACGCACAGCACGCAGATTATCAAAACTGCCTTGGAAGAACTTTTGGTCAGTAAGGACTGATAGACAAGCTGCACCACCTCGTTCATAAGCTTGAGCGATCGCTACTGGGTCAAAATCTGCTCGAATAATCCCACGGCTAGGTGATGCTTTTTTTACTTCAGCAATTAAGCTCGGTCGGTTGGGATTTTCTTGCAAAGCACTCAAGAAATTTCGTACAGTCGGAGCCACAATTAACTGTTGCTGCAAAGAAGCTAAAGGTAGTTCTTGCTGCATTCGTGCAACTTCTTGCTTTTTATGCAACACAATCTCTTCAAGAATGTGACGGGGACGGGTAATTTGCTTAATCATAAAATGCTTGAGGGAGTGGGGAGGTGGGGGGAAAAACAACTAATGACAAAATAATTTGTAATTCGTAATTCGTAATTCGTAATTAAATCAATACGGTTCAGTTAAAGCTAAAACTCTTGGTCAAAGTCAATTTTTTGAACGTAGACGCAAAGCGGCTTGCCGCAGGCTACCGCATTCGCGTAGCGTCTCGTCAGAGAAGGACACAAAGAGAAGAAACAAAGGCTTAACTGAACTGTATTGGTAATTAAATAGGTACAGAGCATTCTTGTTCGTCAATGGAAACAAAACAACGCGTAGTATCATTATTTCAAGCCGCCGACTTCAGTTGTGGGGTAACAATTACGAATTACGAATTACGAATTACGAATTATTAATGACTCTTCATCTTGGGTATATGCACTTACCACATTTTTAATGATTTCCAGACCGACTTCTCCGGCTAAAGTCATAATTGATTCTGGGTGAAACTGAACGGCGGCAATGGGGAGTGTCCGATGTTCAATGCCCATAATTACATCGTCATCGGAAATCGCTGTTACCTTAAGTTCTTTTGGCAAATGCTCTGGTATGGCAAATAATGAGTGATATCTACCCACTACAAAGGATTCTGGTAAATTGTTGAAGGTAATAGAATCGGAATCGCTGACGAAAATGCGTGAGGATTTACCATGTTGGGGATAGTTGAGAACTCCTAATTCTCCACCAAAGGCTTCAACGATGCTTTGCAGTCCTAAACAAACTCCAAAAATCGGAATTTGACGATAAACAAGAGCGCCGATAGTCTCAGAAACCCCAAAATCACTTGGTCTACCAGGGCCGGGAGATAAAACAACTAAGTCAGGTCGTTCTTTGTCGAACAGTGAATCAGAGAAACCATGACGTAATGTGGTAACGCTTGCACCGGTTTGGCGAATGTAATTAGCTAGTGTATGAACAAATGAGTCTTCATAATCTATTAGCAAAATGCGTTTGCCAGGTTTCACACTTGGAATGTGTCTAGTTAATTTTATAGAGCTGGATTCATCAATTTTCTGACTCGCTTGTTTAACACGGCGAATTGTTTCAAATAAAGCAGCAGCTTTAGTAATTGTTTCTTGTTCTTCTGCTTGCGGTATGGAGTCATAAAGGACTGTAGCACCAACTCGCACTTCGGCGATGCAATCTTTTAATCGAATTGTTCGCAGAATTAATCCAGTATTTAAGTTACCGTTGAAATTTAAATAGCCAACTGCTCCACCATACCAACGTCGAGCGCTTTTTTCATGTTGTTCAATAAATTCTATGGCTGCTCTTTTGGGTGCGCCGGTGACTGTAACTGCCCAAGTATGGCTTAAAAATGCATCTAAGGCATCAAATTGCGATCGCAGTGTACCTTCAACATGATCTACTGTGTGAATTAAATGGCTGTATAATTCAATTTGGCGACGCCCAATGACTTGTACAGAGCCAGGTTCGCAGATTCGGGATTTGTCATTGCGATCGACATCAGTACACATCGTCAACTCAGCTTCATCTTTGTGTGAATTGAGTAATTGACGAATTTGCACGGCATCATCAAGTGCATCTTGTCCCCGGCTAATAGTGCCGCTAATTGGACAAGTTTCTACCCGCCTCCCTTCAACCCGCACAAACATTTCTGGAGATGCACCAATCAGATATTCCCCACCTAAATTAAAAATAAATCCATAAGGACTAGGATTTATATCCTTTAAAGTCTCAAATAACTTGCTGGGTTCTTCTTCAAATCCCTCCAAAAAGTTTTGACTAGGAACTACTTCAAATAAATCACCTCGACGGAAATAATCGAGTGCAACCCCAACTTTTTTTGCATACTCACCTATTGCATGGTCAGCAGTTTGAGTTGGTAGCAGATGTTTTCCGCGATAATCAATAGACTCACCTGTTCGAGGCAAATTATTTGTACTACCATGCACTGTTGCAAATTCATATTGTAGACGAAATCCACGTTGTTGATAGTAGTCAACAACTATCAATTCATCTGGCAAATAAAGCACTATATCTCGCTGATCTTTAGGACGTTCCAATCGCTGGCGAATTGGTTCAAACTGAAAAACTAAATCGTAACCAAACGCGCCATACAATCCTAAATGCTCGTCTTCTTGACTAGAGAAAATATGTAGAATTTCACGGACAACTGTAAATGCTGAAGGTTGTTTACTACGTTCTTCTTCAGTAAATTTTTTTTTTGCAGGTTTAACAAAGCCGACGAGATGCTTATCATCTAGAGTAACTTTCTCAAGTTTTTTGGAGTTAGATAAACACTCTAAAAGTAATGGTAAAAGTAATTGACCACGTTCATTTAAAGCTATTAAAGTGAAAGTATTTCCCTGGGTAGTCAACTCCAATGGCGGATTCACAAATCCGATCGCCCATCTTTTATATCTCCCCGGATATTCGTAGCTGCTCCTTAATAAGCCTCCACGCTGAGAATTTAAGTGGAATAAAATATCTTCGAGGGCAGTGTCCATCTTAACTTCTGTGATGGAGCGAGAAATACTGACACCGCCAAGGGTTGTGTATGAGCGTGAATCAAAAATCATGGGAAATTTCTCTGAAATAGTTATTAGTTAGTCAACAAGAAGGGAGTAGAGAGTAGGGAGTGGGGAAGACAGCATTGAACGGGGCTTGAGATGCAATCGTCTTAAAAGACGGGGCTTGTAGAGCGCTGGTTGGGGTCGCTATTTTTTTCCCGACTCCCGACTCCCGACTCCCTACTCCCGCCCCAACTGGGCTTGGTCATTCATCGAGGTATATTAATCATTATTGATAAATATCTTCAACTTAAAAACAAGTCTAAATCGTGCAATGTCACTTTAATTCAAATTATCCAAATCTGCGGATTGTTTTTAAGTTGTAATGGAAAACTTTTTGACTTCTTACTTAAGAGTACTCGATATCAAGCAGATAATACATTGAATAATTTGTAGATTGGGTGTCAATTTATTCGCTTTTTATACTGCTTTTTTAGTAAATTTCCTGACAACATTCTTTGAAATTATCCGCCTCCCTCAAAAGTATTAGATCGTATCACAACTTCCTAGCGAAAAAAATCGCCTCGCATCAAACCTCTGCATTACTTTGGGCTTCTCTGAGCTTATAGCGGTTTTCAATTGAATGGAATACACTCAAAGAAAATTAAACCATTGTAGGGTAGCACAGCTGTGCTACCCTACTCTATTCAACTGCAAATTGCTAGAATTCTCAATTCCCGCAACAGCGATATTGCTTGCTTGTACAATAACAAATCCACCTCGTGAACTTCAATTCTTTTTCCAATGCCTTGTAACAGCGTTAGAGTTAATTCTCCACCTAAGTGTTCGCGGAACTCTGTCAAACCTCGGAACAGACAATGGGGATGTTCCAGTTGTGATAACTTATCAGCTAGTTCTGGCACATACAGAGTGAAACCCAAAGCTGATAAGGTGTTTAATATCCTTTGCCACTCTGAGAAATCAAGCAATCCTGCTAAATAGGAATAAGTGCTATCCAAAGCGATACCGATCGCCACTGCTTCCCCATGACGCAAGCTATAATTTGTCAAATGCTCCAGTTTATGAGCCGCCCAATGTCCAAAATCCAGGGGACGAGACGAACCCATTTCAAAAGCATCACCGCTGTTAGCAATGTGTTCTAAATGCAACTGGGCGCAACGATAAATAATTTGTTGCATGGTGTCCATGTCTCGCCGCACAAGCGCTGCGCTGTGAGACTCGATAAAATCAAAAAACTTAGGATCTTTAATTAGCGCCACCTTAATTGCTTCTGCAATCCCCGAACGCCAATCGCGATCGTCTAGAGTTGTTAAGAAAGCAGAATCATTTATAACTGCATAAGGTGGCGCAAATGTGCCGAGAAAATTCTTTTTCCCAAAGCTGTTGATGCCATTTTTTACCCCAATCCCAGAATCATTTTGTGCTAGCACCGTAGTCGGAATCCGGATCAGACGAATTCCACGATGAGCAGTAGCAGCAGCATATCCTACCAAATCCAACACAGCCCCACCGCCGATCGCTAACAAGTAGGAATGACGACATAATCCGGCTGTTTCAATGAGTTGGTGGATTTGCTCTAATAAAGTGCGATCGTTCTTAGCAGCTTCCCCACCCGGAATTATCATTGGTTCAGTGGCGATCGCTAGTATCTCTGCATAAAACTTAGTATACGCTACTACTTGCCCAAGCAACCCAGGTTGCAATTCCAACAATCCTGCATCTACCACCACTAGTACTTTCTTCGGCTTCGTCTCCCCATCCGCTGCGATCGCTTGAGCTAACGTGGGATTTTTCAACTCAAATAAATTGTGAGTAAAGTAAACCTCATAGTTAAAAGTAACCGAAACACGTTGATGAATTGGTTGCAGATTAAATCTACTTTTTTGCTTAATGTCAACTACCATATTTTTGCTGATATGTCTAATAGTTTTCTTCTTCAAATACCCAAGCTATTCTTGTAATAATCAAATTCCTCTAAAACTCCTACTCTGCGCCTCTGCGTGAAATGAAAAAATATAGATGCAGCAGATTTAAAGTTAGTAAAGTCTAGTATCTATGCCTAAAACCTAGACCGAGAGCTTATTATCATTCTGAATTCTGTTAGCGCAGCGGGGCGTAGCCCATTCTGACCGGAGCTTTCGGAGTCTCCGGCTCCGCTCCTGAATTCTCCTATAATTTAAAATCTCGCTTATTTTACAACAACCTTACTTTTTTCCTCAAATAATTCTTGAATACTTTCAAACTCTTGAATTAATGCCTCCCGATCTTTCCTTGCTACCAATCTTGCCAAGCGGCTGCAAGTGTTAGCTAAAGATTTAATTGCTTCACATCTCTCTTCCGTAGCTAGCATGATATCCACACATAAATGAGAGTTTTGCGAAAACAAACGTTTAACACTATCAATTTGTTGATGGTAACTAGGAGTTGATATTAATAAACTCTGCTCTATATCAATTCTTGCTTCTGCTAAGAAAACGCCAAGACTCAACCTACAGAAGTGCTGCACTGCTTGAATAATGACCATCATCTGATCGTGTTCTTCAGGCGTGCAAACAATTAACTCTCCACCTTGAATTTTAATGAAGTCTAATAACCATTGAAATGATTCATCATTTCGCCCTGGACATATGACAAATTTTTGTCCTAAAAACGATTTAATACTTGGCCCAAACATTGGATGTAAACCCATAACGGGGCCTGAATGGTGTTCGAGCATTGCTTGAGTTGGCTGCGTTTTAATACTCGTGATATCGCACAAAGCTGTAGTTGGTGCAAGGTATTTAGCTGCACGCTTAATAACATCAACTGTATATTCAATGGGAACACTTACTAAAACTAACTCTGCCGAATTTAACAATTGATCTGCATATTCCCAATCTTCGTGTTCGAGAACATTAACATTATGACCTAACGCCGAAAATTGTTCTTTAAATAATCTTCCCATCCTGCCATGTCCACCGATGATGGTAATTTGTCGGGGAATGATATGATTTGTTGCAGATTCAGGAATACTAGCTTGAGCAAGGAAGGGAGGCACATCAGCGAATTGTTCATCTAATGATGGTAGGCGATCGCCAAGTAGAGCGATCGAGCTTTGGTCAGTTTTTTTCAGCTTATTTAAGTTCATAAATCTGTCCTGAAAGCACCTTGATTTCGTAATTCGTAATATTTTTAATTACGAACTACGAATTACGAATTAGTAATTATTTAGCACTGTTTTTGCAGTTCCTTCTCAAAACTGAAAACTGATTTTTGTTGTCTATGTTTTCTCAATATGACGGTAGCAGCCCCAAGTCCGAGTAATGCTAGACCCAACGCTGAACTAGGTTCAGGTACTTGTTTTCTACCTTCTACGTTTAACACCTGAACGCGACCTTGGAAGAAATCGCCCACATAAAGCTTGCCATCTTTATAGCTTGTGCCAGCCGTCCAGTTAAATACACCCGGTGTCAGGTCGAGGGGGTCGCCAAAGGGTGGTTCACCTAATTGGGGAGGTGCTGCTGCGGCAGCTTCACCAAATGCAGTCAAGAAGTTACCGTTTTTGTCGAATACTTGAACGCGGCTATTGATAGAATCAGCCACATAGATATTCTCAAACTCATCGACTTCGATGCCAATTGGTTGATTAAACTCCCCATCTCCAGTGCCTTGTTTGCCAAATGTCAAGAGGGGATTACCTTGAGGATCGAGAACCTGAATACGGTTGTTAAATTGGTCACTTACAAAAAAGT
>NZ_JACJSJ010000220.1 GCF_014698115.1 Nostoc sp. FACHB-973
CCCCAATCCCCACTCCCCACTCCCCACTCCCCACTCCCCACTCCCCACTCCCCAATTATGAAAATGTTTCGTAAAACGCCCCTAGCATGGCGGCAGTTAATGAAAGAAAAAACCCGTCTGGCTGTTGCAGTCGCCGGTATTACTTTTGCTGATTTACTGATGTTCATTCAGTTGGGATTTGAAAGTGCGCTTTTTGATGCAGCCATCAAACCCCATCGGAATTTACAGGCAGATTTAGTTTTGATTAATCCCCAATTTCAAACTCTGTTCTCAGTGAAAAATTTTTCCAGAGAGCGATTGTACCAAGCATTGGGTTATGACGGTGTTCAGTCAGTGAATTCTGTCTACATCGGCAGCGCCCAGTGGCGAAATCTGGAAACACGTCTCGATCGCACTATTTTAGTTTGGGGTATCGATCCCACACAATCCGTATTCAAATCTGCCGAAATCAAACAAAATCAGCACCACCTCAAACAGCTCTATCAAGTTCTGTTCGACCAAGCGGGGCGTCCGGAATACGGAACAGTTGCCGATATTTTTAATCAAACAGGTAGCTTTCAGACAGAACTGAATGATAAATTTGTCTCCGTTAAAGGCTTGTTTACTGATGGTGCCTCCTTTGCTGCCGATGGTAATGTCATTACCAGTGACTCCACCTTTGGGCAAATATTCCCAGATAGTAAACCCGATCGCATCACAGTTGGATTAATCACTCTTAAACAGGGTGCTGATGCCCAAAAAGTGCAATCGCAACTTGCCGCAGGGCTACCCAAAGATGTCAAAGTCCTGACTCCAGAAGAGTTTGCCCAAATCGAAAGAAAATACTGGGAAGCCGGTACTGCCATTGGTTTTATTTTCGGTTTAGGTACAGGAGTCGGATTCATTGTTGGTATTGTTATTGTCTACCAAATCCTTTACTCAGATGTTTCTGACCATCTGCCAGAATACGCCACACTCAAAGCAATGGGATACACCGACGGCTATCTTTTGGGAGTTTTATTTCAAGAAGCATTGTTTTTAGCCGTCTTGGGTTTCATCCCCGGATTAATCCTTTCTTTTGGGTTGTATCAACTTGCCTACACTGCGACGATGCTACCTATTTTTATGAAGCTCGAACGAGCGATCACCGTCTGGATTTTGACTGCAATCATGTGTACTTTCTCTGGGGCGATCGCTATGCGAAAGCTACGATCTGCTGATCCTGCTGATGTGTTTTAGTTTTAGGGGGGAATAGGGAGTGGGGGGAGATGAGGGAGATGAGGGAGATAGTTTTTCCGCACTCCCCATTCCCCATTCCCGACTCCCCATTCCCAACTCCCCATTCCCCACTCCCCATTCCCTATAAAATCCTATGTTGCAAAATTCTTTACCACTAACTTCCAATTCGATATTTTCTGCTTCAGAACCCGTGATTTCTGTGAGTAACCTCAACCATTATTTTGGTGAAGGTGCCCTTCGCAAACAAGTGTTATTTGATATTAATTTGGACATTAACGCTGGGGAAATCGTGATTATGACTGGCCCCTCAGGATCGGGAAAAACCACTCTATTGACGCTCATGGGTGGATTGCGTTCTGCCCAAGATGGTAGTCTCAAAATCTTAGGAGAGGAAATCCGCGACGCCAAAAAGCAGCACTTAACGAAGCTTCGCCGCCACATTGGTTATATTTTCCAGGCGCATAATTTGATGACTTTTTTGACAGCTAAAGAAAATGTACGAATGTCTCTGGAATTGCATGACGATTTTCTGAATCAGGATATCGATGCTAAAGCGATCGCCATTTTGGAAACTGTCGGTTTAGGAGAGCGGGTAGATTACTATCCAGAGAAACTATCTGGAGGGCAAAAACAACGGGTAGCGATCGCTCGTGCTTTAGTCAGCCATCCTAAGATTGTTTTAGCAGATGAACCCACTGCTGCACTCGACAAAAAATCTGGGCGTGATGTCGTCGAAATAATGCAGAAGCTAGCCAAAGAACAAGGCTGTACGATTTTGCTTGTTACCCATGACAACCGCATCCTTGATATTGCCGATCGCATCATTTATATGGAAGATGGTCAGCTGAAAACCGATGGCATAGATGCCACTACAACAGTCAAATAATATAGCAATCATATTTGATTTAACGTGAATTCAACTAACCTCTCCCTGTCTTGAACTTTATACCAATTCAAACAATCTTTGCAACACATAGATCATCTGTAGGGTAGCACAGCTGTGCTACCCTACCCAATGTATTTGTCGCATTCTTTTTTCAAATTGGTATTAGTGATAAATAAAGACGGGTTGCAACCCGTCTAAATAGCTTGAAAGTGCAAATACACCTTGTATAGTATTGAAAATAACACAGTTATATTTGTAATAGTTGCCAATTTGCCAAGTCATAAAAAGAACAAATGTTCAATTGCTGGTTGTTAAGCTTTCTACCACAAATCCTGGTGTGAAGTTAACGGAAGCCTAAAATTTCCGAAATCGCTGCTACTAGATCAAGATAAAAGTTCCCTTTCACGGCTCGAAATAACTCAAATTTAGAATCAGGGGCACCAAAAAACGGTCTGAAAAACCATCCTAATTGCATACCAACAAAGGCATAAAGCAATAACCAAAATCTTAAAATAGTGGTGCGGGTTGTTTTGCCTACTTCATCTTGTTGAGAAAGTAATTGTATTCCTTCATAAAGAAATTTAACGCCAAAGATGCCTGTGATTCCAAATATTAATACATTCAACAGTTTGAAAAATTGATAAGAATCTGGGGTGGTGATCAGAAAAAATAGTGTAACTGGTGCGAAGCTGAATAAAAGGACACTAATCACTGACACAGATGTGAGCAAGACAACAAAATGCTGTTGAATACTACTCCGAGAACCAAACAAAACATTAAAAAAGAACAAAGTTGGAAAACAAATTATCAGTGTTAATAAATAAAATGCCGGGAGTTTGATAGCACTGGATAATGCTTGTGCCCAACCGTGGGATGCACCGATAATTGCTCCATAGATAGCAAAGCAAATGGAGCTAGATACAAACAAAGAACTGATTTTATTTTCTAATCTTATTCCCAGACGAATTTCTTCTAAAAAGCTCTGGCGATCGCGTAGTAAATTCACCAAAACACTAAATTGTTTAACGCCGCGAGATTGTTTTTCCAACATAATGCTTTTTGGGTTGATATTTGGTATAGTTCCTAATCACGTAATCAAAAAGTTACACAACAGAATTTCTCAATGATATAGTGTAATTTTATATATGGATACATCAAAGATTATCCTGATATTTACACTATTCTGAATTCTGTTACCGCAGCAGAGCGTAGTCCATTCTGAATTCTGAATTATTACCTACTAACGAATTCCCAAGAGATAGCTAATAGATTTAATGACGCTCAGATAAAAATTCCCTTCTCTTTCACGGAAGAGTTCAAAGGCAGAACCAGGTGTGCCAAAAAATGGTCTGAGAGTCCATCCTAACTGACTGCCTACGAAAGCGTAAAGAAATAGCCAAAATTGTAAAATCTTTTGGCGTGTCTTGCTACCTTCGTTATCTTGTTCTAAAACTAAACTTGTGGCTTGATATAACGACGAAATACCAATAAATCCAGTCAGTCCAAAAATAAAGACATTTAAGAGAATTAAAAATTGGTAATTATTGGTGGTAATTAAGAAAAATAGGGTAATCGGTGCAAAGCTAAATAAAAGTACACTAGTCACTGAAACCGCAGTTAATACTAGTGCTAAATGCTGTCCAAAAGTTCGCTTTGAACCAAAAATGACGTTAGCAAAATACAACGTCGGGATACAAATCAGCAGTGTGATTAAATAAAGGGCTGGGAGTTTAATGGCGGAAGACAAAGCTTGCATCCAGCTATGGTATGCACCAATGATTCCGCCATAAATTGCGAGGAATAAGGAACTACAAACTAGTAGAGAAATGATTTTATTTGGTAATCTTGTACCTTGACGAACTTCCTCTAAAAATCCTTGGCGATCGCGCAGAAAACCAATCAGTACTGCAAAGTATTTGATTCCTAAAGATTTCCGTTCAATCATATTACCCTCACACGTATATTATCTAAGTTTCATCTGAGTAGTCGCCACCAGAGCCGTACTTCCAAGCATCAATCAAACGATGCCAATAATATTGTTGTTCGCTTGATTGATTCTTCATCCATGTTTCTAACATTGGACTTAACGAAAACAAGGCAGTATAAACACCTAAATTACTGTAATGCACCATCCAATCTAACAAACTTACCAAGCCTAGTTGCGGAATTATTTTGATCACTAATTTTGGATGAGAGAAATTGGTTTTTAAGAGTGTTTGCGTTAGCGCCCAAAATTGTACTATATCTTGCAAAAATGGTTTTAGCACTGGTGTACCTAACTGTTGCATTTCTTCAAATACTGCTGAAAGTAGTTGGTTAATTTGCTCTGGGGGAATTTTCTGATTTACACCAACACTCATCGCTTTTTGAAATAACCAAGTAACAGTCAAACTTGGCTGATACGGTTGCAGCAGTGACAGCGCTTTTGCAGATAATTGTTCAGTTTGCAGCGCTTCGTCAATGCCATAAGTTAAACGCTTCAGGTGACGCACCATCGCACCAAAACCACCAAAACTCAAGGGAGATTGACTACCGCTGCTATCTCCCACTGGTAGAATGCGATTCCAAGGAGTTTTCAGCGGACTTTGGCGATAGCTAGGAAAGAAGCCAAACAACGCCCGTTGAAATTTCAGCTGACTCAATTCCACACCTTGATATTGTGGTAAAAGACGCAGATATTCCTCAAAGAAAGCTGTCAAACTTAAGCGTTGGGGATGTGCATCCATGTAAGTGAACAAGTAAGTGGTTCTACCGTCTCTAGCTGGGAAGGCTTCCCAGAAATACTGACATTGGTTGTGCAAAGATGTAAATGATAACAACAAATCGCCTGAGTTATTTTCCGGAAAACCTTGGGCGCAAGTTCCTACCACTAAGCAAAGTGCATCTGGTTTTTTTCCTTGACGTGCTTGTTGCGTGATGGGAGAAAAATGTCCCATTGCGTCGATTAACAACCTAGTTTTGAATTGGTTATTTACCATCACCCCATCTGGATGCACTACTGCTTCACTAAAAGGTGTGTTTTCTAACAACTTTCCACCATTACTGAGAAATCGCGTTTTTAATGTAGCCAGTAAATATACAGGATCTACACCGATATTCAAAACATCCTCTACCCAAACTTCTGTACCACCATCAAAGCCTACTCGTGCTGGGTTATATTGAGTGGCGATCGCAGTTTCTAATTCTTCCTCACTCAACAAGTTCAATTCCACAAACACATCTAACTCCTTACGAGAAATATTCCACTCTTGTTCCCTGCCCCGGAGAATTCCCCGTTCCATCAACGCCACTCGCAACCCCTTCACAGCTAAAGCCGAACCAATTAAAATGCCCAAGGTGCCACCGCAGATAAGCACATCCCAGTCTGCAACACCCAAAGGCTGCTGACTTTCTGTAACTAATGTTGGTATAGGTGCGGTGTTTTCTCTCAGGGATGTTAAGATGCGATCGCTTTGACGCAACCCTGCTAAAACATCACCTGGTAGTTGGGAAAGAATTTCTTCGGTTAAAGACATTTTGGACAAACTGAACTCTACATTCCCAAGCTACCTGAGAATCAAGAAAAAGGTTGATACAAACACCTTGGTAGAGTGGCACAGCTGTGCTAACCTACGGAAAATTTATATAGCGTTTCCTGACCTAATAAGGTACACCTGTAGGGGCATGGCAGTGCCGTGCCCCTACACCTGGCGATATCATGTTGTACCCCATCTGAATAGGAACCGCTATATGTATCAAGATTTTTGTGAAGTTTATAAGTCCTGGATGAATGGAATGGGAGGTGCTTAAAATAGCACCTCCCATTCTGAAGATTTCTATTTGACTGTAACGTCTAGTGATGAAGGGCTAATGTACGATTAAACAACCACAAAATTGTTTTCGGTTAGTGACAATCCAGTAGTAAATGAAGCAAATTTGACCTGAGTAAATGCACTTGCACTGCCATCTTGGTCAAAAAACAACGCACCTATGGTGGAGTTGTAAATAAATCGTTGAGTGCTTGTGGTTGCAGATGTTCCAATTGTGAACTGACTAGCTAAAAGTGAAGGTGTTGATAACCCGCCACCAAAACCAGCAGCCGATACCTGAATCAAGTCACCAGTGGGGTTGAAGTCAGAAATAGTGTCAACACCTTCATTGTAACTATTGAAAGCAAAGGTATCAGTACCATTATTTCCATAGAGGGTGTCATTACCCAAACCCCCTGTGAGGATATCATTGCCACTGCCACCATAAAGAGTGTTATTGCCTGATGCGCTATGTGCCGAGAGAGTATCATTGCCAGCACCTCCAGAAAGCAGGTTATCGCCTGTTGAACCGCTAGCATTCAAGTGATCATTACCTGCACCTCCGTTGAGGGTGTTATTCCCCAAGGAGCGAGAGTCAAGATAATCATCATCAGCATAGAATTCACCGTAGCCAGAGATGTCAAGATAATCATTGCCATCGCCCCCATTAAGCAGGTTATCGCCTGTTGAACCGCTAGCACTCAAGGTATCGCTACCTGCACCTCCGTTGAGGGTGTTATTTCCCAAGGAGCGAGAGTCAAAGGAGTAGCCAGGATAAAATCTACCGTAGCCAGAGATGTCAAGAGAATCATTGCCATCGCCCCCAGACAGCAGGTTATTGCCTGTTGAACCGCTAGCACTCAAGCTATCGTCACCAGCGCCTCCGTTGAGGGTGTTATTGCCCTCTGAGTTAGAGTCCTCGGTACCGTAGAAGGACTCCTCGTAGCTGCCAGAGATGTCGAGATAATCATTG
>NZ_JACJSJ010000221.1 GCF_014698115.1 Nostoc sp. FACHB-973
CCCACTCCTCAAATCAATCACCAGCAAACCACAGCGAGGTTCGGCGTTTTTTTGTTGCAATTTCTCATCTAGGGGCAACCCGCTAAAAGTCTTGTTGTGCCTGGGTTGGGAAACTCCCACCTTCGCAAAGTCGCCATGAAATGCACAACCGCGCATATACCCCTGACAAAAAGCCACGGCCTCAAAGCTGCCTCGTTTCAAAGGTGCGCTCGAATACAGACAGTTTGCCACTGATATCATGTCCGGTTAAAGACTTATTGTTTAGACTGACACGGAGACACGGGGACGCTCTTACGCAAAGAGATTTTTATGATAAGTGATTAGGCGGACATGATATGAGTTGCAAGGCGATGAAAAATAATTTACCTGCTTGATAAGTGCTGAAAGCTAGACTGAGATTCTGCTCCAACAGCCAGGGCGCGAACTGCCCTGAGGCATTGATTTCTAAGCTATTAGTTGCAGTCACAGGATTTTGATTCATTTTTTGTACAGGGAGGAGAATAAAACGTGATTTCTTGCCGATGCTGGCTCCTTCTCGTTCCCCCTTGAATTATCTATCTCTTAAGTAAAACCACGTAACCTACTTCACCAAATCTTGAAGATGTGACTTTTTTTTAAATCTAATACATCACAAAATTAGCATCAGCTGAACTTTAACTTTCCCACAGATATATTTGGTTAAATTATGAAAAATTCGATATCTGCTGAAATTCCCTACGTTTGTTGACAAAAAGGCATTTTCTGATTGCGCTAAAAATCATTATGTGGTAGTAAATTTTGCCGACTAAATATCAGAAAATTTTATCAATGTCAAATAAAGATTAGGTTTACAGATTCTTTATATAATCATAATTAATCCTCAGAAATCTACTCAGGAATCACATTAGCAAGACTTATCTCGAAACCCCCTGTCGTCCCTTAACAGAATTGAAGGCAACTAACACCAAGTTTGCAGGACACGACCTTGCAATTGTTGTCCTAACCAAGGTGTATTTTGTGAAAGTGTATGCAGATTTTTCCTTTCAACTTTCCAGGTTTGCTGGGGGTCAAATAAAGTTAGTTCTGCTGATTGATCAGGGCTAATTGCATTTATTTTCTGCCCCAAACACTTGGCGGGATTACTACTCAATGCACACCATAATTCTAAAGCTGTAAATTCCCCAGTTTCAACGAGATATTGCCACAGCAAAGGCAATGCTAACTCGAAACCAATTGCTCCGGCTGGGGCTTCGGCAAAAGCCTGGACTTTTTCTTCGTAGCTGTAGGGTGCATGATCGATCGCGATCGCATCTATAACCCCTGCACGCACCCCCGCACGCAACGCCGCTACATCACTGGCATTGCCTAAAGGCGGATCTAAATGCAGGCTGGTATTATAACTCTTGATTGCTTTTGTGTCAAGTAAAAGATGCATCCAAGTAGTGCTGGCGGTGATGGGTAAACCAGCAGCCTTGGCTGAAGCTATCAGTTCGACGCTGCGGGCTGTGGAGACACGCATGATATGTACTGGTGTGCCTATGGCTGCAACTAATTCAAGCATTGCGGCGATGGCACTTGTTTCTGCGCTGGTGGGTACTGGTGGTAAACCTAAACGAAGTGCTTGGGCACCTTCTCTTATTACACCATTTGCAGCTAATTGGCGATCGCAAGGCCAAAATGCAATTGGTTTACCCAACGGCTGGAGATACTCTAATACCCGCTGCACCAGCGCTAAATTTTCCAAAGGCTTACCATCTGTAAAACCAACAACCCCAGCGGATGCTAAATCTGCCAATTCCGTCATTTGCTTCCCAGCAACATCTAGGGTGATAGCACCCCAGATAGAAAGCAGGGGGAGAAGAGGAGCAGGGGAAGCAGGGGGAGACAAATTAGTTTTCTCTTTCTCCCTCATCTCCCTCATCCTCCTCATCTCGCTACCTTTATTGTGCAACTGCGCCACAAGCGCAGGATTATCAATGGCTGGAGATGTATCGGGTAATATACTAACTCTAGTAAAGCCGCCAGCAGCAGCAGCTTGCAAAACAGACACGAGAGTTTCCCGTTCTTCAAAGCCTGGTTCGCCGGAGTGGCTGTATAAATCCACTAACCCAGAACCAAGAACTAATCCCCGACAATTTCTGATTTGAGTATCAGAACTGATATCAGAAATGCACGAAGCCACTGCTTGAATGTAACCATCAGCAATCAGCACATCAAATAGTTCATCGGTTTGGGAAACTGGGTCAATTACCCGTACTTGTTGCAGCAGTTCAATCATAAAATTTTTTAATTATTGAGTAAGGAGTTATGAGTTATTTGCTCTTTGCTTATCACTTATAACTTTATTCATAACTCCTTACTCCTTACTCCTCACTCCTAACTATTAACTCAGCACTTATTCAACACTCCTACAACGCCCCAGCTGCTGTTTTATCTAATACGCCTCCACCGAAGTGAGTGGTGATGTTCATTGCTTGTAGTACTGGTAAACCATTTAGTCCACAAGGATAATCAATAACACTAACAGCACCATTTCCCTGACGAAAATTCCAGAAATTTTCTAGTGGTAAACCAAGAATGTGACAAAGCAAAGTTTTATTCGTAGCATCGTGGGCTACTACTAAAACAGTTTTCAGTTGATTAGTTAATGCTGTTTGGACAATTGATTCCCAAGCTGCAACGCTACGTTCCCATACCTGTTGCAAATTTTCCCCTTCAGGCATTTGAACTTGGGCTGGGACTAATCGCCACCGCTGTAACTCTCCTGGAAATTCTTGCTCTATTTCTGTTTCTAATTTTCCTTCCCAAAGTCCGTGGCTGATTTCTCTTAAACCATTTTGTAATTCCAGCTTCAGGCTAGGATGCTGTTTTAAGATAATTTCTGCTGTTTCTTTAGGACGTAGCATTGGGCTACTAACAGCATAATCGATCTCTATTTTTTGGAGAAATTCACCTGCTTTTTGCGACTGTTGTCTACCGTTGTCGTTAAGTGGGACATCAATTTGCCCTTGAAACCTGGTTTGGCGATTCCACTCTGTTTCCCCATGACGCACTAGCAGCAACCGTACTCCTTGATGTTCTGGCCGCAAGGAGGGTAGAGTTTCTCCAGTGTGTTGCGTCTGGTTCAAAGACTCTAGTTGCACTGGTTCCCCCAAACCCCCAGCAAAATTTAGGACGCTGATACCACAGTTAGATTGCTGTATTGAATGGTAACGACTTGGGGGAATTCCTAATGCTGTGCTGATCAAGGCGCGATTAATACCGTTATGTCCCACAATGAGAATGGTTTCGCCTTGATGCTGGGACAAAATTTCTTGCCAGAACTGTCGCGCTTGTTCGTATAAAGCCAGAACCGGAAAATGTTCTCTTGTTCCCTCTGCTTCATTGAGCAGCATCCGCAGTTCGTGGGGGCGTTGGTGCCAAGTCCGGTAATCTTCGGCTAACTCCTGCTTGACTTCGGCTGTCAGCATTCCTTCCCATAAAGGCAGGTCAATTTCCAGCAGCAAATCAGAAGCTTGCACTACGGCAGACTGTTCAGCACGAGAAGCTAACTCACTATGGATAATATCTGCTGTGTGTTTTGCTCGTTGCAGGGGACTGCTGTAAATCGCATTAAATAAAATATTGCTGAGGGCTTTGCCTGCTTTACTGGCATCGTTACGACCTTTTTCGGTTAATGTTGACGCATCAGTGCGCCCTTGAATACGCCGCTCGGTGTTATAACCGCTTTGACCGTGGCGCACTATGATGACACGAGTCATCGCAAAAAGCCCTCCTGTGTCTAGACGACTAATTTTACTGCAAAATGATTGCACAATTATCTACTAGGCAAAGCGGATTATTGAAATCAGTCAACAGGCATTGAGCATTGGGCACTTGTACTAAGCGACTCGTGCAAAGCAAAGCCAAGGTAAGCCGAAGTATTGGGCATTGGTCAATTAAATAAGTCGGAAGTCGGAAGTATGGTTTTGTGATGGGGATTTAGACCCCAACACAAAACAAGCAACCCATATGGGATGGGGTTTTAAACCCCTTTTAGCAAGGATAAAAAATGACAAAATACCTAATTATTTAGACCTCTTGCATAAATCAAAAATAAAGAACCCCACCCCGCATTTGAGTAAAGCAAACGCTCCCCTCTCCGCAAGCGGCTCGGGGTTGGGGGTGGGGTGTTAGGGACTTTTGCAAGAGGTCTATTCTCTGCCAATATCTAACTGCACTTGCAATCCATCATTGTCATTCCCAGATTGAGCGGGTGCTAGGAAAACCGAAGTCTCTGGCAATGATAATGATTCGTTAAAGCGTATTGGAGTTGGAGTTTTATTGTCTCTTTGATTATAAAAGCTTCCAAAGTCATCAGGACTTAGGCACACGTAACGGAAAATCGTAGACGCAAAGCGGCTTCCCACAGGGTACCGCAGAGGACGCAGAAGGCACCCAGAAATAAGAGTTTCAGAGAGTTTTTGCGTAAGTCCTAGTCATCTTTAGCTGTTCTATTATCAATTCCAACTAGAGAATCACCAGTTATTGTGTTAATTGCTCAAAGCTTTGGAACAACTGGTTTTATACTCAGCAGTTTGCCATAGATCAATCAGTTATACCTTGACACAAGTGTGCTTAATGTGTTGCTATAAAATATAACGAGCGTTCGATATAAATAAGCCGAGCCATGCCTAAAATCGTTGACCATGAGCAGTATCGTAAAGAATTGCTCGAAAAGTGCTTTGATTTATTTGCCGAAAAAGGTTATGGTTCGATTACTATGCGCCAAATTGCTGAAAGATTAGGGGTTTCCACGGGAACGTTGTACCACTATTTCCCTAGCAAACAAAGTTTGTTTGAGCAACTAGCCCAAGAAATATGTGAGCAAGATGTAAGTGCAGCTTTAGCTGAATTGGAAGGAGCGCAAACGCTGCAAGAGGCAATGGAAGCACTAGGAAGATATCTAGTGAAAAATCAGGATTATTTTATTAAATGGACTTATATTTGGATTGATTTTTGTCAAAATCAAGATTTTAATATTATTCAAAAAAATATTGTTTTTAAACATACTAATAAGCAGTATCAGCAGGCTGCTTATGATTTTTTAGGTGTTCAAGATCCAGTGCTAGCTTCCTTTGTATTGAGCTTTGTCAATGGTTTAATTTTGGAGAAGTTATGGGGGGATGAAACAATTGATTTTATTGAACAATGTGCGTTGTTAGGGAAAATGGTGACGGCATATTTGAGCCAAATTTAAAATTATTAATTATCTAAAACGGTGATTAATAATTACTTAGTTAATACACAAACACAAAAATTTATGAAAACAAAAGAGATGGTTGAAAAGGTATCATCCAAAGCCACCAATAAAGGGTTAATTGCATTAGTAATTGCGGCTACTGCGATTACAGGTGGAATTGTTTTTTATGGAATTTCTCAGTTTGGACAAGTTAATCAAACTGCGTCATCCCAGCCAGTAGAAACTACACCCGACAGTCAAAAAGTGACTGCGTTAGGACGACTAGAACCGGAAGCAGAGGTAATTAGTTTGTTTGCGCCTTTGGCATTGGATGGCGATCGCGTTGCCCAAATTTTAGTCAAAGAAGGCGATCGCACCAAAGCCGGACAAGTGGTAGCAATTTTAGATGCCCGCGATCGCTTGCAAACAGCCGTACTCCAAGCGCAAAAACAAGTCAAAGTCGCCCAAGCTAAACTTGCTCAAGTGGAAGCTGGAGCCAAAGCAGGAGAAATCAAAGCCCAGCAAGCAAGCGTTGAACGCCTAGAAGCCCAGTCCGCAGGAGATATAACAGCCCAACAGGAAGCGATCGCCCGGATAGAAGCACAGTGGGAAGGCGACAAAATCGCCCAAGAAGCAACCATTAAGAAACTAGAGGCAGAACTGAAAAATGCCGAAGCTGAATATCAACGCTATCAGCAGCTATTTTCCCAAGGAGCAGTTTCTAATTCTTTGTATGACACTAAAGGCTTGACTGTAGAAACTGCCAAACAGCAACTAGACGAAGCCAAAGCAGTACTCAACCGAATTAACACCACCGCTAGCAAGCAACTCGCCGAAGCCAAAGCAGCACTCGCCCGCACCAACGCCACCGGTAACAAACAAGTCAGCGAAGCCAAAGCCACACTCACCAGTATTGCAGAAGTCCGACCTGTAGATATCGCTGCTGCCAAGACAGAAGTTGAAAATGCGATCGCCACACTCAAACATGCCGAAACCGAGTTAGCGGGAGCTTATATCAAAGCACCGATGGCAGGACAGATTATCAAAATTCATACCCGAATTGGAGAAAAAATTAGTACCTCTGGCATTGCAGAGTTAGCGCCAAACGACCAAATGATGGCAGTAGCAGAAGTTTATCAAACCGATATCGCTAAAGTGAAACTAGGACAACAGGCAGTGATTACCAGTCAGGCATTTGTCACAGAAGTGCGAGGAACCGTTGCCCAAATTGGTCGCCAAGTCATTAGACAAAACGTTTTTAGCAACCAGCCTGGGGAAAACCTCGATCGCCGAGTGATTGAAGTGAAAATTCGCCTCAATCCTGAAGACAGCAAGCGAGTTGCAGGTTTCACCAACTTACAGGTGCAGACAGCAATTGAATTATGAAGGGGACTGGGGAGTGGGGAGTGGGGACACTTCTTGAGCTTCAGTGCATCGCTGGGGACTGGGAGCTGGAAAAGAATTCTTTTAATCCCCAATCCCGACTCCCCACTCCCCAATCCCGACTCCCCAATCCCCAATCCCCACTCCCCACTCCCCACTCCCCACTCCCCCAACATCGAAGGAGTC
>NZ_JACJSJ010000222.1 GCF_014698115.1 Nostoc sp. FACHB-973
ACGAGTCAAAAATACTCTTAGACGAGCGCCCATGCTTTAAGTTACCTCGGTAGATGCATTCTCCGTATTTATTTATCTTTACATAGTTAGGTTTTTTTGTGCCTACCTACTTAATCCGCTAGTATCATTAGCTTTGACCAAATTACCTTGATTAACTTGCAAATCACCTGTTTGCCCGTCAATGGGAGCGTAGATTGTCGTGTAAGCAAGTTGAGTTTTAGCGCTTTTGACAGCCGCCTCAGCAGCGTTGAGATTCGCTTGAGCATTTTGCACATTGGCCTTGGCTGAACCTACAGAAGCGATCGCTTCTCGAATTGCACTTTGATCGGCAGCCACAGTTGCTTCGGCTGCATCTGCACTGGTGTGATATTGTTGAGCTTGTTCCTGGGTGACTGCTCCTTGTTGGAATAAATGGGTGTAGCGTTGTGCTTCAATATCAGCATTGTGTGCTTCGGCTGCATCTTTTACCCGTGTGGCTTTCGCTTGGGTTACTTGATCGCTGGCTTGTTGCTGATTAGCGATCGCTTGAGTTACTTGTGCTTGTGCTTGTACTTGTTTAGCGATCGCTTGATCTAAGTCTGCTTGAAAAGGCGTAGGATCAATTTTGAATAATAGCTGTCCTTTTTTAACTTGCTGCCCTTGTTGAAAGTAAACTCTCATCAATTGCCCATCAATCATTGATTTAATTGATACGGTGGAGTACGCTTCAACTGTTCCCGTGCTGCGAACTTCTAGAGGTACAGTTGCTTCAGTTACATTAGTGACAACTACAGGCACAGCTTTGTGATTATCTATTTTGGCTTGCGTGGGGCGTTTACCTAAAACAGCCCAACTAGAAAAGTAAACAAATCCTAATATCAGTAGACCCAAACTACCTTTTTGTAATAATGTGAATTTTGGAGGATTTTTTATGATTGCGTTTTTAGTAATCATTTCTGTTACCCAACCTTTGTTTAACATCAGTTTCAGTTACTAGCCAAAGCTTAAGGGTGAAGATAAATAAGTTAGGGAAAACTTAGAAGCAAATTTACAAAAAGCTACTGGTTCATCTTTTCGAGGATAGCCACGGAACTTGGAGAGGAACGTGTTAAGTAGTTAAATATCCACAATTTGAAGCAAGAATCCATAATTACGGGTACTGTAGCGATAAAGAGAAAAATCGCATTGTGATTTTCCGGCAAACCAAAGTGATGGGCAATTCCCCCTAAAACTACCTCCCAACCTTCAGGAGAATGGAAACCGACGAACATATCCGTCACTAAAATTAAAATAAAAGCTTTGATGGTGTCGCTAAAACCCTGGAAGGTACGATTGATTAAACCTTTGACCAACAATACTTTATCTCGATTCATGTAGACGAGGCTAGCAAAAGTTAGTAAAGCTACAGCATCTCCTAATAAATTTGCTAGTCCTTCTTGCTGTTTATATCCCGTCTCGCGGTACAAGTCGCGGACAATTTCTTGACGTGCTTCCTTTTCCTTTTCTGGAGACATCTCAGGAGACAAGCCCAATAATTGCTGGACTTCTAGCATTTCCTTGGCACGGTTGTATTCTGCTAAAGCTTCTTCTTTAAATTCGCCACTCATGGCAACATACTGTGGATTACTATCAAAAGATCGCTCAAGAATTGGTGTGAAAATTAAGGTTTTGGTACTAATTTGGACGATGAGAGGAATAATAATCAGCAATAGTAACCAACGAATTGCAGTCCGTTCTTCCTTGCGAAGCTTTCGTAGCTCTGTCACTATCTCTATTTCATAATCTGGATTCATCTCTTGACGGAGATTCGTAAAATTTTGCAAAAAAGAGCCACGTTTAGCCTTGGGAATGCGATCCAATCGACTGAGGTTAGCAGGAGAAAGTTGACTTGTTGGCGCTACTTCATTAATAGGTTCTGGATAGCTAGGATTCAATTTGGGTGGATTGACAACTTCTGCTTTCACAGTCTTAAATTCATGGTCTATATGGGTGCGATATTTAGACACCACCGAATCAATAAATCTGAGCTTTTCTATAGTTAAAGAATCTTGCTCTTGTTGATGATTTTTCGGTTCCTGAATTTCAGCACTTGGAGTCACAAAGAAGCCACTGAACTTGAATTGTGCCAGTCCAATGCGAACAGTGAGGAGTTGTCGCTCAAGTTGAGCTTGGAAGTAGTCGGCAACTGTTTTCCCATTTTCGGGAGAGAATACAATGCGATCGCCACCAAAATGCTTTTCTTCTATTGTTTTGATAACACTTGCAGCCCGATAAGCATCGTCTAGTCCTGTAGTTGCTACTCCATTAACCCACTGGTTTATTTTAATTTTAGTGAAAAGTAAAGCTTTCATAGTCCTTCTTTAACCTTTTCTCATGGCTTGTTTAGCTCCAATTTAGTTTCGGGCTAAAAAAGCTGAGATGGGGTGAAGATAGATAACTTATAAAAAAGTTTAAAGAAAAACTTACATTTTACAGCAGATTTCAAGGAAAATGTTGTACACAAGCTAAGTCCCAAAGCCAGATATAAAGCCTGTTTTACTTCTGAATTCTGCTGTATTTAAATAGTATTGTGTTGAATATAATTTAGACATTTTTTTATCTTATCGGCTAACTTATCTTTCTTCACCCTCAAATATGTTTGCAAAGAGGAAACTCAATATTAGTGGTGCTGAGTTACTCAGTCACCCATAAACAACATTCATTAAAAAGAGGAAAACACTCATGACTACTGTTACTAAAATTGCGATCGCCAATCTCAATGATGATCTAGCACAGCTTCAACAACCTACTAGTTCCAGTTTGGCAGTTGCAGTTTTGCAGCAACTTCTGATTTTAGAAGGTTATGGTACTTTGCCAGATGGGACAACCTTACCTGTGACTGGCAATTTTCTGGATGAAACGACTACTGCTGTTAAAAACTTCCAACAAGCAATGGGGCTTTCACAGGATGGCATTGTTGGTGCAAATACCTGGGCTGCGTTAGTGCCGAATTACTAATTAATCCCTGATTTTGTAAGGGCGCACATCTGTGCGTCCCTACTCGATATGAACCTTGTATTTGGTTAGGACTTACGCAAAACTGTACTGTTATTTGCCTAAGTTCTGTTAGTTCTCAAAAAATAAAAAAAGTGGAAAAAGATGAAAAGCATTCTCAAGAATGTATTGCTAACAAGTCTATTAGCTACAGGGACGTTAGGAACAACCTGGCTTACTTTACCAACAAAACCTGCTGCTGCGATCGTGCTTCCAGCACAGCGTATTCAGTTTGCTCCGGGGAGTGATGGAAAGTATTTGAGAGGCTATCTGCAACCAGATGCTTTAAATAGTTATGTGTTTAAAGCGATGGCCGGTCAAGAGGGATCAATCTCCGTGAGGTCGCTAACTGGACAAATGCTTACTCTATCAGTGTTTGGCGTGGATGGAACTCGTCTTACAAATAGTGGTCAAAATTGGATTGGTCAGTTACCCGCTTCTGAAGATTACTTTATTAGGGTCGTAAATGATACAGGAGTTCCAACTCCTTACACCTTAAATTTGACAGTTTTACCACTGCATAGAACTCACACACCTTTTGTCAATTTTTGAAAAGCGAAAATGATATCTAGCGATCGCTTGGATATTAAAGCATTCTGTTATGACAGATGCGATGTCGAATACACATAAAACAAGAATTATCAGGAGAATCAGAATGACTATTCAACAAAAAGGTTTGCTACAACCACCCGGCGAAGGGACTTCTTACTGGTTTGCTCAGGATCTCTATACCTTCAAAGCAGTGGGCGAAGAGACAGGACAGGCTTATGCCCTCTGCGAAGTCGTAATTGCACCACAAGGAGGTGGTACACCTCCTCACCGTCATTCGCGGGAAAATGAATCGTTTTACATCCAAGAGGGAGAATTGGAATTTTATCTAGATGGGGAAATAATAATAGCAACGCCTGGTACCTTTCTCCATTCACCTAAAGGACAACTACATCAATTTACTAATAAAAGCTCTTTACCCGCAAAGATGCTGGTTTGGGTGACACCATCTGGTTTTGAGAAGTTTATTGCAGAAGTTGGTAAACCAGTAAATCAGGTTATTTCTGTACCACCTTTAAGTACTACAGACTTGGAAAAAATCCTCGCTACAGCTCCTAAGTATGGCATTGAGATTCTTCCTCCATCTGCTTAACTTATTCCATAGCAAGTTCATATCTCAAGATGTGATCAGCTAAAAATTTTTTCATTTGCATCCTCAAAAAAATAAATCTCTTGTGGAGTGGGCATCTTGCCTGCCCTACAATATCAGGTATTTTGGGAAATAGTATGACGGGGTAAAGTCTGATCGTTGAATAATTTTGAAAAAAATAATTTTCATAAATTTGCTTTAGGGGTGTACTTGTAATACACCCCTAATTTATTAATAATTTAGATATTAACTTCTCTTTAACTTAATTACTAACTTATCCTTCTTCACCCACATACTTCTAGAAAAACTAGAAACTGTAATTATATAAAGTTAACTATTTTGGTTGTACAAACCATAAAGTTATGCCACTTCTAAACAATAAGAAGAAAAGAAGATGAAAGATTTAATGAAAAATCCCAAAGTAGCTTTACTAACTGGTATGCTTTCCCTTGGCATTGCTAGCGCGATGACCTTTTCATTTGCAAAATCTGCGGCTGCGGCTCCACTTCTACAAGGCATGACAGGTGACTACATTGGTATTGGCATTGCTCCAGGTGTCACCAGTGGTGGACACGGTGGGGATGCTGCTCAATTGGGCGGCGATATTCAAGGGCGTGTTGCTATTCCTCATACACCTCTTTCAGTTCGCGGCTCATTCCTCTTTGACGATAAAACAACCGCAACCATACCAACGATTACTTACGATATACCAATTGCCAAAAATACGAATCTCTACGCCGGTGCTGGCTACTCTTTCATTGGCACACAAGGGAATAACACTCCCATCGGTAATCGGAATTCAGTAGTACTGGAAAGTGGTTTAGAAACTGCATTGAGCAAAAAAATAGTCGCCTTTGGTGATGCCAAGTATGGTTTAAATGCTTATCAAAATAGTGATGCTGACGCTGTTAGCTTTCAATTTGGCGTTGGCTACCGATTCTAACAACTCTTTGTTTTTAAATCGACATAGATAGGTAGTGAAAAAAGGCTTTTCAACTCACTCTATCTATACTTCTCGAAAATATTTTGTTAACCAATAGCATTTTTGGAGCAGGATCATGAACTCTCTAAATTTACATAATTCTCAACTAATTATTTCTCAAAATGTTCGCATTACATTTCTAAAAAATGACAAATTAATTGCTAAGTGGATTATTGAAGATAATAAGTTGGTGTGCCGATGGATTATTGTCTGAGTAATAGTAGCGCACATTTGTGCACTACTACTGCGGGTTTTTTCTAGACATTATATGTACCGAAATCGGTATATAAACATTCCAAATCTATTTGGACACAATTTAATTACTTTAATAATCTCATCTAATAATTTTTTCAACCCTGCAAAATTAGTAGACAGTTTCGAGATATTAACCATTACCAAAAAGTTGACCCATTATGATTTTGTTCCACAAGATCCATTTACAGGCGATGAAAACGCAATTATCAAAAATTGCGATCGCCAGTAGCTTTTTCCTTTCTTTTGCTCCTGCATTAGCTTTTGCACCAGTTTATGCAGCAGCAATTCCTCCTAAATTGGCATCAATTTCTCAAGCTCCTTATAGTCAATTAGTTTTCACAGGCTCGGTTTACGCAGTGAAAGATAAAGATTACAATCCTGGCAATTCATCTATTGGCTTCTTTAGTGTTTGGAGCAAAAACCCAGTCAACAAAGACCTCCAGGTAGGTGTGCGCTATCGTTTGCAAGATAAATATCTTGGCGAACCTAGTACTTATTTAACTGGGATGACAATTATGAATCACAATCAGCCCTTATTAACAATTAATCAAGTTATTAAGGAGGCTCGTACCAAAAAAGAAACTTTACGCCCTGGTTACTACGATCCAAATTACGTTGCCACAGATCCATTTTGGTCTGATCCTTTCTTATATCCCTCATTTGATGACTTTGATAACGGGCTATCCTTTTATGTACCGCCTTCTCACGATTACACAGGCTTTACTCGCTTTGATATTTCTCGCCTTACAGGTGCAATCGCCCAATTGCCCAACGAAACCCTCGATGTCCAATTGACATTTAATAATGGCGAAACTGAACACTGGCGCTTGGGAAAAAATACAGTACAAGCTCTCAAACAGTTAATAGCAATTAATCAATAATTATTTTTGTTATATCAAATTTTTTAGGGGTGCATAGCTATGCACCCCTACTAGGTTTTTCTTATCTTTTCACTAACTTATGTTTCTGCACCCATCAGACTATTACTCGTAATGGAAAATGTACATATAAAGTCAATTCTTTAGGGTATGTTTCTTAAAATGTCAGAATCATGAAATTAATAAAATTATTTGATCAAAACGGACATCACTCAGAATCTAGAGAATCTGAAGTAACACCAGAATTAGTCAGTAGTTTTGATGAAGTTGGTAATGATCATAACTTTTCTCAAAAGCCTAATAAAAAGTTCAAAAGTTTACTGTTGATGATGGTAGGAGCAGGAGCGATCGCCATTAGTAGTTTCGGTTATCATTGGTGGCAATATGCCTCAAGCCATGAAGAAACTGATGATGCCACAGTAGTAGCTGACATTCATCCAATCAGCGCTCGTATTTCTGATACAGTCCAGCAAGTGTTGATTAAAGATAATCAAT
>NZ_JACJSJ010000223.1 GCF_014698115.1 Nostoc sp. FACHB-973
ATCCTTAGACAAGAGTTCTTTGATTAGAGATAAGCTAATTTACGTGTTAGCAAAAGAATCGATTTATTCTGTTTATCTGTTTTGTCAAGTTTTGCACTTATATAAATGATTTTTAAATCCTTATAGTTTTTGTTAGGAAATAAGGTGCGTTTCCCCTGGTTCTAGGAGGTAGTGGACATGGTTGCTCATGATACACAGGGCATACAGCTTAAATCCGTACTTTGACTGTGCTTTCTTAATGGCATAAAGGAAGACTTCACGGCATTCCAGGCGAGTCAGGCGAAATTCTCTATTGTTGCAACGGGTTGTAATGTGGTAGCAAAATCCAGATTGCAAATTACGTTTTGGGCGAGACATTGTAAATAGGGGCTGCTGAAAAAGTAGTAAAAAAGCAAGATCAGGATTGGTTAGTTATTCAAGCAAGCCCTAAATACGCAAACAAGGATATGTATAGTTTATAGCCTGTTGTACAGACTCGCTACTCGTCCCAATTAACCAACACCCCATCCACAATCGCAATTCCCCACTGCGGAAACTTCACCAGCAACTTCTTGATCACGATCTGCAAAGCCGGATCATCATTCCAGCACTCTTGCAAGA
The DNA here is from genome assembly GCF_014698115.1 of Nostoc sp. FACHB-973. Taxonomy (GTDB): domain Bacteria; phylum Cyanobacteriota; class Cyanobacteriia; order Cyanobacteriales; family Nostocaceae; genus Nostoc; species Nostoc muscorum. The sequence goes on from NZ_JACJSJ010000223.1 coordinate 601, forward strand.
ACTCAAACCCCGGATTTTCCCCTGAATTAGCCGCAACGCATGAGTTTCTGCATACGTTCCGGTCGCACATTTGACCGCGCTACAATCGCCTCATGTGACCATTTTTCAGCACTGGAGACAGGCGCGGCGGAACAATTTTATTTCCCTCGTTTATTCTCTGTTTTAATCCCTAATTGAGTTATTCAAATTCAGGTGGCCATAATTCTGCTAGAGCTAACTCCCAACCTGGAAGTAACTCTGGTATTACTAATTTGTCGTTATCTCTTAAAATAACTGGTTCCTGGTTAGGGCGATAAACTGTAACTAAAAGTTTGTCAGGGTCAATGAGAATACCTACTGTAGAACCAAGTTCTAGAAATAGTTTAATTTTTTCTTCCAGTGGTTTGATACGGTCACTTTTAGACTTGACCTCAACCGTGAGATCGGGGACTAACTGCACAAAATCACGCTGAGTTTTCTTGAGTCGTTCTGCCCGAACAAATGAAACATCTGGAGCGCGTAAGTTTCTTTTTTCTGGGTCGCCCGTAGTTTCACCGATTTCAATGCTTGGCAAGATAAAACCAGCGCTGGAACCTGTAACTCTGCCTAGCTTGCGAGGCATGACCCAAATATTAAGAAACGTTAACAGGCGAGAACCAATTTCGTCTGATTCATAATCGCATGGGCCCATAACAATGATGTTTCCCTCTACTAGCTCCATCTGCCAATCGGGATTCTGTGACTGTAATTGTTCTAAGTCTTTGATTGTCAGAGACATAACGTATAACTCGCAAGATTTGCGCGATCTCTTTCTATGATAGGCGATCGCTATTCACTCCACTTCACCAACACCCCATCAACAACCGTAATCCCCCACTGTGGAAACTTCACCAGCAACTTCTTGATCACAATCTGCAAAGCCGGATCATTCCAGCACTCCTGCAAAAAGTCAAAACCCGGATTCTGCCCCGAATTCCCCGCCGCTTTGAGTTTCTGCATACGCTCCGGTCGAAGATTCGACCTTGTGACAATAGCCTCATGCGACCACTTTTCAGCATTTGGCACGGGCGCGGCGGAATTTTCACCCTCATGATTTGCTTTGACTTCGCCACCCGAAACTGAATTTTCAGTCATCAACTCAGCAGAGGGGCAACTCGGTTCTATTTTCTGATCTGCGATGGCTACGCCCGCCGCAGGCATCGCAGAATTTAAAGATTTTTCATTTTGGGCCACGGGCGCAGCGGAACCAGTACCTTCATGAGAGATTGTCGGCTCAACACCACAATCCTGATTTTCATCCAACAACAAACCAGATTGACTTGGTGCAGCATCCACAAGCGCTAGCGTCGTGCAGTAATTCGCCGTAGGCGAGTCTTTCTCTTTCTCTGACACGCCTTGAACAGTCTGAGGCGAAGCGCCCCCCAAGGGCGCACTCGCCGTCTCTTCCTCACGCGAATTTTCTGTAAGCGTGTCAGAGACACAGTTCACGAACTCTTTTGAAGAGTTCGTGAACTGTTCTTGAGTAGTTCGTGAGGTTTCCTGAAACTCTTGCTCTGACTGATTTTCACCTGAAATAGATGCTTTATACAAAGCACCCATTTCTTCAGAGCCAGCATCTATCTCTGAATCCCCAGCATTTAATTCTCGTTTTTCAGAATTTGGTTCTCGTTTTTCAGCATTGGCTTTCTCCCAAAATTCCTTCATTCGGCTACCATGCAAATTCTTCACCATCCAGCTAGCTGTTTCTCGGCCGTCCTGAATCGACAAGTCCTGCTTGAAAATGAACAACCCGCTTTCAGCTAGAATTTTCTTCGCAGAGATAAAAGTACTGTACCCCAAAGCAGAAGTCAAAGGCATCCACCGAGAACCGTATGGGTCAGCCGTCCAGCATTCCTGCCATAGCTGATTAACTGAAGGCTTTTGCTGCGATGCCCAGAGCATATTTTCGATGGGGATAATCACATGAAGCCTTGTACACGAAAATTGCTGTTTACTGCTGATAAAGCTAGTAATTAGTGAATAATCTTAAATTTGCTTAAGTAAACTCTATCGTAAATCTACTGAGACTGCTATAGTCAGTCTGGAATCCTGTTCTGTACATTTGTAGCTTTATGTAGACACTACACTAACCGTTATGCAGATTAGTATCACAGACGACCTGAAGAAACGCTTTCATGCTGCTTGTGCTTTGCGTAGGTTGAAGATGAGTCATATTCTGGTGGAAATGATTGAACTATGGCTGAAAGTTAATGAAGTGCAATCGATTGGCGGTTTGAAGGGGTAAATAATTTGTATAATTTAGGTTACTCTTCATAAGAGTAATTATAGTGGGTTGTTTATGACAGTCAGTAGACCGAAAAGTTTGGCGATCGCTTCGTGATGAATATCTATCTCAGTGGATTTTTATTTTCTCCAAAAACGGTATCACAGACTACTATTTTTTAGCGATCGCCAAACTTTTCGGTCTACTGACAGTATTTTGCTTGCTTAACAATAAGAATTTCTAATACTGGGAGCTAGAAAACAGCTATGGCTAAGATTGTGGGTGTTCATGGAATTGGCCAAGAATTTAGAGGCAGTAATACAATCTATGCCCAGTGGTTGCCAGCACTCAAGGATGGCTTGGAACGTGCTGGATATACATTAAAGTCTGATAAAGACTTTCGCTGTGCATTTTACGGAGACCTGTTCAGGGGTCGCCCGAAATCAGGAGATGGGATACCCGAATATGATAGTAATGATATTTGCTCCGATTGGGAGGAGGAACTTCTTCTGCAATGGTGGAAAGAAACAGCAGAAGTAGAAAAGGACATTAAAAGCCCAAACGATACATCAAAAGAAAAAGCAATACCTGAAATGGTTAATAACGCTCTTATAGCCTTAAGTCATTCTCAGTATTTTGGTCCTGTTCTTGAGAAAATCTTAATTTTTTACCTCAAACAAATTCGTGATTACTTACATAAAGAGGAAATGAGAAACGAAATTTTAAAGCAAGTTGTGGAGGTTATTGATGAAGATACCCGTGTACTTGTAGGTCATTCTTTAGGGTCAGTTGTGTGTTACGAGGCCTTATGCCAGCATCCAGAATGGCGTGTCAAAGTTTTTGTTACCCTAGGTTCTCCTTTGGGAATAAAACGGCTCATTTTTGATCGTCTAAAACCGGCCCCCCTGGATAATTTAGGTCTCTGGCCGGGGAGTGTAGAAAAGTGGATCAATATTGCTGACAAAGGAGATGTTGTTGCTCTGGTAAAACAGTTAAACCCTTTATTTGATGGATTAGTGGAAGACAAGCTAGTTTGTAACGGTTCTGCTGCTCACGATGCAAGTAGCTATTTCACGGCGGTTGAAACAGGAGAAGCAATTAAGTTGGGTCTGATTGATGAGTGAGCAATATGGATGAGAAAATTCAGTATTATCTAATTGCTTGTGGAACAAGCAATTATAAGCATTATGATGAGAATAAAAATTTACCTAGTGTTAAGGAAGATATAAAAACGGTAATTAATCTATTTACTAACAACTTTGGATATAAGCGAGTTCTGCCGGACTTAGACCTTAACCCAAAGAAAGACGATATCACCTTAAAATTTGGCGAATGGCTTCAGGATAAAGAGCGGAGCGAAACAGATCGGGTCATATTCTATTATTCTGGTCATGGAATACACTATGGACAGGATAAACATTATCTTTTGATGGAAGATACTAAACCAAAGCAAATATCTGAGACATCACTGCCTACTCAAGATATAGTTCGCCCGTTAAATAATAAAGAAATCAAGATTGGACAAATTCTTTATATTATTGATACTTGTCATTCGGGACTTGGTGCAGGAGAGATTACGGGTTTTGCCTCTGAGGTAATTGAGAAATACAAACCAGTTGAAGGAACGAGCATTCCTGTCCATGCTATTGCTGCCTGTAGTGCGAAGCAAACCGCACAGGAAGGTCTATTTTCTAAAGCACTTAATGATGCAGTTAAGAAATTATCTGAGGGTGTAGGTTTTGCCACTGGGGGGTATATCGATCTTGAGTCGCTAGTAGGAGAAATTAACAAAAATTTTCCTTATAAAAGTCAGAGGGCTGAATACAAACTTGGGGGAACTTGGACTTCAAATAAATTTTTTCCTGTTTTACCTAAGACTTTGCAGACATGGGAAGAAAAACGCCATGAATTTGTAGAAGAACTGTTATACACTTTAAATAAAAAACTTGAGAATAGTTTATTTGTTATCAATTCCTTTCTTTTAAGCAGCAAATTGATTGAAGAATTTGTCTTAAATGAGCGAGACCTCAAAGAGAAATTAAAAAAGTTATCATTTAAACCAGTGTCAGATGGAATTTGCCCACTGATTGCTTGTTCAGAATGGTGTAGGTTTAGATTTAGTGATCATAGTGATACCAACAAATTCAATCCGACTCTTGCCCAAGAAATTGAGAATTGGCAAACTAAAGTAATTAAATACAGAGAAGAAATAAACTTAGATAGAATAGAACAATTTGTAAACTGTAATTTTGAGCTTTTTAAATCGAAAATTAAGACAGAGGAGTTAAGAATTCAACTTGAAATTCAGCCTGCAATAGATGAAGAGACAAATACAGGACTTTCAACTGGGTCGTTTCTTTTGAATATGAATCTTTGGATAGAAAGCGAAAAATTACCGTTGGGTAGGTTTGCAGAGAATAAAGTATTGGATCTCCGAAGAATCGAGGAAGATGCTTTTGAAGAAGATAGTAATGGTTTGCGTATTTGCCTAGAAAAAGAAAATTTTTTATCAGATTTGATTCGGCAAGCTCGTTATAGTTTACCTGAAAGAGTAAAACCTAAAATTGAAATTTTTCTGCCATTGGATTTATATCAAGAATCTTTAGAAAATATTTGTTTCCTAAATGGCAGAAAACAAAAATCATTGGGCAATGAATACCAAATTTTTATCAATTCATTTGAAAGATATTTCGATAAAGACTTTCGTGAAATTTGTGATGATATTAACGATAAAAAAACAAACTTATGGAATCATGATAATAAACCAGACTCTGAGATTTACTACATCGGTACGGAACCATCAAAATCAGATTTACAAATGATTGAGGAAACCAAGGTGATTGCAGTTTGGAGTCGAAATAATCAAAAGCCTCTCGTTGAAGAAGACGAAGGCCATATAAAAATATCAGAGTGGAAGAATTGGCCTGATAAAATACATAATTTACGTAGACAGCATCAAGACTTAGAGGTAACACTTTTCTGGGACGATTTGTATCCCAAACCTTCCCGACGCTCTATACTTTTAAAGACCTAGGTGGTGGAATAAAATGCCGAACGAGCAAACACCTCAAGAAAAAGATCTTCGCGTCTACCGTGGTTTAACGCTGAGTGCCGATAATTTGCCAACGCCAGAAGAGCAGCTACAGTATCTTGCTCACATTCCGCCGCCCCCGCCTTGGCGAACCTTTGGTCTGTCAGTCGAAGATTGGGAAAAGCAAAAGAAACCGGAGTTAAAAGATGAGGATTCGGACTTAAAGGATGAGGAAGCAAAGTCAACACAGAGCAAACAAAGCGCAGGCAATATTGACCCGCGGGCTTTGGGGTTTGTTGCTAGTGAGCAAGCGAAAGAATTAGTTAATGCTGCGTTGTGTTTGCGCCGCCCTTTGTTGATTGAAGGGAATCCCGGATCTGGCAAGACATCATTAGCTTATGCAGTGGCATGTGAACTGGGGCTACCTGGTCCCTATCGCTGGTCAATCGTCTCCCGCACCACTTTAAAGGATGGTCTCTATACCTACGATGCTATTGGACGATTGCAAGAAACATCCCTAATCAGGCAAAAATTCGGTGAGATAGGTGAGATTTCAGAACCTGATGTTGGCAAGTATTTGCGGTTGGGACCGATGGGCATGGCATTTCGTCAGTCTCGACCGGGCAGACCTGCGGTGCTGCTCATTGACGAGATTGATAAGAGTGATATTGATATGCCCAATGATCTCTTGCATATTTTTGAGGAAGGATTCTTTGAAATACCAGAGCTGGCTCGCTTGCAAAGTGATGTTGCAGAGGTACTTCCTTACCGCAGTCAACAGGATG
>NZ_JACJSJ010000224.1 GCF_014698115.1 Nostoc sp. FACHB-973
AAAAGAACCCCACCCCGCCTTTGACTTGCGTCAAAGTCTCCCCTCCCCGCAAGCGGGGAGGGGCTGGGGGTGGGGTGTTATGGGACTTTTGCAAGAGGTCTAATGGCTACTAAAATTTTGTTGAAGATAGCGTGGATCGCGTACTCCTACGTGCAAAAGCAATGCTGTCAGTAATCCACCCATAGCTGCCACCCAGAAGGTAGTTTGATAGTCAATATTGTCCGCTATCCATCCACCTACTATGGGAGCAATGATGGTGGCAGGGGCGACAAGGGTATTGCCAAGACCGATATAGGCTGGTCGTTGGCGCTGGTTGCCAAACTCTAAGGTCATTACCGCAGCAATATTTTGCAGAGCGATCGCACCTATTCCTGCTCCGATAAACACCAAGTAAAACCAGTTTACATTTTGTGCTAGCCCAGCTAGAACTGAACTGATCGCACAGGCAACAGAACCAGTTTCTAAGACTAACTTGTTACCCCAGCGATCGCCCACCCAGCCCAAAACCAATCCAGAAATTGTTTGCGTCACCATCAACACACCGGTAATTAACCCAACAGATTCTTCTCCCATGCCATATTGATGTACGGCATACAGTGTATAGAAGGGAAGTGGCATCAGTGCTAATTGTGAAAGCAGACGTGCAATCACAAAGGAACGGAAATTGCGATCGCACCTGAGAATCACACTCAGACTGTCCCAAAATTCACGTTTACTTTCAATGGTAGATGATGGGTTGCTGACTGGTTCCCGCGTCCTAGACATAAAAAACCAAGATAAAGCCATCGCAAAACTCGCACACAAAAAACAAAGAGCAAAGTTAAATGGTTGAGCAATTTCCTTTAACAGTAAACCAGCTATCAAAGCACCACAAATGCTCATCAGATTACCAGCCGATGCTAGAGAACCGTAAAAAATACCAAGCTTTCCGGAGGGAACAATTTTAGCAACCATGCTTTGCCAAGCAATAGCACTAAATCCGCTGCCTAGTCCCTGCCAAATGAGTATGGCAAATGTTAGCTCCAAGATAGTTTGGCTATTGAGTTGTAACTGTAACAAAGCGACCAGTGCTAATCCCAGAAAAGGAAGTTTCTGGTGAATTGTCAACAACATTACAGTCGATTTGTAATACTTTAGTCGAGCTACTTTATCAGCAATTAATAGCTGAGGTAGTTGCCAACCTAAACGCGGAATAGCTGGTATCAGACCGATAAGCAATGCAGAATTGGTAAAACCGCTAACAAATAGAGGAATGATGGTGATATACGATGCAAAACCACTTCCTAAACCAAAAAATCCACTCTCAACAACGTTAACAGTAAAATTATGACGAAGGTCTTTTTGAGTTTCAGAATTGAGCATTTTTAAATTGCGGAAAATTGGGCAGCATTTTCAACAGGTTTATGTTCTCTTTTAGGCACTTAGTAAGTGTTAAGTACCCAACAAAACCTGAGTTCCATAAATTGTTCCCAGATGCCGCACTTAAATCACAATTGGAAAATATTTTTGTAAAAAAAATCCAACCTATCTGTCTGCAATGTTTTTGGCAATTTCCGCTCCAACAACTAGGAATAAATACTGTAAATTGCAATGATGCAGAATTCTGGATAGAGCAAAAGAGATTTACAGCAATTTTCAGGTAAATAGACCACGTTGTAGGGTAGCACAGCTGTGCTAACCTACGGGGGGTTCAAATAGATGAAAAATGCTGTCAAGCCTTTTGAAGATCCTTTATAAAATCAAGAGTAAACAGTTGGAAATCAGAGCTTTCGACAACTATTGCATGGTAAGTTTGATTTGGGGTCTAAATCCCCGTTTTAAACTTTAATAACTGAGATAGGACTCCTATTTGATTATTTGAAAAACTCACCCTCAACTACAAAAGGCTGATTCCCTACTCCCTACTCCCCACTCCCCACCCACGTAAATAACTTCAAAAATCAAAGCGGATTACTATAGCTGTTTTAAAATACCACTAATATATAAAGTTAAGATGGCGATCGCATGACTACTAAACCGAAGATTTTCATTGATGGAGAATCAGGAACCACAGGCTTACAAATTTACTCACGCCTCAACCAACGGGATGACATCGAGTTAGTCAGCATTGAAGCATCTAAACGAAAAGATGCAACTGAGCGAGCTAAACTGATTAATGCCGTGGATGTTGTCATTCTCTGCCTGCCTGATGACGCAGCCCGCGAAGCTGTGAGCTTAGTTAGTAATACTACCGTTAAAATCCTTGATGCTAGTACTGCCCATCGCACAGCTGAAGGCTGGGTGTATGGCTTCCCCGAACTCAATCCAGGGCAACGAGAAAAAATCGCCAGCGCCCAGTTTGTGAGTAATCCCGGTTGTTATCCTACGGGATTTTTGGCTTGTATTCGTCCGTTGATTGCCAAAGGAATTTTAAAGGCTGACTTTCCCATCACTGTGAATGCAGTGTCAGGTTACTCTGGTGGCGGCAAGAATCTGATTCAAAAGTATGATGCTTTCCACGAACAGCAAGCCGGTGGAGAGTCGTTTTATCCCTATGGCATCTACGGTTTGCAGTTTGGGCATAAACACGTTAAGGAAATGCATTACTTTTCGGGGTTAGCATCGCCGCCGCTGTTTGTACCGTCAGTGGGGGATTTTGAGCAGGGGATGTTAGTACAAGTGCCTTTGCCGTTGGGGATTTTGGATAATCCACCATCAGGTGAGGTAATCTATAAAGCGATCGCTGATTACTACCAAAGTGAAAAGTTTGTCCAGGTTGTTCCATTGGGAGAACCTACGCTTCTCAGAGACGGAACATTTCTAGATGCCAAAGCAATGAACGACACCAACTTTGTTCAGGTTTTTGTCTTCGCCAATGATATTACCAAAGAAGCCTTGCTAGTTGCTCGTCTCGACAACTTAGGCAAAGGCGCATCCGGAGCCGCAGTCCAAAATCTCAATATTATGTTGGGCTTTTCCGAAGAGTTGGGGTTATGAGGAATGGGGAGTGGGGAGTGGGGAGTGGGGAGATGAGGGAGATGAGGGAGATGAGGGAGATTATAAAAAAGCTTCCCACCCTTCCCGGACTCCCATTCCCTATTCCCCATTCCGCATTCCCCATTCCCATTATTTTGCTTTTTCTTTTAGTTTCTTGAACAACTCAATTACATGCTGTTCAAATGCTTTGTTACGTTTTTCAACTGATTCAATTAAGGGTTTATCAAACAGATTCAAAACATTGTTACCTAATTGAATACCTAGAGGTTTTAAATGTCCACCCTGCAACCTTTCCAGAAATTCTTGAGGTGGTTTTTTCAAAATATTAATAAACCAATCACAGGTTGATTTGGCAATATTATCTGATTGGAAACGGACTAAACCCATGATATTAAATAATTCACTATCCTTGATTAAATTCTGGGTTTCTTCGATGGTTGGTTTCACACCAAAACCAAGATTATCGATGATATCCGCTAAAAATTGGGGACGAATGGCGCTAGCTGTGCTGGTAATCGCAGGTGCTAATAAAATTGAAACCTGCCCTTTAATGAAGACGCTGTTAATTTTAATTTCTCGACCTACATAATTGAAAATTAATTTCTGAACTTCTACAATTTTTCGTTTCAATTCCTCAACGAGAGTGTTAATGTCTGCAATCACACTTTTTATCTGTGATTCATCTGAAGTGTGAGATAGCAGATTCCGAATAAACTGTTCTCTCGCTTGAGGTTCTGGAGGCAAAGCAGTAAATCCTTCTAATAAGGATATGTATTTACAGCCAAGGCTATGTCCAATCCAAGAAAAGTTTTTATCATCTAGATACGCTTCATAATCGTATCCTTCAACAGTTGCCATTCTCACGAGTTCTGGCAGAATTTCGTACTGCTCTCTCATGAGAAAACCTGCTTCTACATAATGGTTAAAAGTAAAATTAAATGGCAGGATAATAATCGTATATCCCTGGTCATATAAAGATTGCAGCAGATGGCGATAGAAAAACATGGGGAAAAATGTACCAAAGAAAGCTCCTGCAATAAATTGAATTACCCCTTTAGGTTGTGGATGAAGGGCAACCCAACTGTGAGAGACTGGTTGAAATCTCAGTTTTAGATTCATAATTATCCTTGATTTATTTGTACGTATATGCTGAATCTCCAAATTGAGGTTGCTGTTTTTCGGATTCTTTGGCAAATATTTTTGGAAAACTGATACTAATTCCAACAAGCTTTGCAACCATCTGTAGGGTAGCACCGCTGTGCTACCCTACCCAGTGTATTTGTCGCATTCTTTTTTCAAATTGGTATGAGATGGTTCGCTATGAATCAATACGCTTGGGTTAAGACTAAGAACTGAACTCCTGTAGGTTGGGTTGAGGAACGAAACCCAACACATTCGGTGGTTTGTTGGGTTTCACTTCGTACCCTTCGGGAAGCAAGCTACAACCCAACCTAGAATTTTCGTTAACTGAACCGTATTGCGCTATGAATAGCGATAATCTTGTAGTGCTTCTCAGTTAAGGTATGAGGTTGGCAAACATCGCACCATGATTACTACAAATCGCACCAAACGCCTGTTACAAATTTTATCGCCATTAATTGCGTTGGCGCAGCCCAACCTAGGCATCGCATCTGCCCTACTCGTTGGTGCAATCCTCATCTTGCTGGCTAGGGCAAAGTTTCGCGGTAGAACGGGGGATAAAAATAATTGAACCTCAAACCAAGGGATATTAATTAATGATCGAAAAATTTGACAATAAATATCTAAAAATTTGATAAATATATCAAAATATTTTTTATAGCGATATCATATTTAAGCAAAATTTCACTTTCTTATACAAATACTTTAATCAAAATTACTACTTGTTTGTATAAAAACATATTACATATTGATAAATATATCAAAACATTTTTCATTGTCATTACCAGTCAAATCACATAGATTGTATATGTCAGTAGTATTGGTTAAAAATTGATTATCTAGACTTGAGTAAGATAAGCAAAAAAAAATCAAGAGCTACTAATTGTTTTACTAACAAAAAATCATGAAGCAGACTTAATTTTGTCTGTTAAATGTCGCTATAGTAATCCAGGTGAATTTTTGAAAACCCAATTTGATTGAAACCTAACCGGATAAAGTTTTCATTCTTACTATACCTGGCAAAATTCAAGTCATATTTCCATACGCTAGCAAGATTTTTATCCTAAAAATTAAGAGGATTAGCCCTGATGACAGATTTGATTAATAGTGGTAACAGTAACTCCTCTACTGGTGGGGACAATCCCTTAATAAATTCACCCTTCGGTCCCCTCAGTGAAGTTTTGAGTGATGAAGAACTTTCCAATATATTCAGTGGTCTTGGTAATGGAGAAGGTAGCGGTAGTCCATTTGGTGAGAGTGGTAACATTAATCCTTTTGCTAGTGAGAACTTTTGGGATATCTTTGCAGGCGGTGTAAATCCATCCGCAGGTGGTAGTGTCCGCGATCCTTTGACTGGCGGCCAAAGTGGTAGTATCAACACAACTGAAATACCGGACGGATTTAGTTTGAGTGTTACTATTGAGAACCTAATTAACTCAAGACTGAATGAAGAACTGGGTGATGGTCAAATCCCGCCATTTGATCCTAGCCAAATTCCATTATTTGGTGGTGGACAAATCCCATCATTTGATTTTAGCCAAATACCATCATTTGGTGGTGGACAAACACCGCCATTTGATATTAGTCAAATACCATCATTTACTGGTGGACAAACACCGCCATTTGATATTAGCCAAATACCATCATTTACTGGTGGACAAACACCGCCATTTGATATTAGCCAAATACCATCATTTACTGGTGGACAGATTCCATCATTTGGTAGTGGACAAACACCACCATTTGATATTAGCCAAATACCATCATTTGGTAGTCGACAAATTCTGTTCGCTTAATAAAAACACTAATTATAATCCTTGAGTAAATCAATAGATAAAGACAAGGAAAAAATAATTATTTTTCGGCGTTGCTGATTTCATGTATGAAAACGATTGTGCATGATATCAAAATCTTTGTAGAGACAGAGACGTTGCAATGCAACGTCTCTACATGTGGATTCATAGCGCAATTCAGCAGTGCCATTTTTTCAGTACATATTATGCTAATTAGCTATATTATGGACTGAAACTTTTTACTATTAAAGGCTTTCAGCACAACTTTATGTCAGGTTCACAATCAAATTTAAATAATTTTTTGATTGAGTAAAGTCATACTTGGCATAACAAATAGGAGAATTAATGTCAATGCAAGGATCTGCGATCGATTCAGGGCAAACGCATCTAAATATAGTACATGTATACTAAAAAATCAGAAAGGTAGCGATCGCTGATGGGATGGAGGTTGAGCAATGAGGCTTTGATGGTAAAGTCATTCTAGAA
>NZ_JACJSJ010000225.1 GCF_014698115.1 Nostoc sp. FACHB-973
TGTAACGTCATCATCATCTGCTCTAGTACTCCCCCTTCTCGCCACTGCAAGGAGATGCCAAAACACCGTTGAGTAGGGCGGTAAGTCTTTGGGTAAATCGCACCAGTTACACCAGGGCAAACGCATCTAAAGTATAAGAATCCTTTAATAGCAAAGGTTTCGGCGTTTTTAAATTTAGCCTATTTTTTCGTCAATATCCTTACCCAGCAAGGTTTTCAGAAATACCGTGCGTTCGCCCTGGAGATGAGTATGGTATAAAACTGAATATTATCTAAGAATTGAAAAAGTGGATTCTACCATTTGACGAATTCGCCAAAGATTTTCTGCAACACCTGTGGACTAAATATTTCCGTAAATACTTAGTGTCGCATAAAATATTTGGCAATGCAGTAGAAACTAAAATTAGTCGTAACCAAGAGATTTGTGAAAGTTTGTATATCTCAGCGCAGAGTTCTCTAAATCAGCACTTGATGAAAATGGTTAACTCCAGTAAGTCAGAAGAAGCTCAGGTGACACAAGGTACAAACAAGAGTGGAAAAGGGAAAAGCGATGAACTCAACGCGACTACTGTCCCTAAATAGCCCAGCTAATTAACACCCCAATATTTTGGCATTTGTTACTTTTGCAAGATGTCTACTAAGCAATAAAAAACGACTCTGCAACACTGAGGAGAAAATAAACGCTTGGTAAAGAATGAGACTTGTCCCGATTAATAGCAAATGCAAGTATAGACCAACCATTGATTTTTATGCAAGCAAATCGCAGTTATGTTAGTATTCAGATGAATCTCGGTTCTAGTGGGGAACAGCCGCTAGAGGAAACGGGGAAAGTCCGGTGTAAATCCGGCGCTGTCCCGCAGCTGTAAACAAGGCTTGCCTTGTGAGTCAGAATGCCCGCCGAAGTTGACTTGTAAATTTTGTACATCTGCGAGGCACAGATAAGTATTTTTATGAAGATTTATACAACTACTCAGCTTTACATTCTCATAGTCCCATATATCAAGACGCTACAGATTACGACTTTCTATGAGAGGGTAAGCGGTTAATTTTCGGTAGAAATTGTGTCTTGAGATCCAGCGATCGCGATCGCCACTCCAGGATGAGAGTATCACTTGAAATATAGTCACAGCAACAAAAAACTCTTCCCAATCACGCATAGGAATTGCTAAGTTACTAAATTAATACTTCAGTTAATTATCATGCCGAAATTCTATCTTCACCGAACTGGGAAGATTCCTACTGCTATTCATCCTTTTGTTAAACAAACGGCTCTTCCTCAAGGCAAACACAAGCCCAGTCTAGTGCAAGGGAAAATTATTCAAGATGTTCAAAAGATTGCAATATCGATGTATCGGATGATTTATATTGCGATTGCCGACCGTGGGTAGTTACGACATCACTCCTTTGATTCAGGACGAGCAGCAATGAGTAAACCGTTGGATCGACTCAAATAGGTGTACAAGATCGTTCAAAAAAATGCCAAGTTTATTATATTCTGTAATTGTTTTTTTTCTGCTATTAGTAATTGGAATTGCGGCTTATTTCCTAACTGCCCGCAAGTATCAATCCTCATCCAATTCCTACGATCAATGGACACTTGACGGCATCCTAGAGTTTTATTGGGGAGAACACATTCACCTTGGTCACTACGGTTCGCCGCCACGACGAAAGGATTTTTTGGCTGCTAAATCTGACTTTGTACATGAAATGGTTAAATGGGGTGGAATAGAAAAATTACCCCCTGGTACTACCGTCTTAGATGTTGGCTGTGGTATTGGCGGCAGCAGTCGGATTTTAGCGCGAGATTATGGGTTTGCTGTCACAGGGATTACCATCAGTCCTATTCAGGTGAAACGCGCCCAGGAATTAACACCCGTTGGGCTAAACGCCCAGTTTGCGGTTGATGATGCAATGGCATTGTCGTTTCCAGATGCCAGTTTTGATGTGGTCTGGTCAATCGAAGCAGGCCCCCACATGCCAGATAAAACCGTTTTTGCTAGAGAATTAATGCGGGTGCTAAAGCCTGGTGGAGTGTTGGTTGTAGCTGACTGGAATCAGAGGGATGACGGCCAAAAGCCGCTAAATTTTTGGGAGAAACAAGTAATGCAGCAACTCCTCGATCAGTGGTCTCATCCAGCTTTTTCCAGCATTGAAGGTTTTTCCGAGCTTTTGGCAGGAACAGAATTGGTTGAAGGGGAGGTAATTACGGCAGACTGGACGCAAGAAACCCTCCCTTCCTGGTTCGATTCGATTTGGCAAGGAGTGGCTCGACCAGAGGGATTAGTGAGGTTTGGGCTGTCTGGTTTCATTAAGTCTGTGCGCGAGGTACCGACGCTTTTACTGATGCGTTTGGCGTTTGGTGCAGGATTGTGTCGATTTGGAATGTTCCGGGCTGTGCGGGCAAATGGAAGCACAGAATTCATGCACAGAAACTTTGCCAACCAAAATCCCTCAAGCTCGGTTAGGTAGCGATCGCAGCTATTTATGAATATTTGGATTTTGACTAAGTTTGGGGGGTTTAAGTCTCCTACTTCTAGAGGCAGAAAGAATTGAAGCCTAGCTAAATCCCCATCACAAAATGTAATTATGAATTATAAATTATGAATTATCGAATTAAGGGATTTGTAGCAGTTCCAAAGAAAGCTATCCATCTGGTATTACAGGGTGTTGGTAATCGATTTGACTACTTTTATGACCGTCTTTGGCAACCCCAGGAACCCTATCAAACGCAATTAGTATTGATTGGACGGGAGCTTGAGCAGGTTCGCATTGAGCTATTGCTGCTATGGGAGGAAGTCAATGCGACCATCCAATAGTGTCTGGCAAGGAAATTTTGGCTACTGGCAAAATAGTTTTATTCATAATAATCTGCTGGTCATTGGTTACACAGCATGGAAAGGATTTCAGTCATTTGGACGGGGAGTTGTCTTATGTGATGTAGATACTCAAGTTACTCAGTCAACAATTACAAACTTTGATACAGTTCCCTTCACCCTCCAGTTTCTCCCCTGCGATCTAATTGGGCTTTACTTGCGATCACAATCACTTAACTCATCTATAATCTCATCCATTTTCCCAGCAGTCGCAACATACAATCCCCATGAAGATATTCTTCTGGTGCTAAAAGTTGAACCTCAGATTGAGGTTACTTTTTTACACCAATTAAAAATTACTCCACCCGATTGCTACGAACAAGTTTGCAAGCGTTGGTCAGAATTTCAACCAAGCTTAATGCCCTAATACTTACTTTATTCCTCAATGCTCAAACCACAATCAAGCAAGATTCCGAAACCTACTTGCTATCAAAATGCGGCGATAGATTATTACATGGGACTCACAAATTCCGACTATCTCCGTTTGTAGGAGGTGCGCTATCCTACATTAGGCGGCGCTGTCAAGTCAATGCTACCAGTTATTTCAACTTACCCCAAAAAGAACTTCAGCCGCTAGGAGACAGTTTTATTTAATGGAAACCGCAGTGAAAAAGTCGGATTTTGTCCTGAGTCCTTACATGAACAGCAGCGACTTGCGGGCAACTTATCAAATTCTGAATACGGTTGTGCCTTATGTGGTTTTATGGTTTTTAGCACACAAAGCAGCTGCTATTTCTTTTTGGTTGCTTGCGCCTACTATCGTTTTGATGACGCTGTTTTCAGCACGTTGTTTTTCTTTAATGCATGATTGCGGACACAATTCACTCTTTCGTTCAAAAAGGGTTAATCAAATTATCGGTTTTATTCTGGGGGTGATCAACGCGATCCCTCAATATCCGTGGTCAAGAGGATATGCCTATCACCACAAAACCAACGGTGATTGGCAACGCTATCGCGGTCCTAGTGCATTACTCTCTACTGAGGAGTTTGCTCGCCTCAGTCCATCTGCCCAAAGGCGTTATGAATTACTGAGGCACCCATTGATGATCTTTCCGGGAGGTTTTTTCTATGTCGCGATTAAGCCAAGACTTGCCCTGATTGCCGGAATATATGATTTTATCACCCATCTACTGACTTGCTTGCAGCAAGATCCTTTTATGGATTTACCTCAAATCATCTCCTCTCATAAGTCTAGAAATTGGTACACTGCGGCTGAATTTTGGCATCTGTTGTTCAATAACATTTGTGTAGTCGGCATCTGGATTTTTCTGGGGTATTTACTTGGATTTGGTTTTTTCGTGAGCGTTTACTCAATCACGCTAACTTGTGCTGCGGCAATCCTCATCTGCGTCTTCTTTGTTCAGCACAACTTTGATGGCTCTTACGCCCACAAAACTGAAGGGTGGGACTATCTCGAAGGAGCAATTAAGGGCAGCAGTTATCTGGAGTTACCCACCGTTTTAAAGTGGTTTTCCGCGGATATCGGCTACCATAACATTCATCATCTTTGCGACAGAATCCCCAATTACAACCTCCAAGCTTGCCACAATCAAAATATTCACCTGCTTAGGAATGCAAAAACACTGCGAATGCTAGATATTCCTGATTGCTTCAAATACATTCTGTGGGATTGTCCCTCCAATCGCCTCACGTCGATAGCATCGTTTCGTCAAGCGGCACAATCCATCGACCTAGAGAGAGTCAACGAAGCATAAAGCTTCTATGTTTACTGGGGTAGTTCCTCTAGGTGAGGAAATACTACAACTAAAATCTCAAATTAATGCATTGATGGTTCGCTACAGTTTCCTCAAGCCAGGGATGTTTTTTGTGGATTTAGAAACGGGTAACTATTTGGATATTAGTGGCGACAAAGTATTTCCCGCCGCGAGTACGATTAAGTTCCCAATTCTGATTGCTTTATTTGAGAGAATAGACGCTGGTACAGTCAAACTAAATGACACCTTGGTAATGCGGCGAGACTTGGTTGCAAGTGGCTCTGGATGCTTGCAGTATCAAGGTGTGGGAACCAAGTTGACTGTGCTGTAAACCATAAACAAAATGATTAGCATCAGCAACAATACCGCCACAAGTATGATTATTGACCGTTTGCGGAGGACGTTGCATTAATGGAAGCTCTATTAGCAACCTTTGGTGAGGCGTTCGATAATGTATCGATAATGAAAGAGAGCGACCTAACTCTTGAAAATTTGCAGTTACTAGATAAAGTTTGGACGGGAGAAAATATACGAGTGTTGGAATTAATTTCAATCTTGGAAAAAGATGGCGAACGAGATTTTTAATCAATATGCACTCGCTACGGCAATTGTGCGGATTCATTAAGTTAGCTGATTAATAAGTCCCGCATAAACACGGATTCATTCCTGCTGCCTTTCAGTAAAACTGCATTATACAAGTTTTGAAGGTGCATTTATGACTGATACTACAGTGTTAGATAACCGTATAAATAAGCAAATAAAATTTGAACCATTAGAAGCAACAGTAGCAGCAACAGAAGAAGAGTCAGTAATATTAGCCGAAAAGCTCACACAGGTGGCAATTCCTTTACACGTATTGTTACAAGCCCTGAATATAGCAAAATACGATAAGGCAGCAGCTTTCTGCTACGCTGACCA
The DNA here is from genome assembly GCF_014698115.1 of Nostoc sp. FACHB-973. Lineage (GTDB taxonomy): Bacteria > Cyanobacteriota > Cyanobacteriia > Cyanobacteriales > Nostocaceae > Nostoc > Nostoc muscorum. Next base: position 5,506 of record NZ_JACJSJ010000225.1, read on the forward strand.
ATATCTAAACAATATCAAAAAGTCAAAATGGGTTATTATCAAAGCGGCTTGAAGTTTTCCGATGAAACGCTTGGTTGTATATTTTTCTCCTAATGTAAATTCTCAGTTTTGATTATTCCAAGCATCATTTTTCCCCATCATGGTCAACAACTTTACAAGCTTTACCTCTGTATCCTGCGTCCTTGACAATATGATTCAGTTTTAAGGCAGATTCTAAGGCTTCAGTTCTATCAGGCAAATTGGTTAACACATCCGCTTTTGTGCCAGAGTTAGATTCTATATAAACTGAGTAAGTCACTTTAATTCCCATTTGTCTTTATCTCCTATTGCTCTATAGTCAAATTTCATATCTTACTCAAAAGCTATAGTTAATCTTCAATCAAATGATTTTCTATAGTGAATCTTGCAAAAATTAATGCTTTTTCTAGTGACTCTTCCCCGTATGATCGGTCTTTATAGCTATCGACTACTAACTCCAAACTAGAATTTCTAATGTAGTAGATATAAGGGACTTCCAAGGAATAAATTACTCAAAAAAATCATAAGTTAACCTGAAAAAGAGAATAATAATCATTCTGAAGAGGGTGAGTGGTGGTTGCCGACAGGAACCACCACTCACC
>NZ_JACJSJ010000226.1 GCF_014698115.1 Nostoc sp. FACHB-973
CCTGCCTCCCCTGCTCCCTCATCTCCCTCATCTCCCTCATCTCCCTCATCTCCCCACTCCCCACTCCCCACTCCCCACTCCCCACTTACTAGCCTCTACAGGTAAAAATCCACCTGCCTGCATTTTCCATAACCTATAGTAGCCACCCCGCCGTGCCAGGAGTTTGGCGTGGGTACCATCTTCGATAATCCGTCCTTGCTCGAACACCAGAATCCGGTCTAGATGGGCAATGGTGGACAGGCGATGAGCTACCACAATTACGGTTTTGCCATCCATTGCTAAATCTAGGGTATCCTGGATCGCTTTTTCGGTAATTGAATCGAGACTGGAGGTGGCTTCATCCAAGATTAGGATTGGGGCGTCTTTGAGGATTACCCGAGCGATCGCAATCCGCTGTCTTTGTCCTCCAGACAATTTAACACCGCGTTCACCCACCAAAGAATCATAACCCTCCTTCATCTGAGCGATAAAATCGTGGGCATAAGCTTTGCGTGCGGCTTCAATCACTTCCTCATCGGTTGCATCTATGCGTCCGTAACGAATATTTTCTATTAATGTGCGATGGAACAGAGATGGATCTTGGGGAATTAAGCTGATCTGGGCGTGTAGGGCATTCTGAGTCATATCTCGAATATCGACCCCATCAATGAGAATTTGCCCTGATTGTGGGTCAAAAAGACGCAAAATTAAATTCACAAAGGTAGATTTTCCAGAGCCGGAAAAGCCCACCAAGCCAACACGCTCACCTGGTTGGATGGTGATGGAGAGGTTTTCAAAGACTTGTTTGCCAGCCGAGTAGTTGAAATAGACTTGCCGAAACTCAATTTTACCTTGGGTGATGGGATGAGCGATCGCTTGATCGCGATCGATCAACTCATGGGGTTGAATAATTACGGAGACACCATTGGCGACATTGCCGATATGCTCAAAGAATTCTAGAAACCGTCGGCTCAAATTGCGGGCTTCACTGATGATTAGCAGCGACAGACTAGTTGCCACAACGAAGTCAGCAGTAGCGATTAGTCCTTGACTCCAGAGAGAAACCGAGTAATACAGGGTGCCGATTTTCAGAATGGCTGCTGAGATGAACTGAAACCAGCGAATTCGCTCCGAGTACCAGTTGGACTTTCTCACCTCTTTGATTTCGCGCTTTAATTGGTCATTCAAATAGCGTCGTTCAAAATCCAGACGAGCAAACAGTCGGCTACTGCTGAGATTTGTCACCGCATCTACGATCATGCCAGTTGTGTCACTTCTTGCGGCGGCGGCTTTCCGGGAGTAAATTCGGCAGCGAGTTGCCAGCCAGAAGGAAATACTGATAAACAGAACTGCCCACACGCCGACGAATGCAGCAAGGGGAGGATAGGCGCGATATAGTAAAATCGCGGATACAATATACACAACGATTACAGACATAAATTCAGTAATCAGCATTTGCATCGTCTGGGTCACACCCAGAGAAGTTTCACCGATGCGATGTGCCAATGCCCCTGCAAAACTACTGCTCAAGTAGCGATGGGAATGGTACTGTAAGTAGGCATATAGGGAGCGGACGATGTGCTGTCGGTGGATTGGATGGAGAATAGTCTGCAAGAGTCCAGCCGATCGCCCGAAGACAACTTCACCCACACTCAAAGCCGTGAACAGCATCAGCGGTTGGCTGATAGCTTCAAAAATGGACTTGCTGTCGCCAGTCGATCGCGTGACGCTGCGGATGATCTCGCCAATGGCATAGGGCAACATAATACCACAGGTTGCGTGTATTATCTCGAAGATTACCATTGCCAGATACCACCAGCGGAATTGGTTAACGAAATACAAGATGAACTTAAGTGGAGTATCAGGTAATTTTGGTGCATCGGCAGCACGTTGAAAAGATTTGGAAAGTCTGACCTTTTTAATCATCAAAGTCGTTCTCGTAGTAGCAAGGGGTTCTGTAAAATAAAAATGGACGGCTTATCTAGCCGCCCTATGGCGTTAAATTGAGTAACCAGATATAAAGCGTGTTTTACTCCTGAATTCTGTTAGCGCAGCGGGGCGAACGCGAGTGCGTCTCCAAGAGTTGCCCATTCTGAATTCTGAATTCTGAATTCTCCTGTATTTTCTAAACCATAATTTCAGCAGGTGTGATTGCAGCATACAAATCAGGCGGAAGTAGCGCATCCTGAATGTTGATTTTCTTCGGTATGACACCCTGTTCAAAGAACAAATCTGCTACACGTTGTTGTTCTGCAATCAGTGCGGGACTAAGGCCTCTGCGTCCAACGAAAGTGCGACGAGACATCACCCTTGTGGCTACATCCTCATCGAGTTTTTGTTGAGTGATCATCAATTTTTTTACTTCATCTCGATTCACATCTGCCCACTTATCAAGAGCATGAAGTTCCTCAATAAGAATTTTAAGTAAGCCAGGATTTTCTTCGGCAAACTTTCTATCAGCAATATAATAGCCACCAGGTGAATCTAAACCTACAGAATCTCTGAGGACGCGAATTCGTCCCATTTTTTCGGCGATCGCATAGTGTGGATCTCCTGTCATCCAAACTGGAATTTTACCTTCGAGAAAAGCAGCCCGTGCCTCGATAGTCGGTATACTTTTGATTTTAATATCTTTGATGGTCAAGCCGATTGACTGCAAGGCTCTAAGAATAAAATAGTGGGATGCCGAACCTTTTTGAAAATAAACTTCTTGCCCCTTGATCTCCTCAAATTTTTTTAGTGGAGACTCTGGAGGTACGGCAATAACACTACTTGTCCCTGTTCTGTTGTTTCTTTGTGTACCGACGACATAAACCAACTTTGACCCAGCTACTTGGGCAAAAATTGGTGGCGTTTCCCCTACCGATCCCACATCAACTCTTCCCGCAGCCATTCCTTCCATCAGTTGGGGACCTTGGACAAATTGCGCCCATTCCACCTTGATTCCCAGCGGTTCCAAGCGTTTCTCTAAGACTTTGCGATTTCTTACAAGATCCCCCGCACTCTGATACCCCATACGGAGAACTTTACTTTTGATACCAAGGGAACTTGAACTGCCAGTAGCGCTGTTTAATATATTTTGTTGGCTTTGTTGGCTACAACTTCCTAACAGATATGCCAGAGAAAAACCAGATAGACCTGATGTAGCAACATTGAGAAAACGACGGCGTTTAATCATTGGTATAACTAAATAATTCAATAAAGTTCAGATCAGCCCTCATGTAGAGACGCGATTCATCGCGTCTGAAATTCTTGAAACCCCTAACGCAGAGAATCTCCCCTGCGATATTCAGTGGTGATGTCGTCTAGTTTTTGTTTCAAATTGTCATCAAGTTTTACTTCCAAAGCCTTGAGGCTGTCAGCAAGTTGTTCTGGGCGGCTAGCACCAATGATCGGGGCTGTAATAATTGGATTAGCTAGAACCCAAGCTATTGCTAAGGTGGTGAGTGACAATCCTGCGAACTCCGCCACTGTGCGTAATTCCTCGACAGTATTAAACTCGCGATCGCGCCAGTAGCGTTCTTGATAACGTTCTGCGGCTGCACCCAGGGTGAAACGTGTACCTGCGGTGGGGCCTTGAGCAAGACTGTGTTTGCCGGTGAGCAAACCGCCCGCTAAGGGATTGTACGAAATTACACCCAATCCTTCTTCTTTCGCCAGGGGCAATAGTTCCCGCTCAATTTCGCGGAATAATAGATTATAGCGGGGCTGAATCGAGACGAAGCGAGTTAGATTACGCACATCAGCACGACCCAAGGCACGGCTGAGTCGATAAGCCAAGAAGTTAGAAACCCCGATGTAGCGTGCCTTACCAGCACGAACTACCGTATCCAATGCTTCTAGAGTTTCATCAAGGGGGGTTGAGGCATCGTCGGAGTGCAATTGATACAAATCGATATAATCTGTTTGCAGGCGTCTTAGAGAAGCATCGATCGCATCCAAAATATGTTTACGGGAAGCACCCTGATCCCAAGGTGCAGGGCCAACCTTGCCTACAGCCTTAGTAGCCAAGATAAAATGTTCGCGTTTGCCTTTCAGCCAGCGCCCAACGATTTCTTCGGTGCTACCAGCAGTAGCAAGCCCGCCACCAAGAGGATAAACATCGGCTGTATCTAGAAAGTTGATCCCAGCATCGGCGGCAGTGTCGAGGATCTGCCTGGAAGTTTCTTCGTCCGTCTGCAATCCGAAGGTCATGGTGCCCAGAGACAGGCGCGAAACGGTCAATCCGGTTTTACCAAGCTTAGTGGTTGGTATTGTCATAAAATCTTCCCTAATGCTGCTGTTGTAGATGTGGAGATTTAAATGCGAAATATTTGGGCGTTTGCTTGGGGTGCTTTGGTCGGAATTCTGGGTGGGCTAATCGGTTTAGGTGGTGCAGAGTTTCGCTTACCAGTTTTAGTTAGCATTTTTAACTATCGGACCTTACAGGCAATTATTATCAATCTCATTGTGAGCCTCGTCACTGTGATCTTTTCATTCATTTTTCGGAGTGGCGTTATTGGTCTTGAGAATGTTTTTGCAAACCTCACAGTAGTCATCAATATTCTGGCAGGCTCTCTCATAGGCTCTTATATTGGGGTTAACTATGCAACCCAGATCAACGAACGAACATTAAATCGAGTTGTTGTCGTTTTTCTATTTTTCCTGAGCTTCGTACTAATAGGGCATAATCTCATTTTCAGCCTTCAGAGTTGGCAACTTCCAGACTTACTGAGAATTGGCATCGGTTTTGTAGCCGGAATTGTGATTGGGATATTCAGCAGTATGCTTGGTGTAGCAGGTGGTGAGTTGATTATCCCTACAATTATTATGGTGTTTGCAATTGACATCAAATTAGCAGGAAGTTTGAGTCTTGCAATTAGCATTCCAACGATCATGATGGGTCTATTCAAATATAAAAGTCAGCAACGACTCAAAGAAGTGAAATCACATCGAGGGTTTATTGTTTCAATGGCATCTGGTTCAGTATTAGGAGCGTTGATTGGCAGTAACCTTTTGAGGTATATAGCAAGTTCTTTACTATATGTAATTTTGGGTATCATTCTATTGTTGTCAGCTTTGAAGTTAGCAAAGCATAAGGTAGCCGCATAATCGGAATATTACCTACCAAAGACATCCGGCTGATTACACAATTGCTTCGACTCCGTTTCCAGGTTCTACCTGGAAACGAGAGTTTCAATAGCTTTGGTTGAAGTTGACACCAATTCCTCACTGCCACTTGTTGAAAAAAGGATTCAGTGATTACTGAATTATATGGATTAAGCAAGTACAGAAGTTTGACGCCGACTTACTGAAACCAGCCAGTTTTGTAACTTCGGATCGCCGTATACCTCATCTGCAATAAAGTGATCGCCTTCAGGGAATACGGTAAAATCTACTATTCCTCCCAGTCCGCGCAAGGTATCGACAATCTGCTGTGTATCTTCAATGGGCAGTTTTTCATCCTTGGCACCTTGGAATATTTGAATGGGAATTTCCTTGAGTGCAGCAATTTGACTGGCTTCTAAGGTTTTGGGGACACGGCCAGATACTGCTACCAGACCGGCAAAGCGATCGGGGTGGGAAGCGCCGATATGCCATGTTCCAGCTGTACCTAAACTGAACCCAGATAAGATGACACGGGACGGGTCGATGGGGTGGGAGGCAATCAGTTCATCAAGCAAAGCAATGACATCTGATTCTCGATCTACCCAAGTCTGTTCTTCAGGAAGTTGGGGGGCTGCAAAGAAGTAAGGTAAGGGGCTTGATTCATTCACAAAACGAGGTAGACCCCATTTCAGCAGTACATTCAGATCCGTCCCGCGATCGCGCGCTCCGTGTAGAAATAACACGAGGGGTGCGGGTTTGTTGGTATCTTCAGATACAGACGAGAAAAGATAAGGCAATAAACCGGAGCGTTGTTCAACAGACATTATTGTGACTCCTAAAGTTTAGGGATTGAGGACTGGGGAGTGGGGACTGGGGAGTGGGGACTGGGGAGTGGGGACTGGGGACTGGGGACTGGGGACTGGGGATTGGGGACTGGGGACTGGGGAGTGGGGACTGGGGAGTGGGGACTGGGTATTCTTAATTCCTAATCCCTAATCACCAGT
>NZ_JACJSJ010000227.1 GCF_014698115.1 Nostoc sp. FACHB-973
CCTTTGGCATAACGCACCACACAAAGGTTCGGGTGCGTTAGGCTACGCCATAACACACCCTACATACTACTTAGATTTTTTCAAAAATCAAATACTACTCCTATAGAACCGTTCGTAATTACCGAAAAATTGGGTTTAAAGCCCCGTCGTTCTACGACGGCTTTCAATTAATTAGTGTACCAATATACTATACTAATGATAGTGGAAAGGTAATCAACCACTTAAAAAACCTAGCTGTCGAAAGACAAAGCACTGAACCTTGATAATTGAATCTATGCGGTTCTACTGTATTGTTCTAGTTTCCTCCTAACAGTAGGTAAAAGATTCATAGGGGCTAGACGACTCAGAATTTTGGAACAAATTGTTTCAAACTAAACAGGACTTGCACGGCAGTTGCTTCAAGTCGGCATAGCCGCCCAACGCACTGCCTCAGCAATGCAACTACCGAGGGGCACTCGGAAAGTTAGCGCTTGGGGAGAATCCCACCTCTGGTCTAGATGACGCAAGGACTCTAGGTTAAGTGGTTTCGTTGAACCAAGAATCCCCGTCGATTTATCGGGGGGAGTGTCAAATATCTCGCTTATATTCTTCCAACAATTGCGGGATGTAATCATAGCCGTCTACACCAATAAGCGCAATCATTTTAGAACGATGTTGCTGTAATAATTTTTGGAAAGTTTCTGTCCCTATTTGTCCCTGTAAAATTGTCAGTAACCCTGCTGGTTGACGCCATTCACGAGAAGCAATTTGGTTCAAAAGATACATTCCTAAGCTGCCTGTGTAAATAGTTTTTTCGGCATTTTGCAAATGATAATAAGCTTCAGATAAATAAGCTAAATTCCGTCCTTGGAGATACAAATCACCAGAAACTTGAGCTATTTTGAAAGCATCTTCGAGATATTTAATTGCAGTTTGATGTTGTCCAATTACTAAATAAGCAATTCCTAAGCTGCTGATACATAAGGCTTTACTTGGAATATCGCCTAATTTTTCTGACAACTTTAAACCTTGTTCTAAATAGTTAATTGCTGATTCATAGGTTTCTGGTTCTAGATTTTCTAGTTGCTGAGCCTGCATGACTTCGCTGTAACCTAAATTTACCAGCGCGTTTGCCTCTCCTGTTTTATCGCCTGCTTGCCGACTCAATATTAATGCTCGTTGACTGTAGTTAATTGCCTCAGCATAATTTTGCTGTTGTACGTAGGTACGGCTGAGGTGGTTGAGATTGGCAATTTCACAGGGGCGATCGCCTGCACTCCTAGATATCTCCAACGCCTGCTGATGAAAGTCCAAAGAGCGCTGATATTGTCCCAAAGCACGTTGTGAATAACCTAAAAGTGTCAAAATCCGTGCTTTTTCTTGGGTTTTTTCTGCTGGGCGCAGTGGCTCATCCAAATAATCTAGGGCATTTCTGAGATAACTACCAGAAAACGAGGCAAAAATCCCGCCGTAAAGGGGAAAATATGAACGTTGGGCAAAGGTTCGCAGAATTTGCAGCATAATTTGAGAACAAGCATCGCTATATGCTGTACCAATGCTTTGAAAACCACTTGCTAACTGACTCCAAATCACTGCAAAGGTCAAAAAAGTGGAAATGGACAACTTTGGCCCCGCTTTTACATCGTAAGCTTGTTGGTCAAACCAGTTTATTAAGCCTCGTTGCAAATATTGTAAAATTAATGCCATTTCCACCCAATCTCTAAGTGTGATACCCCGCTGCTGTTCGGCAAATTGAATTGCAGATTCCTCCATTGCTAAGGTGCGAAACAGTGCTTGGGGTAACTCACTATTAAGTTGCTTCGCCCAACTCGCCCACGGGCCGCGTTCACCTGGTACACCGCCAAATCCCAAAGATTCTTTTTGCTCGTACATCCAACTGAGCAAATTTTCTTGTAGGCGTTGCCAAGATGCTAAACCACGGGTAATACCTTCGGAAAATTGTTGTAAATCAGCATCTACTTGGGCAAATTGCTGTAATGATTTTGCTAACTGCTGTAATTGGGGTAAATTTAGTGGATATTTCTGATTTGGGTCAGTAACACGGACAAATGCTGCCAAACGCTCGTTAGCAGAAGCTGTAGTAATTTCTGTAACCGCAGAAGCGATCGCTTCTGTAGCTTTGTTTTGCTCTTGCCAGCGTTGCCATTGAGTTTGAATCGTTTTAATGGCTCTCAAACTGCGAGTAGCTTTAGCTTTTTTGAGTTCGTCTTTTTCACTATCTACTTGACTTTGGAGGGCATTCAGGCGATCGCTCAAAACTAGCTCAAACACTTCCCCTGTCCCAGAAGTTATGTTTTTAAGCAGCATTTGATACACCTGTTCCACAGAGCTAATTTTGCCCTTGAGGGTGGTTTCGACAATTTCATCGATTAAAGCAATATAGCGATCGCGCAATGGCAGAGAGTCTGACACTTTGGCTACTAGGGAACGTCACGTCAATTCTAATTCTAGTCTTGGGAGTGGGAGTTGGGAGTGAGGAGTTAGGAGTGGGAAACCGCACTTATTTACTCCGAAGTGACAACTGTTTTGCCCCATATCCCATGCCCTAATTAATCAGTCTCAAATCGTTAAGTTTATGGCGATCGCAACAAAACAAATTGCTATGATGTGTCTAAAATAATATGCCCTAGCTCAGGTATTGATGGAGGAAGGGTAAAATGAGCGATGTCTATCGACAAGCCCCTAAGGGGCTACGCACGCTGCAACAAAAAAAATCAACCGCATCACATTTGACGAATTCTTCCCTTGCCTCGCCAAATATTGCCACACTGGCGAACCCAATACCGAGCTTTGGTTCACAAATAAATACTGCTGCGCCCCAAATATTAACTGAGGCATCACCCGACCTTCAACAAACCCAGTCTGGCCAAGAGCAATTATTGCAAGCTAAACCAGAAGCCGTCAAACAATCACCCCTTACTCACGACATTAGTCGCATCTCCTTGCATTGCCCACAAGCAAAACTCACCGTTGGCGAACCAGATGACCAATATGAGCAGGAAGCCAATAAAGTTGCTGACCAGATTATGGGAATGGCGATACCTGAGCCAAAGGCCAACCAGGGTAGCATCGGTTTACAGGATGCACACACTCAAGAGGAAGTGCAAACCAAGCCTTTAGCAGCTGCTATCACTCCACTGGTGCAACGCGAGGCAATGCTAGAAGAAGATGAAGAAGATGAACAAGAGGAAAAATTACAAACTAAACCTCTACATACATCTATCCAAAGGAAGACTTCACAACAAGAGGCATCGCCACAACTCGCTACAGATACGGGCTTCCAAGGTGGAGACAATTTTGAAAGTCGGCTAAACAGTAGTGAAAGTACAGGTAGCCCCTTACCGAATGACGTGCGCTCCTTTATGGAACCCCGTTTTGGTACTGATTTCAGTCAAGTACGGGTACACACAGGCAGTGAAGCAATTCAAATGAATCGGGATTTGAATGCTCAAGCATTTACCCACAAGCAAAATATTTTCTTTGGTGCAGGTAAGTCACCAGGTAATGACGCTTTAACTGCCCATGAATTGACTCATGTGGTACAGCAGACGGGTGCAGCCCAGAGAAAATTAATTCAACGGGCAATTGACCCCACATACAACCTGACTAACGGTTTGTTTAAAGTGGATGCCACCACGGGTGGATCGAACTTACCCATCAGGATTGCGTTTGAACCCTCAGTCACCGCTCCCTACTCTAACCAAATTGGACTGATTCAGATTGTGCGTCTGACAGATGCAGGCGGCGCAAATATCGAACCCCAGTCTTTACCTGCTGCTCGTGGTGCTAGCCTACGCACCACCGCTGATGCCACCACGGGAGTTGAGGGCGGATATTTCACTGATGTACTGCACAATGATGCACCAGCCACAGGTGGTGCAGGAACTGATGCCCCAGCGGGCAGCGCTTTGCCACCCCAGTATCCCTTTGATACCAGTAGCGATCCAGCGAATCCTAATCCCGCTCAACCCAATCCCGCCACCCCCGGACTTTCACGACCTTCTTCCGGTGGCGCACAAGGAGCGATTATCGGTTACAAACGCTCCAATGACCCCGGCGATATCAAAGCAGCAGAACTAACTGATGCACCTGGATACCCGACAGTCAACCCAGCAAACACTGATCTGAACTTTGATTTCGAGACAGTGGCCAAGGGCGAAGATACCATGACAACTTATGGTGCCCTTCATTGGAACTTCGAGATCCGCTCTGGGGTGGTTCAGAATGAAAACGCATCAGTACAAGAGGGACAATCAGCCACTTTCGATGCGGCTCTGGAGAAACATCGAGATTTCTACGTACATGAGCCAGTTATTTTTTACTTTGATTTCGACAGCGATGTATTGAGTGCCACCGAAACAGCCAAGATTGATACATTCTTGGATTATCTAGGGCGGTTCCCTGATGTACAAGTCACTCCCGAAGGCTTCGCTGATAGGCGCGGTGGTGCTTCTCAACACAACCTAGATCTGTCTTTACGCAGAGCCAGTGCAGTCGGAGATGCCCTACGTGCTAAGGGTGTACCTGAAGCTCAGATTAGTGCTGTAACTATCGGCTCTGGAGCAACTGAAGACTTTACTCCTGATGCCACTACTAACCAAGATGCAGAAGCAAATCGTCGCGGTAATCGTCGGGTGGTTTTGAGCTTTAAACATGAGCCAGCAGCAGCACCAGCAGCAGGGGGCGGAGGGGCGACACCGTGAAGCAGAGAGCAGCAGGAATATTCGTGACAGTTTTGATACTGCTCATTGGAGGAAATTTATACATGAATAATCAAGATGCTACCGCTACACCGATGGAGCAAATCAAAACACGGCTTTACTCCACAGATCAAGACACTAGTGGTTTGGCTTTGGCTGAATTAATCCGCTTAGGCAAAAAAGCAACTCCTGTTTTGTTGGAAGCCTTGACACATTCCAACCCCCGCACCCGTCGGCTGGCGGCCGAAGGACTGGGCGAAATTGCCGATCCTACCAGTGCCGATGCTTTGTTCCAAGCCACCCATGACAGTAATCCAGAAGTACGTGCCCGTGCTGCCACAGCTTTACACAAATTAGGGGATAAACGGTCATTGAGCGCTTTGGTTGCCACCCTTGATGATTATCCTGATATCCTGCACAATCCCTATACAGCTTCGATGTATCCTTTAATGCAAGGCAGTAAAGATGTTCTACCTTTGGTAGTTCCTCTGCTGCAAGCACCCAACGATTTGACTCGTGAACGGGCTTTTTTAGTTGTTAAGGCTGTGGTGACTAAGCTACCCCAAGGGCAAGACTGGAATCAGTTGTGGCAGAGTTTGGGAAGTTACGATCCCGCAGCACCAGAGGCAGAACGCGACAAAGCTGCCAAACAATGGGAGGCTTGGTTGACAAAGCTTTGAGATGGGTAGCTTTAAGGTTCAATTTACATTGACCACAGAAAAGTTAAAGCTCCTGTAATTGGCTGGATAAAAACCTAAGAACTTTTACCAGCAGGATATAAACCTAAATCTGTAACCATAAAAAGGAGTCAGAATTCAGAATTCAGAATTCAGAATTCAGAATACTCTACCCATGTACCCTTACAGGGAAGCAAGCTACGCGCAGCGTCCCGTAGGGAAGAGATAGAGTTTTAAATGAGTGAAAAAAATTTAATACTAGTTTCGCGCCACTTGCGGGCGTTAGCGCAGCGGGACGTTCGCGGTAGCGTCTCCAAGAGTTGTCCGGTTTTAAACAATGCTGCGCCCTCACGACAGACGCGGTTTTTCAAATCAAATTTGGTCTTTCCTGTCAATGTGTAGCCTTAGCATCAACAAGTGCGGCAGATATTGCATCAATACAGGACTTAGGCGATTAGACTCGTCCGAAATATTCCTGCCCCCATCTTTTTGCTAGATGTCCCTATCTGTATCAATCTTAAGGTTAAACGGTATAGTATCATGTCCGGATAATTTAGTTATGATTCCCACTTAGATTACATATAGCAATCCGATTTGATTTCTGAATGACTTGTAGAGGTAAGGGACTGGGGATTGGGGACTGGGGACTGGGAAGGAGCAATAAAGGT
>NZ_JACJSJ010000228.1 GCF_014698115.1 Nostoc sp. FACHB-973
AGCATGGCGGCATGGCTGCGGGGGTGGTTTCTTTCATGAGCTTTTTTCAACGTGAAAGCTATGCTAGTTAAACATTATACCCTTTTTTCCTTTTTAGTTTTGTTTAAGTCCCATTAGCAGAATGTCTACTTTTCCTGCTAGCAACTGTTCTGCTACTAGTGGCCATTCTTCTGTATTACTGGAATTGATTGTTTTAGCTTTGACACCAATGCGTTCGGCTGCGGCAATTTGATTTCGCATCAAAGCTAGTAGTGGCGAAATCAAAAGAGTAAAACCAGCACCTCTATCTCGTAACAAGCGAGTTGCTAAAAAATAAACTAAACTTTTACCCCAACCAGTGCGTTGAACAACAAGCAAACGCGAGTTTTGGTGGAGTAATTCTTCAATAGCTTCCCATTGTCCAGGGCGAAAGTCAGCTGTGGAGTTATCAAGGGCTTGACGCAGAAACAATAATCCCTGTTTTTGGAGGTCGGTTGCCATATATACCGAGTATTTGATTATTATTTCTGTTGTACCATTAAAGACAAACACAAAATAGTAGAGGCACAGTATATATATTGTGCCTCTACTATTTTGTCTATTTAATTACAAACCGCCCCATGTCTCTAAACCTTAAGGATAAAGACCCCTGTCAGTCAGCGCTTGAGCCACTCTACCTACCCCCAGTGTATAAGCTGCTAACCTTAAAGAAACTTGTCGCTTCTTCGACTGCTGAATCACTTGGTGGTAAGCCTGCACCATCAAATGTTCCATTTCGCGGTTGACGCGTTCCTCATCCCAAAATAGGTAAGAAAGACCCTGCACCCACTCCAAATAACTCACCACTACACCGCCAGCATTGGCCAAAATATCTGGTAGGACTGTCACACCCCGCGCTTCTAATGACAAGCTAGCCTCAAGAGTCACCGGTCCGTTAGCTGCTTCGGCGACAATTTGCGCCTGCACCTGATTCGCATTTTCTTCGGTGATTTGGTTCTCCAAAGCTGCTGGTATCAAGACATCGCAAGGCAAAGTTAATAAATCTGCATTGCTAATTGCTACCGCTTCCGGAAAACCCACAATACTCTTGCGATTCTCAGCGGCGTAGGCTTTCAACTTAGGAATATCAAGACCATCTTGGGAAAATACTCCCCCAGCACTTGTAGAAACAGCGATAATTTTCGCTCCCGCTTCGTATAGTAATTCAGCCGCAGCACCGCCAACATTACCAAAACCTTGAATAACTACTCGCACTCCCGCCAAGGATTTACCTTGGTCTGCTAGCGCCTCACGGACAACAATCATCGCGCCGCGTCCGGTTGCCATTTCCCGTCCCCTAGAACCACCGATAGAAATCGGTTTCCCAGTCACAACCCCTGGTACTGCATGACCGACATTTACAGAGTAAGTATCCATCATCCAAGCCATCTCACGGGCGGAAGTACCCATGTCTGGTGCAGGAATATCTACGGAAGGGCCAATATCTTTAATCAACTCGCTGATATAACGACGGCTAATCCGTTCTAGTTCCCCAACACTATAACGTTTTGGATCGATCGCAATACCACCCTTAGCACCACCATAAGGAATACCCAACAACGCACATTTCCAAGTCATTAGCATTGCTAAAGCTGAAACTTCCCGCAGTGTCACAGCCGGATGGTAACGAATTCCGCCTTTGTAAGGGCCTAAAACATCAGAGTGCTGCACTCGATGTCCAGCAAAAACTTGTATTTCTCCATTATCTAATTTCACAGGAATCGAAACTGTTACCACTTTGCGTGGATGGCTGAGAATTTCTATCAATCCCTGATCTAATCTTAATTCCCTAGCCGCAGCCTCTAAGTAACTACACGCTTGATCGAATGGGCAAATATGCGCTGGAGAAGCAGGTTCCAACGGCAACACAGATGCTAAAGTCATAAAGTTTTCTCCTAATCGCGGTCTGTGCGCGAACCGGATCTAATATATTGCCTAGCTTATCCTTTTTTTTAGAAAAATAGGATTTTTGTAGTTTTTGTTACAGTTTTTTATTTTTTACTATGCTAAAGAAGCAAATTAGCTGTTCGGTTAAGACAAGAGACGCGATAAATCGCCGTCTCTACAAAAATCAGTCCTTCGTCTTGACGGCGATTTATCGCGTCTTACCTTGATAATGCGATCGCTGCATTCTGTCCACCAAAGCCAAAACTCAAACATAATACATGGCTAATATTACTGAGGCGGGCTGCTGTAACTATATCTAAATCAAACTCTGGTTGCTGCAATCCCACACAAGGCGGTAAAATTTGATGCTTTAGCCCCATCAAAGAAAAAGCCACGCCTAAGGCTCCAGATGCTCCTAGTGTATGACCTGAGCTTCCCTTGGTGGAACTAACTGCTACGCCTTGGGGAAACAAACGCTGGATTACCATACTCTCCATTTGGTCATTTAGCTGGGTAGCTGTGCCATGAGCATGAATGTAATCGATATCGGCTGGTAATAGACAACTACGTTCTAGACATTGTTTGATAGCAGCGATCGCACTTTTGCCCTCAGGTTCCGGTGAATTGCTATGATATGCGTCGTTAGTTAAGCCAAAACCGAGAATTTCACCATA
This sequence comes from Nostoc sp. FACHB-973, assembly GCF_014698115.1. Lineage (GTDB taxonomy): Bacteria > Cyanobacteriota > Cyanobacteriia > Cyanobacteriales > Nostocaceae > Nostoc > Nostoc muscorum. Next base: position 2,580 of record NZ_JACJSJ010000228.1, read on the forward strand.
CACTTTTGCTTGACGCTGTTTTGCCAACTCTGCTGATTCCAAGACAAACACAGCTGCACCTTCACCTAAAACTAAGCCTTCGCGGTGCAAATCAAAAGGATAAGCGCCAGTTTTTGCCAAAGCACCCATCTGCTCAAACCCTGCCAAAGTCAAAGGTGTAATTGGTGCTTCCACTGCGCCAGCGATCGCTTGTTGACATTGCCCAGTTTGTATGAGCATAGCTGCTTGGGCAATAGATAAAATTCCAGTAGCACAAGCAGCCATTGGTGCCAGAACTATCCCAGATGCACCAATTTGTCGCGCAGCTGCGATCGCGTTCATGTGAGGCAAAGTATCTAGCCAATTTTTTAAAGAGGACGCGGGGATGCGGGGACACGGGGACGCGGAGAAATTCTTTGCGTCCTCATACATTTGCCGCGCCGAGACTTCCCAAGATGCTTGAAAAGAGCGACTTGAGCCAATTACTACAGCGCAATCAGCTAAAGGTGGAATTAAGCCGACATCTTGCAAAGCGGAAGCAACAACCAGCTGAGTTAACGTTGTCAACTCGGCTGGTTGTTGCCCAATCAAAGCTAGAGGAAGTGGTGTAAGTTCCGGAAATGGTTGAAGTAATCGAATTCCAGATTTACCTGCTAGCAAATTTTGCCAACTATCTTCTAAACTGCCACCCAAGGCAGAAACTAAACCAATACCAGTAACAACAACCTTCACGAATTTCGATTTTGGGGGATGAGGTAGTATTTTCTTCCTCATCTCCCCCTACTCCCTCATCTCCCTCATCGTCTTACTGTCCTGGTGTTTTCAGATTTTCTGCACCTTGGGTAACTTTAGCAGAGTCGATGCGATCGCCTTGCTGAATTTTGTTGACTACATCGAAGCCTTGAGTGACATTGCCAAACACGGCGTAGTTACCATCTAGGAATCCTATATCTGCCAAGGCAAAATAAAACTGTGAAGAAGCGGAATCTGGTTGTTGCGATCGCGCCATTGCTACCGCACCTTGTTTATGGGGCAATACAACGGGTTGAGCAGTAGCATCAAATGTTTTATTGTAAAGCGGTGTATTTGAGCCTTTTGGTTTAATTTCTAAAGGTATATAACGAATATTTCCGGTTTTTGGGTCAATATAGCTACCCGTTCCCAATTGATCTACAGGAAATTTTGGGTCTTTGCTTTGGGGATCGCCACCTTGAACAACAAACGGCTGTGGTTTTTCCGGAGTTCCGCGCTCAACTCTGTGGAAAGCTAAGCCATTGTAGACACCTTTTTGCACTAAATCTACAAAGTTACCGGCTGTAATTGGGGCGTTGGTACCGTCTACTTCGATAGTAATTGGCGAACCTTTAACTGTAAGCACCACAGTAGCCTTGCCTTCCAGCCTTGGTAAATTTGCGATTCCAGGAACACTCTCATCGATACTTTGAGATACAGACGTTGCTTCAGTAGTTGTCTTGGTACTTGCCTCACTTGCGTTTGAGGTAGCTGTCGATGTTGCAGAAGAAGTATTAGAAGGGACTTGCTGTGTTGAACATCCTGCCAACATCAAAGCACTGGCGATCGCCAGAGAAAGCAAAAATTGTGAAATTTTCAACCGCATTGCTAGTTACTGATTCAACTCAAGTATCTTATCGTTTTCAGAGGAATTAGGGACTGGGTATCGGGTACTGGGGATTGGGTATTCAGAAAACTTTTCTCTAGTCGCGAGTTCTCACTTCCCACTCACTACTCCCCACTCCCCATTCCCCAGTCCTTTAAAGCCCTTCTAACGGTACTCCCAAAAACCGAGCTAGCTTTGCGCCTTCTGTTTCTAACTCTGTTAAAGATACGGGTTGTCCGACTCGTGTTAAGGGTATATCTCGACGACCTTTAACGCGGAGATAGAGTGAGCGACGGGGATTAAGACCTTCTTTGACAGTTATTCGCACAGATTGCACATCTTCTATGCGGCTATCAATTTGAATTTGACGATTTTTGCCAGGAAATCCCCAACGGAATATTTTAATTGTGCCGGTTTCCTGATTAAATTCGTTGTAACCGCCTCCCACATCCCATAAAATTACTAACCATAGGTATGTAGCTAATAGCAAGCCAGCGCTGCCATATAAGCCCATCACCAATCCTTGAGGGACGAATATCAGTTGAGTTGCATCGGTAACTATGAGTAAATTAATTTTTAGGTAACTGGATATGCCAGCTAGTAAAAAGCCTGTTGCTCCTAAGGTAACGATAGTTGCCCACCAGTAGTTACTGAACCGACGAGAACCGAGAACGTTTTGATGCAGCAGGCGATCGCCTTTGTTAATCGTTGTTGATGCCGTCATTGAACTACCATTGCCTGTGAGATACTCTCTTTTTAAGTCTGCCATTGAATCGGGACATATTGCAACTGGGTATTGGGGACTGGGGACTGGGTATTGGGGACTGGGTACTGGGTATTGGGGAAGAGTTTTCCAATCCCTAATCCCCAATCCCTAATCCCCAGTCCCTAATCCCAATTGTTTAGATTTCTGAGAAAAGTTGTGTCAAATTGTAAAAATTCTGATATTCATATTATTAATATACGTTCGTGTTAAATACCTGATTCGCTTGCGTGTGTCTGGCCAAAACCGAACTAATATGATAAGTTAAGAATCATTAAGTTACCACAAGCTAAGTTACTAGCCAGTGGTACGTGTAATGGCATAGGTCTGAGAAATAGTGACTTAACTAGGCAGCTAGCTCTCAGAATCTCAGTTGCTTTTAGGCTGTTGAGATTGTCAAAAAAACGTTAATTCCTCACGGCGATCGCTAAATAAAGGAAACTTTTAAGGCGGCGCTGGTTCAAAAACGTTGCAATTTTAGTAAAAAAAGAGGATTTTAGTCCGATGACCATCGCAGTTGGACGCGCCCCGAGTACAAGAGGGTGGTTTGACGTAGTAGATGACTGGCTCAAGCGCGATCGCTTTGTATTCGTAGGTTGGTCAGGGTTACTACTGTTCCCTTGCGCTTACCTAGCACTAGGCGGTTGGCTGACCGGCACAAGCTTCGTCACCTCTTGGTACACCCACGGTTTAGCCTCCTCTTACTTGGAAGGCTGTAACTTCTTGACAGTGGCAGTATCCACCCCAGCAGACAGCTTAGGACATTCCCTATTGCTATTGTGGGGACCAGAAGCCCAAGGCGACCTCACCCGTTGGTTCCAATTGGGTGGATTGTGGCCATTCGTAGCCCTGCACGGAGCCTTTGCTTTAATTGGCTTCATGTTGCGGCAATTTGAAATTGCGCGGCTAGTAGGAATTCGTCCCTACAACGCCTTGGCATTTTCAGCCCCCATCGCGGTATTCGTCAGTGTATTCCTGATGTACCCCTTGGGACAATCATCTTGGTTCTTTGCCCC
>NZ_JACJSJ010000229.1 GCF_014698115.1 Nostoc sp. FACHB-973
TACAAATAAAAGCCGAATGGTGGGATTTTTAATAGTATTTTTGATTCGGCACTGGTTTTTCATACGATAGCTACTCTCAATCCCGAAACGTAGACGATAGTCATCATGTATAACATATTGAGCCGAGATACGGATACCGTTGGCGAATTCCCCAAACAGCTAAACTGAACCGATTAGTTCAGAAATGAAACGATTGAGAACCTTCTGAACATTTTTATACCCAGTAGCTTGCTTACCTAATTTCAGTTCAGACATAATGCGATGGCTACGCCGCGCCGAAGGCATCGCGTAAAATTTCAAGTTCTCTTATAGTTGGTAAACCAACAGACTGTCTTTCGCGCTCCGTATCAGATGTTAGAGAAAACTCGCTCTGCCGTGTAATACTCGGTTGGGGTTCGTTTTGCCCCTGATCAGGAGCTAAAAATTCTGAGTCTTCCCGTGTAATACTTGGTAGAGTGTTATGTCTAACAATGTGTTCTAAATAGTCAGCCCTAGTTAAACCCAAACATTCAGAGGCTATCCCTAAGCTTTTCCAGGTGTCATCAGTCAGTCGCAAAGAACGTACTTCACGATAATCATCATTCTTGAGCGCAAACTTTCCCTGAATATCCCGTTTTAACATCAATTTCACCGTGTATTACATCGTAAGTTTAACTTAGAATAGCCAGCCTAACCATGTAATACACGGGAAATGATCAAATTCTATTAATATTTAAGCAACAAGCAATCACGGATATTTTCTAGCACACAGTAGAGTCTACCAGTCTCGCAAAGTGTGAGGAGCGAGTTTTCGCCCGTGGGATTTCCTCCAACCAAGCGAAAACTCGACCTAGATTGATAGCGGCAGCAGTCAGGATATGTTGTAAGTGAGTTTTAGCTAGACCAATATAACGGCAATCGCGCAATTCAAAAGCTCGGATGCCCTGAGAAATAGTTCCTTCAATCCCTGAGCGCAGTGCATACTGTTTTTGAAATTCCTCGGTTTTTTGTCGCTCTCTGCCTTTTTGAAGGGCTTCGTAATCGGGTTGTGCCTGTATAGTTAACGCTCGTGGGTCGGATTTTGCACGGGTACACTGAGAGCGGACAGGACAACTCTTGCAGTCTTTTGTACGGAAGTTAACGTGAATTACTGGATGTCCATAAACGTCTTTAGTATTTTTCCACCGACTACTGCGCTTACCTTGGGGACAATAGACTACTTTTCGTTTCCAGTTGACTCGAAAGTGAGATACATCAAATCCCAGTCCCGCTTTTGCCTGCCATGCACCGTTAACGGCAACTGGGCCGAACAGGTCGATGTTATGGTCACGCTCGGAACTAGAAAGCAATTGAGAGGAGGTATATCCCCTGGCTGTCTAATTAGTATTTAAGAGCTTGAAACTCAAGCACAGTGAGAAGTTCCTGATGTTGATTGACCAAAGATTGTATTGTGCTAACTGGATTACGATGAAGGCGACGTTTTTGTTGGCGAGGAGCTTGTGCGATCGCTAATCTACGACGTTGAGTTTTATACTCAGCTATAGGTACTTCCCGAATTTGTTGAAGTAACTGTTTTTCGTTTTGAGCTACAAATAGAACTTGATATTGGCCCAAATCACGTAATTCAACAGTTGATTTGCGTCCACTAATACGTCGCTGATGGCGACGCAAATGACTAAATAAAGACTCGATTTTCAGGTTATCTGGTGGCAAACCAGGGATATCATAGCAGTGTAATAAGTCAGTACTGTATTTATCCCATAAACGTTGTAACTTTTTTTTGAGAGCAAACTGTGCCGGATTTTGTTGATGGTCAGGTTGAAACATCTGTAATAACTCTGTTCAATCGCTGTCGCAGCTAACTTCTCAGCCGTATGTGCAATCGTTCCACCCAACAGTGCCAAAAATTGACCGTATAACTTGCCCACATTGCTTTCGTTAATTTCAACACCGCGCTGGTTTAATGAGCGTTGAATTTCTACCAACTGTTGATGCTCATGTTCATGTTGCCAACCAATAAATGCCAGCACGTCTAGCCCGTAGGTACTGTAAGGCAGACTGTACTTTAGCACCCCAGTAGCGTAGTAATGTTTACCAAAATGTGTGCAATTGGGATTGGTACATTCTTTACTTTTACCTGCCACAAACACTGCACCATCCATTGTTTGAATGGTTTTACGCATATGCCTTGGTCTACGTAGAACTAACTCTTTACCACAATGCACACATTCGATGAGCGAACATTCTAAAATTATTCGTTTGATGTTACTGAATTTTCGTTCTGGGCGATGGCGAGGCAACTTTACTATCACTAATTTTTTACTGCTGCTAGGTGCTTTCCTCAGCTTACCTGCTTTGTATACCAACTAGATAGCTAGGGGTTGTAACCTGCTTTAATCAAAGAAGCGATCGCCCCTGCAAACAGCACTGGCCCCCTCATGTTAAGACCCCAGTAGGTGCCATCCAATTCCAAACCGTCTACCTGCTTGCTAGTAACGGTAGAGAACAAGGGAATTGTGGCTGTTTAAGGCTTGATTTCTTGCAATAATTGTGCTAGCTCTGCCTTTAATGGCTCCATCAAGGGGCTGTGATAAGGCACCTCAACTTGCAGGAATCGGCAGAAAATTTGTTTTTGCTGCAAAGATTTGGCAATTTCTTCTAAAGCGGCGCTATCTCCAGCCAGGGTGACGGCACTGGGACTGTTAACCGCCGCAATCGAAACACAACTCTGGTATCCTAATTCTGCTGATACCCGCTCGGCTTCTTCTGAAGACAGCCCAACAGCTAGCATTGTCCCTTTGCCAGATACTTTGGCTTGAGTGCAGCTGCGGTGGAAAATGACCCGCACGGCATCTTCTAGACTCAGAACTCCAGCAACATGGGCAGCTGCCACTTCGCCAACACTGTGACCTACGATTGCTTGGGGCGTAATGCCCCAGGAACGCCACAAAGCAGCTAAAGCAATTTGTATGGCAAAGATGGAACACTGAGCGATTTGGCTAGAGTTGATGCGGGAATTCTCTTCTGATGCTGTCAGTTCTTCTAACAATGACCAATCAACATATTGCCGCAGCAATTCGTCGCACTTTTTGATCACCTCTCGAAATACGGCTTCTGACTCCAATAATTGACGCCCCATTGCCCACCACTGAGACCCCATACCGGAAAAAACAAAAGTCAGTTTGGGTTTAAATTTTGGAGCTAGATAACCAGAAGATAAACCTGGACGGTTTTCTCCCGCCAGAAATGCTTGCAGATTTTCTACCAGTTCTGCAAAGGAATTGCCTACCAACGCTAACCGATGGTCGTAATGACCCCGACGCAGACTGGCAGTATAGCAGATGTCCGATAATGAAACATCAGAATTCGCATCAATACCTACTAAAAAGTCATGGGTTACTTGTGCCACAGCCATCAGAGCTTCTGGACTTTTTGCCGATAGGGGCAATAGTAGAGCGCGATTCTCTTGGTCTGAATCGGCTATATCTGTTACAGCATCCGTTGCTAATCCTGATAAAAGAACGTGGGCATTCGTTCCGCCAAATCCAAAGGAATTGACACCGGCGATGCGCGGCCCATTTTCGTTTCGCCAAGGCTCAAGGGTGGTAGGCAACCGTAACCCCAATTCCTCAAAACGGATTCTCGGATTCGGTGTCTGAAAGTGCAGATGTGGCGGAATCTGTCCATGCTTAATGGCTAGGGCTGTTTTGATTAAACCTGCAATTCCCGATGCTATTTCCAAATGTCCAATGTTGGTTTTAACTGAACCAACAGTGCAATAGTCTCCGGGAGTCCGATTTTTACCCACTACGTTTCCTAAAGCCATCGCTTCTATGGGATCGCCTACAGGTGTGCCTGTGCCGTGAGCTTCAACATACTGTATCTGCTGTGGCGATATCCCCGCCAGACGGCAAGCTTCTTGGATTGCTGCTTCTTGGGACTTTCTGTTAGGAACCGCGATCCCCTTGGTTTTACCGTCTTGGTTAACTACACTGCTAAGAATTACCGCATAAATTGGATCGCCATCTGCTTGCGCTTGAGATAAAGGCTTCAAGACAACAATACCAGCACCCTCGGCGCGGACATAACCATTAGCTCGCGCATCAAAGGTAAAGCAACGCCCATCGGGAGAAAGCATTGAGGCCTTAGAAAATCCTATGCTGACTTCTGGCCCGAGCATCGCATTGACGCCTCCTGCGATCGCCAGCACAGACTCTCCATTCCAAATACTTTGACAGGCAAGATGAACTGCAACCAGCGACGAAGAGCAGGCTGTGTCCACAGTCATACTTGGCCCTTTGAGGTTCAATATGTAGGAAATGCGGTTAGCGGTGATACAGTGAACGTTGCCTAAGCTTGTGTAAGCGTTAATGGAGTCGCGATCGCACCCTTGGATATTCAGGTAATCGCTAGTTGATATTCCAATAAACACCCCTGTCTTCGAGTTAGCAAGGCGTTCGCTTACCAGTCCTGCATCCTCCAGGGCCTCCCAGGCTACCTCCAGCGTCAGTCGTTGCTGCGGGTCCATGCGTGAGGCTTCTCGCGGAAAAATCCCGAAAAATTGGGCATCAAACTCGTCTATCTGATCTACAAAGCCGCCCCAGCGGGTTCGCATTTTGCCTGGTTTTGTTATATCTGGGTCGTAAAATTTGTTTATATTCCAGCGTGACTCTGGCACTTCGGTAATAGCATCCACACCCGAAACCAGCAGTTTCCAGAAAGCTTCTGGGCTATTAGCACTACCTGGAAAACGGCAGCCCATACCGATAATAGCGATGGGTTCTTTTTCTCTGCCACTGCCTCCATATTCATAGTAAGTGGTTTCTTTTGAACTTTGCTGCATATATGGCGTATTCTCAGTCATAACGTATTTTTTAGCAAAAGCATACTTTCATCTTTCCTGTGTTAAATACCCACAGAAATTGCTTGCATTGAAGTAACTAAGTAAGTAGGCGTTAAAAAACACAACTAAATTAAGAAATTTAAATTGCTTAAAAGCCTATTTTGAAAGCTTTTTTGGCGCTTTACATAAGTTTATGTAGTTCGGTTTAATTGTGCCTACGTACTTGTTGTACGAATTATTAATTGAATATTTGTTATAATTAAAAATGTAGTCTATAGGTAGACAAATAATATTGAAATGAGCCATTTTTCCTTAAATACTATCTTTTGATGATACCCACAATCCGATATAGTACATGGAAATTTTACCTCATTCCCAGTAATATTGAATTCTCATACAAAACTTTACATACCTAGTTACACTAACTCTAAAAAGTCTAAAATAGTCAACATGACATCATATCCTCAAACCGATGAACATACAGCAGTTCCCGGTGTTATGAGGTACGTTCTCAGTCCTGAAAAGATACAAGAGATAGCGGGGAGTGGGGAAAAAACTGTACTTCATAACAGCAGGAAGCGCTGTATTAACCAAAACTTTGAACAACGTACATATCATTTCCTGTATTGCCCGCTAAAAACAAGCCACTATCATCAGTTTCGATATTTAAGAACTCTTGCATAAATATTTTGTGGTATAATTAAGGATTATTTCAATTTTGGGACATTAAAATAGTAAGAGGTTATCATTTTCTTCTAGCAAGTATTATCTGGCGATCGCTAATTAAAAATATCTCAGCAAACACCACTTCAGTTATTGATTAATACTGAAATCATTGGATAAATTTTATTTTTTATACGATTTATAGTGCTAATTCGTGATTATAAATTCCAGCGATTAAATTTGACCTTAACCCAAAACGTCGGTGACGATTTCGATATCTATAATCCAAAATCTTTAAGATTTTTAGGCGACGATTAACGTGTTCAACAGTAATTCTTAATCGATTAATACCAATTCTCTAAGAAGCTGCACAGAATAAAGCTTCATGAAATAGAGCTTCGAGGATGAAATCATAACTTGTCAAAGAGGAGATCAATTCAGAAGACATTTG